>JAJPZA010000025.1 GCA_021204625.1 Clostridia bacterium | reverse complement strand
GACACGGCTCCCGGGGGGTCCGGGGCTTGAGTTTGAATTTCATTAGAATTTGAGGTATACCAGTTTTCCGCCGCGGCAAAATCCTGCTATATCTCACCATTTGCGCCATATTACCACACCCGGGGCAACATGTACAGCCTCCTGCACAACCTGCCGCAAACGGCGCATAAAATGCACACCCGACCGTCTCAAACCGCAAAATTCCGGCAGATAAAATCCTCCCGGCCGTATTGATTTCTCCCCTTAAGTCATGGTATAATGCAAACAGACAACAGGGAGGCCCTTCCAAAAAGCTGGCGGGCGTTCCACAAGACAAGCGAGGTTAAATGATGAATACAGTACACATGGCACACGGCCGCAGACCTGCTCCGCCGCCTCCTCCTCCCAGACCTACTCCTCCGCCTCCGCATCCGCATCCCGGTCCCGGACCCAGAAGGCCTTGACATATCCCAAGTTCAAACAGCATTATCATGATTCATACGGGCGGAATATCCGCCCGTTTGTCCTGTCTGCCGCAGGCAGACACTGCCTGTATCCGCACGGAGGCATTGCATAACATATGGGGTTCAAGGATGACGGCTTAAAGCCGAAGCTCACAGAAGAAGACAAAAAGGAGGCCCTGGCCCTGCGCAAGCGTTACCGCCATCATCTGCCGGAAGGGTACACGGCTGAGAAGATCAGAAAGATGACTCCACGGCAGATTCTGGAGCTCCGTTACGGGATGACCTACACTGAGTACATGGATCTGAAGGGCCAATTCGACATGATGTATGATATCTTCGGAGACGAGGCAGACGGCTGGTACCCTGAGTGGTTCCATATGTACGACCCTGTGGACGAGACGGACGGAACCGGGCCTTTTGATGATCCGGATAATCCTGTTAAGGAAGACCCGGACATTCCCTTCTAACATCAGAACAGATACATGCTCAAAGAGCACCTGCCTGCGTGCAGATGCTCTTTTTGTATTAGCCATAGCTTTGTGGATATTATGAATTCACAGGACCATACGGCGCCTGGGCGGCCCTTCTCGAGCCTGCCGGAAACATCTCGTGCCGACCCGCAGGCAATGCCTATGAGGTCTTCATTCCAGTTAGATAAAGGAACACAGTGGCAGGAATTCTGTAAAGTGATGTACTGTCTCTCTCAGTCAGGCCAAAGTCCGTTCCGGACTTGGTCAGGACATATCCGGGAGTGCCTTCCAGTGCATATATGACAATGCCGCTTGTATCTTTTATAGCTGAATGATTTCTCATCTTGGACTCAATCAGCTGTGAGTATTGTCCCCTGTACTGCACGGCGATATCCACTTCAGAACCGCCGGCCCCTCTGATATAGCCTACATTATAGGCTTCACTCTTTAATGTAAAGTATGATTTGACATGATTGAATGCTGCTGTTTCAATTGCATAACCGTATTCGGTCTCGTCTGTATATATGTCTATATCGGGATACAACGCACATCTTATGCTGTTGTCCGTCAAATATGCCTTGTCCATGGATTTCAAGGATTTCTTGCCTGTCAGATCAAGCTGTTTGCATATGACAACAAGATTGCCGCTTTCCAGATATGAAATGTAGTGCTCCACAGTATCCCTGGCGATGCCCATTTGACTGCTGATCATACTAGTATTGAGGACAGTCGATCCGCAGCGGGCAAAGTATGAAAGAAGCTGGTCAAGAGCGCTGCGGCTTCTTATCCCATAAATCATAGGAAGATCGATGCCGACTACTCTGTCGATGACATCCTCCGACAGCTTGCGGCGGGCATACAGCACATCAGATACATTGATGAGCTCAGGAAATCCTCCGACTTGCAAATACCTCATCATGTGAATGGACAAATCTGACAAGCCCAGAATCACATGTGTCTGGTCCTGAAGGGATAATTTATGAAATCCAAAAACATCCAGGCCATTGACTGCAGAGCTCTTTTCAATACCAAGCATTTCGCAGTATTCATAAAATGACAGCGTCGGAACTTTCACAATGCTCCACCTGCCTGCTCCGCTCTCACTGACTCTTTTTTCAAGCACAGAACTGGCAGATCCGGTAACCAATGCCTTCATCCCGGGATACATATCGTATGATGACTTAAGTTGAAGCGCCCACTCCGTTTCAAACTGAATCTCATCCACAAACATGTAAAACTCATCATCTGCGCATATAGTTTTTCTATACAATTCAAACACACGCTCAAAACCGGATTGTCTTATTGGAACCGAGTCATATGAGAAAAAAAGGATATGATGCGGATCAATGCCTCTTGAAAGCAAATCATCAATCATCTGGTACACAATTGTTGTTTTGCCGGTTCTGCGAAGGCCGCTCAACACTACTATGCGCCTTATGTTGCTGTAGAAATCCCTTGTGGCTGTATAATACGCATTTCTCTTGAACGATTTTAAAAATTGAGGCTGGACAGATCCCGTCCGCCACCAGGAATTAGCCACACTTAAAACAGAAAGCAATCTTTCATCTGAAATATCATCTGCCATAATATTCCCCCATACTCACAGTATAAATCCGCATTAACCGTAAAGTCAAGCTATAAAAAAAGTATGCTTTGCAAATTTCTTTTGTTTTTTGTAATGTATACTTTACAGATTTCCTACTTTTTTTGTAATGTATACTTTGCAGATCTTCAAACTGTATGCAGATTGTAATTTGTATGCAGGTCACATGCTCAAAGAGCACCTGCCTGCATGCAGATGCTCTTTTTGATATTGCCATATCTGTGCGGATATTATGAATTCACAGGACCATACGGCGCCTGGGCGGCCTTTCCCGAGCCTGCCGGGATCATGTTCTCTTTGACTCCTTTGCCTGAGACGTAGTCTGCATAGATGGCATCCAGGTCATCGCAGATAAGGGTCTCTTTCTCTGTGAGCGCGCAAGCTAACATCTCCACCAGAGCCCAGTTGCTCCGCAGGAGCTTTTTGGAATTGTTGTAGAAGTCCTCCAGCATGCCGGTTTGCTGTACGTTCCTGGCATTCCTGGAGTTGTCGCTGTCTGACTCGTATTCGCGGGTTATGTATGAGAGGCCCTTGATGCAGACGTCTTCCACAAGGGTATCGCACATCCTGCTTGCCCTGTATACGTCATCGGATGACCCCATATCCGGGGAGCTGTACTTGATTTCGGTTGCGGCGCGCCCCGCAAGGGCAGTGATTATGCTGAGGCACGTATCTTCATATGACTCGCCGTCAGAGTCAATCGTCTCCATGAAACCATGCTTCTCCCTGGGCTTCCCTCGCACGGATGCTATGGCAACACTGCCGGGGTTCAAGAGCATGGCAGCAGCCACGTGGCCCGCTTCATGATATGCCGTCCTGGCTTTCCCTTCCAGGGGCAGCGCTGACGTGCTGTCTATGTCATATATGTCCGCAAGGACGGCCCTGACAATGTCTGCCATGCATATCTCGTCCTTGCCCTCAAAGCCTGCGAACATGCCCGCATCATTGAGAATGGAGTCCAGAGCCGCACACGTGTAGCCGTCCAAAAGCTTTGCAACAGCCTTCATGTTCACGTCTCTGGCGACCTTCTTGCCTACAAGATATCTGCTGATTATAACGGCAGCGTCCTCTATGCTGGGAAGAGGCACTTCTATTTTGCGGTCAAACCTGCCGTGACGGCACAGAGCGTTTGGAAGAACGTCCATGTTATTGACGGTGGCCACCACAAGCACTTCCTTGTCCTTCACGCTGTCTATCCCGGCCTGCACTGCGGAAAATTCATTCATGGACCCGTACGCCGCCGGGAACTTGTCCAAATCATCCAGAAGGATAACCGAGGGGGCGTTCTCTGCCGCCGCCTCGAAGACGGCGCCAATAAGTTTCAGGAATGCGTTGTCCGCCTGGACCTTGCGCAGCACATATACAGGGCGGTTCATATCGTGCATCATGGCTTTGGCCATCATGGTCTTGCCAACGCCGGGATCCCCGTACAGCATGACCCCGTACGGCATCCTGACACCGAGCCTTGTGTACTTCTCCGGGCTGTTGGCCATATCCACGATTCTTTGCAGTGCCGTCTTGATATTGTCATACCCGTATATGTCATCAAACATCACATTGATTTCGCTCGGGTCAACGGGAACTGCAGCAGACCGCAGCCACTCAGAGTCGTCGTCCTCCTCGTAATCATCATAGACGTCATCGTCATCTTCATCTTCAACGTCTTCGTCATCCTCGAAGAAGTCATCGTCTTCGTCATCCTCGTCCTCATCTTCATAATACCAGTAAGTCATAATAACACCTTAAGAGCGGAATCATTCTAAAAACTGCACCTTGCCCCTTTGTCTGCCGAAGCTTTAGAGGACAGTTCGCATCCGCCATTATTCCCGTGCCGTTTTCCTGCAGCAACTGACAGACTATAGCAAATCCCGGTTTCCAGGCCTAGGAAATTTTTCTGCGAACTCGCATGATACCCGGATTCTGCCTCGCGGCAGAAACCCTTGCCTTAAGCTGTATCATTCCCGCTGCCAGGTAAATTCGGAACTTTTACCCTCTGGAATGCGCGTCCGCCGGGCGCACTGCTGAAAGAGCACCTGCTTTTATGCAGATGCTCTTTTTGCATTGGACAAATCTATGCGGATATTATGAATTCACCGGCTCACATAGCACCTAGGCGGCCCTTCTTCCTCCTGCAGGAATCATGCTCCCTTTGGCCCCTTTGCCGGAGACGTAGTCTGCATATATGGCATCCAGGTCAGCGCAGATAATGGTCTCCTTTTCTATGAGCGCCTGTGCCAGCCTCTCTACCAGATCCCAGTTGCTTCGCAGGAGCTTTTTGGCTTCCTGGTAGAAGTCTTCCAGCATGACGGAGCGCTGCGTTTCCAGCGAGCTGCGCTTGGTGTCGCTCTGGCCGCGGAGGTCTTCCGTCTCATTTGAAAGGCCCTTTGCACATATTTCCCGGATCAGTATATCGCACATGTTAACGGCCTTGCCTATATCTCCGGCAGCACCCATATCCGTGTCTCCGAACCGGAGCTCTGTTGCTGCCCTTCCGGCGAGGCCCATAATGATTCTGCCGCAGTATGCCTCGTATGAATCATCTTCATCCCTGAGAGTCTGTACAAATCCATCCGTGCCTTTTTGTCCGGTCCGCACGGAAGCTATTGGGACGCTGCCTGGCCGAAGCAGCATGGATGCCGCCGCATGGCCTGCTTCATGATACGCCGTTCCAACCTTTTTCTCCGGAGATATGACGGTTATGCTGTCCAGTTCATACACATCCGAAAGTCCGGCCTCATTGAGGACGGAGTCCAGGGCCACGCACGTGTATCCGTCCAGAAGCTTTGCCACGGTCTTCATATTCACGTCCTGCGAGATCTTCTTGCCTGCAAGCAGCCTGCCTATTATGACAGCCGACTCCTCCGCGCCGGGCAGCGACACGTGTATTATGCGGTCAAATCTGCCCGGACGGCAGAGAGCGTCCGGAAGACGATGTTTCTCATTGACTGTGGCAATGACCAGGACGTCGCTTGTCTGCACGCTGTCTATCCCGGCTTGCACAGCCGCGAACTCGTTCGTGCAGCCCTTGCCTTTGGAAAACTTATCCAAGTCATCCAGAAAGATAATCGAAGGGGCGTTCTTTTGGGCTTCATCAAAGACCTTGCCTATAATACCCAGGAAAGCGCTGTCTGCCTGTACCTTGCGGAGCAGAAATGCCGGACGGTCCAGCTCATGAATCATGGCCTTTGCCATCATAGTTTTGCCCACGCCGGGAGCCCCGGACAGCATGACACCGTGAGGCATCCTTATGCCCATTCTCGTATACTTGCCGCTGTTTTTGGCAATGTCACAGATTTCAAGCAATGCTGCCTTGACGTTCTCATAGCCGTACACATCGTCAAATGACACATTCAGTTCATCTTTGCCCATGGGCTTGATTTCCGTCTGTGACACGGAAAAACCGGAGCCGAACGGGATGTCCATATCGTCTTCGTCTTCATCATCGTCATCGTCATCGTCATCGCAGAAATAGTTATAAATATCGTCCCAATCCATATGGTCGCCTCCTTTTAACTTTTGCATCAGATTGTATTATCCTTTTATTATGTACGCAGGCGCGCCGCGCCAATTTGTCCATAAAAAATGGAAAAAAGAAAAGCACTTCATATGATTTGATGAATGAAGTGCTGTTTGCTTTCGGATTCAGTTTTAAGATTTCGGAGACACTTGTCTTCAACGATTTGATTATATCACGCCGCAACCCCCGAAATTCCATAATTATTCAATGTAGTTTTTGTGAAAATAATGAAATTTGTATGAAATAAATTTTCTGACATATATACAGGCATTTTTAGCGGACTTTCAGGTCTGCGATGACATGCTGCAAAACGTCTTTATGCATTTATGCAATTCCACCCATTGGGAACCCCAGTGAAAAAGGCATCCGCTGATGTAGCGGGTGCCCTTGTGCGCTGGATTTGTTCTGCTGTGGATTCACATCTTTACTGTGAAATGGTTCTTGATGTTGACTATGGCCGCCGGGATGTCATCCACGGCCTGCCCTGTAATTCTGGAAAGCACCTGGCGGTACACCTTGATCTGCGGGGCGTAGTATGCCTTGATTTGATCCGGGGACTTGTCTGAGTACTTGTAGTCTATGATCTGCCACCGGCCGTCTCTCTTTACAAGAAGGTCCATGGCTCCCTGGACGATGACCTTGTCATCTTTTTCATCTTCCTTATCGTCCTCCCCGTCATCCGAATCCATGCCGGACATGTACTTCTTTGCCGGAACAGGGCAGTAGAAGCCCTGCTCGCGGCGCACATCCTCCGCACCATCCAGGCACTTGAAGACATCCATGCTGACTATGTCTTTCAGATGCTGGATGTTGAGATACCCCGCCTCTTCCGCAGACATCTTGCTGCTTGACACGAAGCCGCCCAGCTCTTTCTGTATTCCGGACTCATCCTTTATGCTGAAATCACAGAGCTCCAGGAAACGATGATATGCAGTACCTCTTTCCGCTGCGTGGCCGTCATAGTCTTCAGTGCTTTGGATATCCGCCCATTCGCGCATTGAGGCCTCTGCACTGTCCGACTTTTCCTCATCCTCCTCTGCCGCTTTAACCATGGCCGATGCACTGCTGAAAAGAGGAATTGAGTTGCCTGCGGAGCATTCTGCCCGTCCGACAAGCTTTGCGGGCTCCTGCACGGACTCCGGGGTGTATCTTGCTTTGTCGGCGGTGGAAAGCAAATCCTTGATTGAGCGGTCTGACCAGTCTATGACATTCATGTCAGTCATAAATTCATCGAAGTTGATAAGGTCATAGTAATTGTTGGCCTGGCGTGCATTGGACACCAGATAATCCTGATGCACGTATACATTATACTTGTCGTCATAATAAATTCCCGGCTTTTTAGCGGTCATGATGTACAGGTTGTTTATGGCTCTGGTGCATGCAACATAGAAGACGTTTACCTCGTTCCGGTTCTCTTCCAGTTTTTTCCGGGAATGCTCCAGCTCACGCAGAATTGTAGTATACTTGAGTTTACGTGATTTGTCCGGTTTTTTGATATCCTCATATCTCTGGCCTTCGTCATAATAGAATGGTGCCAGGCCGTATTCCATGTTGAAGGAAATCGCATCTTCCTTGCTGTTGTCGTATGCGACACAGATGTCCGTAATGATGACTATAGGGAACTCTAGGCCTTTGGAACCATGTATGGTCATGATTTTGATACAGTCTGAATGAGCACTGGCCTTGACCGGCAGTATGTTTCCGCTCTTCTCAACTTTCTTTAGAAATGCAGTGACAGACAGGTCGGCACCCTGCTTGACCAGCTCTCTTATGAACCGCATCGTCTCACCATCATCCTCAGGATACTGGCTTGTGAAACCGTTTATGCCAAGAACCTTTTCTATAACGGCGTCCGCGCTCATAACATAGGATGCACTTCTCAAATCCTTGACAGTATCATAGAAAGCAACAAGCTTCAGGGCCGTTGCATTGAGCTGTCCGCCATCCATTGCAGCCTTCTCCGCGTTCTTCATATACGCCCAGCATGCCTTGTAGAAAGGAGTGCTCTTGTGAACGCTTGTGATACGGATTTCCGCAAGATTATTCTCTGTAAGATTGCCGAGAGGCGAAAGAAGGGCGGTTGCCAACGGAGTGTCCTGATTGGGATTGGCTACATATGAAAGTATGTCAAGCATCTGCTTTACATAGGAGTTGTCACAGATGTTTTCCATCTCCACACTGGACACAGGATAGCCGTACTGCTTCAACACCTTCTCAACTTTCTCAGCACCTTCCTTGGTCCTTCCAAGGATACAAATGTCCTTCGGTTTTATTCTGACCCAATCTCCGCATTCCCCGTCTTCTTTTATGATGTCCGCATCATACCTTTTCTTTTCCAGGAGTTCATGCACAATCTGAACAACGGCAAGGCCCTGGCGCGACTCCTTCGTCGCGGGAGGATAATTCTTTACGGAATATACGGGATATATGTCCGGCGGGATCTCCTTTTCCTCTTTTGAGTCACCGAAGACCACCATTTTGACTCCGCTGGAAAGGCAATTGCCGTCTTTGTCCGCAGGCATTGCCTTCTTCCAAGGCTTCATTATTTCCTTTTTATCCGAATAATCCAGGTCCGGATATACGCCACCTTTCTTGCCCTGCATGGTGACGCGGAAAATATTGTTGACACCGTCTATAATCTCTGGCATGCTGCGGTGATTATAGTTCATGGGCTGATAGCTGTATCCTGTCTTGCCGGGATCCTTGAAGTCCTTAACCTTGGTCATGAACATCTCAGACTTGCTGCCGCGGAATCCGTATATGGCCTGCTTGACATCTCCTACGAAGAACGACTTAACATCCTTGGGGCGGAAAGATTCATCTTTTTCATTCTCTCCCGTCAATGCCGAGATGATGGTGTCCTGCACAGGGTTGATGTCCTGGTATTCATCCACGAACACGAGCTTGTACTTGTTCCAGACATCCTTCCTCACTTCTCTGCGACCAAGAAGGTCTATTGCAAAATGCTCTAGATCATCATAGTCCAGAACGTTCAGCTCTTTCTTGAATTCAGAGTATCTGTCATCGAACCGCAGCAACACACTTATGAACGCTTTTGATATCTTCCATGTCTCTGCATATCTCACGCGCTCAGTGTCCTTGTCTGCTATTGTTGTGCCAATGCCCTTATAGATATTGGAGAACAGGCCCTTCATGTGCCCATACATTGCCAAAGCCTCTTTGGTTTTGCCTTCATGTTTTTTGGTGACAGGCGGTGCAGAACCTATTATAAGCTTCTTTTTGGGATCGGTGTCAATGGTGACGGACCGCATCTGCAAGTTGAGACTTTTGTACATATCCTCAAGCTGAGCCTGTATGGTATCCGCGGATTTATTGTCCAAATACTGCATGTGAATGTCTTCGAACTGCGTATCAAAGTTGGATATGTCCTGCTTCAGCACCTCAAAACTTTCACGGCACATATTTCTCATATCATTGTATACAAGCTCGAAGCCTTCCGGGGAGTCGTACTTTTCTACCGTATCATCAAGCACTTTCCTGTAGTTTGAGACAGAGCGAAGTTTGGAATATACACTGATTACCAGCTGTCTCAGGTCATCATCTTTCTGCTTCCTGCCGTAGCACTTTAAAAGAGCTCCGAACTCGCAGGCAGGGTTCGCTTTGAGTTCTTCATAGAGCTCGTCGAACAGCTGGTCCACCGCCTGCTTCATTATGTCCTTTTTCTGGGTTTCGTCCGAGAGTATGTCAAATGTGCCGTCGCATCCTGCGAGAAAGAAATAGCGTCGCACAAGCTTGGCGCAGAAAGAATGAATTGTGGAAATATCAGCTGAAGGCACCAGTTCCAGCTGTTCCTTTAAAAGATTCTTCTGATCTCTGTTCAATTTCGTGCCGGATATCCCGTTTTTGATGGAATCACAGAGCTTTGTCTTCATGGAAGCAGCGGCATCATCCGTAAATGTCACGGCCAGGACATTGTTCAGGCTTACAGGATTGTCCGTATTGTACAGCGCGCGCACCAGGCGCTCTATCATGACTGTAGTCTTTCCGCTGCCCGCGGATGCAGGAACTATGATATTGTCCTCACTGGCCAGGACTTGTTCCTGGTCTTCATCAAAGTGTATATCGCTCATATACATTCCCTCTATGCTTTATCCGCCGGCAGGCTCTCTTCATCCGGCTGAGTATCTTTTATGGACATGTTCCTGGCTTGCGTTATCATGGTGATATTAGTTGAATCCATACCTGAAAAAGGCATAGACCTCACTCCGGATTCATCCGTGCTATAGAAGCAGCAGCCACCATATTTGCAATATTTACATGATGACTCCAAAGGGGACGGATTGATATTGCCGTCAAGCATCTCATCTATTGCTTTCGCCGAAACCAGTTTGGCATACCCGAGGAAATCCCTAAAATCATCACTATTCGTGATGGCCTTGTTCTTGCCCGCCAGGAAGTCTCCAGACTTTTCCAGTGGGTTTCCGTTCTCATCCATGAGCAGATTGACAACTGTTGCGCTTGTAACATCCCCGCTGTTGTCCATGAAGCCTTCCAAACGGAATTTTTCCTGATCCGAAGGTTTTACATACGTAACCTTGCAAGGGAAATAGTAAGCGGCCGCAGGGCGTCCGATATCTTTTCCAACTTCTTTCGTTGCTGCAAGAAGATACAGTTCCGGCTGCAGTTTCTGGCCCATGTAGTATGCGGTGGCTCCCGAATCATATTCTCCTGTCTTATAATCCAGCACTCTCACCATACGCTCCGGCTTGGACTCTCCGCTGGATACATCCAGGATTTCATGCTCATATGTATCCACACGGTCTATCTTCCCGCTTATGCAGTATTCTTCTCCCGTGTCATCGCTGTATATAGAAAGTTTTATCACAAGCTCCGTTTCCTGCGGCTTGAAAAGGGTATGCAAATGGCTTCTGTACAATTTTCCAATTATCATGTCCAGATCTTCCAGCATGGCCTGCTTCGTATGAGCGTCCGCAAGACAAAGGTCCATGGCGGAATATGGAGGCTGCTCCAGAATGGTGTCCGCCTCTGTCTTCGCCATCTCACGGAAGATTTTCAGGTTCCCCGCATTGTCCATCTTCTTGGTCACGTTCTGCAGCACTGCATGTATAAAGTTGCCGGTGTCCAAAGCCTGCACGCAGCCTTGACGGTTTTCCTGCAAATTCAGGCCCCTTGACATAAACACCTTGTAAGGACAATCAAAATACCCTTCAATTGTTGTGGGCGAAATGCTGCCGGCCTCGTCATTATGCGAACGGAAGAACAAAGGCTTTGTGAGTGTCTTGCCCAATGCCTTTGCGGCTGCCCCATCTTTCTTTTCATACACATCAGTGTCTGTGCACGCCATTGAAGTAGCGACAAATCCGTCCTGCACAACGGATGCCGGTATGTTCATCACTTCAGCATCGGTGATGTCAAATATATCCTTCACATAAGTAAAAATCTCACTGCGCTTGTGTTTGTCTCCGTCTATCTCCGTTGGATAACTGAGATACAGCCTGTCCGTAAACGAGCATATATTCAAAGCGGCGATTTCACGGTAAATGCAATTCGCCCCGCCTGCGGTGACATTCAGCAGAATGTTATTACGGAAGTGTTCATCCGTAGCAAGTCCGCTGCAAATATGTGTCCAGTCCTCATCCGACAAAAACGCGCAGTCTGACTGTACCTGGGGGACCTCTTCCGTAAGCCGTACGCAGAATAGCGCCTTGCATCCGTTCCAGGTCACTTCATCGTCCCCGCTGCCCATACATGTGCTGACTGTGCCGTTGAAGTCCGCAACAAAGACATCGTTTATGCCCTGTGCGGTGAGAGGTATCTTCCTGGACGCGAATCCGCTGCGGACGAGCTGGAAGTAATCCGAATCATCAAGATCCTTGGAGCAGTCCTCAATGCTCCTTAGAATGTCTTTTACGGCCTGATATGCCCGCTCATAAACTCTTGTCTCTTCCGGGCGGAGTTTCTGGATGCGTTCCCTGAGTATTTCTCCTGTTTTATATGCCGCGCACACTTCTCTCAGGACGGCCATGATTCCGTCATATCTGCGGCCGTTTGCCTTGTATATGTCATCCAACTTCCAGAACTTTTCACGGACTGCACGGACACAGCTGTAGTCACAATGCAGGTACTCACAGAGCATCCTGTCCATGTCCGGATCATCAAGCATGATGGAATTGTCATACTGGCCAAATCGCATGAAGTACGTGCGGAACACGCTTTTTGCATCCTTTTTCACCATCTTCTGCGTCCTGCCGTCCGCAACGGTTGCAGATACTGATTCAAGCGTCGCATCATCAGTCCCGGACATAACCCAATCTTCTGCGGCTATAAGATCCGCATCATCCGCTTCCGGGGTTTCAGCGGTTTCTTCCACTACGACTTCATTCTCGTCCGAATCCACGGCTTCCGAAGCGAACTTCTTCCTTGCGGTTTCACCAGTTGCAGACGCGTCCTTTTCGGCATAAGCAGGGGCTTCAACCTTGACGGAGAAATATGGGGAGGCTATGACGGCTATGACATCATCCGGACGGAATCCATGCAGCTCGCAAATTATAAAATTCTCAATGAACTCACAGAGAGGATGAGACTCCAAGGAATACTTTCTGGCGGCAAAATATGGGATTCCGTACCTTTCAAAAACACTGGACAAATCTTTCTCACAGTCATCAAGGCCGGGCACCAGGACAGCTATGTCCCTGTAACACATGCATTCTTCATTGATAAGCCTGTTTATATTCTGCGCAATATCTTCAAACTCTGCTGCGCTGTCCGGAGCTTCCTTGAGTGTAATCTTACTCTTGTACTGCTTATCTGTGACCTTCTTCATCTCCGGGTCGAACATACGGCTGCGGACTGTCTCTGCCGCCTTGCAACTTAGGGTTTTGCCAGGAGTCTGCACTCCGGTCCAATCCTTCCTTTCCTTTCCAAGCGCCGTGAAGATGTCTGCGGCATCACCTTTGTAATATTTCTCATCTCCGTGGATAAAGATGCCTGTAACATGTTTCGCACAATCCATGGCAGCCACTATGCAGTCCTGCTCCAGCTTGTTGAACGTCTGATATCCGAAGAATACAATCCTTGTCTTCTCTGCCTGAACCCTATCGCTACCAAGACATGCAGGCATGTCTTTAAGGCAAGTGCCGGAATCCGCACGCATCTTTCCGTCTCTGACTCCGTTCAGGCAGTCCAGATACATGCGGTATATCCTGGCTATATCCTGAACTTTCCTGTACAGTAGTTCATCCCTGACTGGATCCAATTTCAATCCTTCCAAATCTTCAGGCAAAATCCCGGAGCATATCATACGTGATATGGCGTCATGCATTGGGCCGGAAGCCTCCGTGGAATGAAGCTTTCCTCCTGACATCTTGTTGATATTGAGATCATCCCAGGCCTCTTGAATGAGACTCAAGACTGTCATAAGGGACTGCTGGTCCGAAAGAAGCTCTCTGTTCCGTTTCCCGTGCTTCATTATGAAGCCGTTAAGGGTGTTTACTTTCACATCAAAAGTGCCGCCCACGGCATCACAGACGGCCTTCTCTATGTTCTGAATGAATCCACTGTCGCAGAATATCAAAGTACGATTCTTGTCTTTATCTTCCTTGACCGTTCTCTTGAGCTGTTCCAGCGCAGGCGCAAGCGCCACGCAGTTATACTGGCTAATCATAATGCTACAATTATACTCCGGTCTGTATCGTTATTCAAGCATGCCATGTCATGTAGTTTCCGCAAACCTTAAGAATCCAGCCAAAAGGGCATCCGCTTCTAAATCGGGTGCCCTGTGTTTTCTGTATGATTCTGCTGTGGATAAGGGTTACTTCTGGATGGTTATGTCCCGGACGCGCTTGTTGAGAAGCGGGCAGAAGTAATCGCCGGCTATGGCCTTCAAGGGAGCGAGGACGAAGTCGCGCTTCATGTACTCCGGATGAGGGATAGTGAGGTCCTTGTCACGGACTACCTCGTCTCCGTAGAAGATGATGTCAATGTCCAGGGTCCTGTCCCCCCACTTTATGGTGCGCATGCGGCCGCACTCCGCTTCGATGCGGTTGATCTCTGTGAGAAGAGTGTGGGGCGTGAGATATGTGGTTATCTCAACGGCCGCATTGAGGAATTTGCCTTTGGCCACGCCGCCGTACGGGTCTGATTCGATGTATGTGGAACGGCGCTTTACCGCTATGCCGCGGGTCTCAGTGAGCTTGCGGACTCCGAGATCCAGATAGGCCTTGCGGTCCCCGAGGCTGGAGCCAAGAGCAAGGTATGCCGTAACGCGCTCGAACTGGCGGGTGACGCCAACGGCCTCAAAGACTGCGCCCTTGACGGGAGCCTTGGGCTTCTTCACGGTAATGGTGATTGTCTGCACGGCCGGGAGCTTGTCCATCACAGTGTACGCGCACTCTGTGGCAAGCTTTTCAAGAAGATTGAACTTGTTGTTTTTCACCACGTCCGTGAGTATCTTGCAGACGGATGAGTAGCTGACGGCAAGCTCTATGGCGTCCGAGCGCACTGCGTCCGTCATGTCATAGCCGATCTTCATGTCTATGACGAACGGCTGCGGGAAAATCTTCTCTTCGTCATTGACGCCGTGGCAGGCGTCTATCTTAAGACCTTGAATGAATACTGTATCCATATGCTTTCTCAATGCCCTCCGCATTTTCTTTCACGTCATGAACCCGCACAAACAGGATGCCATGCTTTGCGGCCCGCATGCTGGATTCAACCGTCTGCGGCAGCCTGTCCTCCACATTGCCGCCGAACAGCCTCTTCCTGCTTGTGCCTAAAAGGAGCGGATATCCCAGGGATGAAAGCCGGTCATAATTCATCATGAGCTCCCTGTTCTGCTCCATTGTCTTTGCAAACCCAATGCCGCCGTCCAGGATGATTTTGTCCCTGGATATGCCCGCCGCCAAGGCCTTCTCCGCGCTCTTTTGCAGAAAGGCCGGAACTTCCGTCCAAAGGTTTTGGACCTCTGCCAAAGAGTTGTGCATTATGCAGACTGCGGCGTCATAGTCTGCTATGGCCTTTGCCATGCCTTCGTCATGGGAGAGGCCCCAGATGTCGTTTATCATGTCCGCGCCGAGGTCCAAAGCCGCCCTGGCGCTTTTTTCAAAATAGGTGTCCACGGAGATGGGGATGTCAAAACGCTCCCGGATGAGCCTTAAGGGCTCCTCAAAACGCCGTATCTCTTCATCCGCGGAAACTTCCGTGTAGCCCGGCCTGGTGCTCTGCGCTCCTATGTCTATGACGGCCGCGCCGTCACGGATTGCCTTTTCCACAGCGAACAGGGCATCGCTTGCTTCCACCCTGCTGCCTTTCCAGAAACTGTCCGGCGTGAGGTTTATTATAGCCATCACATAAGTGTAGCCTTCGAATTTCCTGTCTCGTATTATCATATGTCTGGTCCGCTCTTTCCTGTGTGTTTTTCCTCGTCCTTCATCCCCCGGATTTGCGAAATGCAGTGCTTATGCAGCTTTGAAGGCCTTTTTACGGCCTGCGGCCTGTTAAAGGCACCTTTGTTACTGCTGCTTTGCAAGGGCCATGCGGGCGAAGACCTCCCTGCGGGCATCATCCGGGAAAGAGCCGGAGACGGCCACGGTTGTGGTCTTGGTGCCGGGGCGCTTGACGCCTCTGCACGTCATGCAGGTGTGCTCCGCTTCGCAGACAACCATGACCCCATTGGGAGAAAGGACACGCATGATTTCATCCGCTATCTGCTGGGTCATGCGTTCCTGGATCTGCAGGCGTTTGGCAAAGACATCCACGGTCCTGGCGAGTTTGGACAGGCCCACCACTTTCCCGTCCGGGATATAGGCTATGCATACAGTGCCGAAGAACGGCATCATATGATGCTCGCAAAGAGAGGAAAAGGAGATTCCGCTCTCCACCACCATTCCGCCGGATGTGTCTTCAAATGTGCGGGACAAATGCTCTGTAGCATCCTGCCCCTCGCCTGCGAGCATCTCCGCATACGCATCCGCAACGCGCCTTGGAGTGTCCCTTAGGCCCTCTCTGTCCTTGTCTTCTCCAAGGGCGTCCAATAAGTCCTGTATCGCCTTTATTGCCTTCTCTCTGTCCACTTGAGCGCCTCCGCAAGATATGTGAATGTGCCGCAAACCGCCGTTGTCTTCTCCGTGGAAGCTTCCAGTGCCTCCGTGACCGTCTTGTATACGGTTACGTCATTGAAATATTTGGAACAAATGCCGTATATCTTCCCTTCTTTCATTGCCCTTGGGCTTGGCGGCTGCACAACGGATATTTTGGCGGGAAGCTTGCTTAGGGCTTCCATGCATCCGTCTGCGTCCTTGTCTGAAAGGCACCCGTATATTATGCGTATGTCTTCCTTGCCAAGAAGGTATATGTACAGGGTGTCAAAGGCGTCCGGATTGTGGGCGCCGTCCAGGATTATCTCACGCCGTCCTTTGCGAATTACCTCTATGCGCCCCGGGATATATGCGTTTTCCAGGCCTTTGGCTATTGCCTCCCCGTGCACTCCCAGCTTCCTCGCGGCCTGCACGGCAAGGGATGCGTTTCCCGCCTGCGTCCATCCGTGCGCATGAGTCTTGTACCAGGTATAGTTGTACTTGAACTTTAACCCGTCTTCCTCATCCAGGATGTTTTTGATCTTGACGGGATTGTGCATGAGGATGTTGCCTTCCTGCCAAAGAGGGTAGAAATACTCTAAGGCCTCCTCCGTCTGGTCTGCGGAGATTATTGCCGGGCAGTCCTTTATGATGCCCGCCTTGGCATCACAGATTTCCGTGATAGTCTTGCCAAGGAACTTGGTATGCTCCAGGGATATGGAGGTTATAATGGCCAGCTTCTTTTTATGCACGGCATTGGTGGCGTCATCCGTTCCGCCCATCCCGCACTCCAGGACTGCGTATTCACAGCCCTGCTCTTTGAAAAGCAGGATGGCAGCGGCCGTCTCCACTTCAAACTGCGTGGCGTGGATATCATGCTGCTCCATGCAGGATATGACTTCCTGCATGACGGCCTTGAGTGTGTCCTCATCCGCTGGACGGCAGTCCAGCTGGAACATGTCCTCATACACGTATATCTGGGGGGATGTGAAAGTCCCGACTAGCTTTCCGGCTTCATGCAGGATGCTGGAAAGGAATATGGCCGTGCTGCCCTTGCCGTTGGTGCCGGCTATGTGGACTATCTTGAGGCTGTCATCCGGGGAGCCGAGAGCGTCCAGAAGGCGCCTCTCCGTTTCGGTGCCGAAGACCATTCCCGGCGTTATGTACGGGGACTGAAGAGGCGTCATGAAAGGCCTCCGGGGTCTGTGTCATCCGGGTTGGGGTCCTCTTCCAGGCTCTTTATAAAATCCTCCACATTGCTCTTCTGGCGCTCCTTTTCCCTCTCTTCCTCATCCTTGCCGTCCAGCAGGCCGCGGAAGATATCCGTAAGCTCTTCGTCCGTAATGCGCGGTTTGCCCGTTTTTCTGCCGGGTCTTTCGTCCGGCCCGCCATCCGGCCAGCCATCCGGCGCGTCCGCCGCAAAATCCTCTGTCTCCCCGTCCTCCGGCTCATCCGAAATCTCTTCCGCGGCTTCGCCAAAGGATTCCGGAACTTCATTCCTGCCCTGTGGAAGGGTTTCGATGATTTCCATGAGCTTTGTGTACAGCTCTTCGCCGAGGATGTCCTTTATGTCCGTCTCATCTTCGTCCGGATCATAGTCCCAGTCTTCCTCGCGGGGGGCGAACTCCTCGTTGAACAGCTTCCTGGCCTTGCGGTCATACTTTTTGGCCTCTTTCTCGTTCTGCATGCTCCCGTACTGGGATGAAACGGCACAGTATGAGCCGAGAAGCAGAAGGATCGAGTCCGGATCCGTTCTGGCGCGCTTTCTGGTCCTCTCCATGGCCTCCAGCATCTGGGAGAGAACGTGGTCGTCCTCCGCCTCCATGTCCGGAGAGGTATCGCTGAAGTCCGCGGCTTTTTCCGCGAGCGCCTGCGAGTCATCCCCTGTGGTGTTGCTTATGTATCTGTACAGAAGGGCAAGGAATGCGTTGAATCCGGGATGAAGCAGGGAAAAGACATATGACGAGGTGACGCTCTGCATCGTGTTTCCCATGTCCGGCAGCTGCACCGCCTCGCCGCAGTATGCCGTGCCTATGGCCTCAAGGTGGTACCTTTCCGCCATGTCTTTCTTTGTCTCGTCCTCTTCCGCAAGCTTGTCATAAAGCTCCGCGACGTCCGAGAGCTCCGCGGCAAGGTCTGAGACGTAACAGGATTCCGCATCCGTTTCGTCGCACTTGTCAAAGAGCTCTATTGCCCTCTTGTGGGCTTCTATGGCCCCCTCAATGTCCTTTCCGCACATCTTGGCGCGGGCAAGCATTCTCCAGGCTCCTGCCGCCTCCGGCGTATAGAATCCGGCATCCTGCTCCGCCGCCTTGCCGAACTCGTCCGCGGCCCACTGCAGCTTTTCCAAAGCCTCGCTCAGATCCCTGGCCTCGGGCTCCGCGAACATGCTCACGTAGCACTTGGCGAGCAGGGGATTGTATATGTCCCCCAAAACCTCTATGACCGTCCTGTACTCCGCCTCGGCGCTGCGGAAGTAATCCATGCCTTCGTCGTATTCGCCGGCCCTGCGGAAAACGCATCCCAGTTTGTCATACATGATGCCGGGATGAACAATGTAATCTACGGGGTTGAGGAATGCAAGCTCCTTGTACGCCTTCAATGCGCGGAGAAGGCAGTCCTCCGTCTCTCCCACATCCTGCACGCCCTCGTCCGGCTTCACAACTTCCGCGAACTGCTCGCTCATCTCCGCGATGTTCTCCAGGGCGGTGAACTTGTCCATGGAATAAAGTTTCTCAAACCAGTCCTCAGCCTTCCCCATGTAATCCCTTGCATACTGCATCTCGCCCGCGGCGGCGTAATTCTGCGCAAGGGACCTGTAAGCGCTCGCCAGCCTGTAGCATGAGTCCCTGTTCCCAGGATTTGCCGCAAGGCAGTTTTTGTATCTGTCCGTGGCGCAGAACATGCTGTCCTGCATCTCCTCATACATGTGCTTCCGGGAATAATGCACCGCGTACGTGACGTACGTGTCTCCCACGTACATGTCATATATGCCGCCGTACTCTTTGGAAAGTTCCTGGATGAGAGGCAGGGCCTTGTCCAGATACATCTTCGTGTACCTGCCGTTATACTCATCCAGGTAATAATTGGCAAGCATCATGCAGAGCCTGTAGCGCGGGAGTCTCGTGTCCCCTTCCGCCTTCTTGAAAGAGTCCAGCTGCTTCTTGACCTGATCCCTGAACGATTTGTCCGAGGAGTCTTTTGAGCGCTGCACAAGCCAGAAGAACGTGAGCGGGAATATGGCGGGGTCTCCGGACACGTTTCTGTACATGCCGTTCATGAGATACTCCGCCTCCCTTTCCGGATCCACCGGCAAAGACCTGCCGTTTATGTACAGCGGTTTGGGAAGCAGAGGCAGAATTTTTATCTCCAGATACAGCCGGGCCGCCGTGTATTCATTGAAGCGCGCGTACGGCAAGTCATGAAGGACAAGGCCTTGCCAGCGCTCAAGGGCCTTGTACGCGCTTACAAAATCCCCCCTGATGAAATGCGCATACCCTGCTCTGTAATCATCTGAAAGGGCACCCAGCACGCGGAGCTGGGAAGTCATGCACAGGATGTCAGAGACGCACCCGGCCCTGGCCTTGCATTCCGCGTCCGCCTTGAGCCAGTTCATGAAAGCCTCCCTGTACTCCTTCAGAAAGCCGGAATCCCCTTTCCTGTCCTCATGCTGCGCCTTGAGTTCCTCATACGGCCCGGCCAGATTATCCGCCTTTGCCTTGGCCTGAAGATACTCTTCATTTCCCGCAAATACCGCAGCGGCGCACGCGTCCACGGTCTCAAGCTCCTCTCCGTCTATGCTGACCTTTCCGGATGCGCATGAGGAGGCTGTTGAAAGCCCGCCGAGATCCGTAAGCGCGCATATGTCATAATACAGCTGGAGCTTCAAATCCTCCATGGAGGAAAAGCCCTGGAGGGACCTGTAATCCTTTATCCTGGCCCTGAACTGCTTGCCTATGACCCTGTCTGCCGCATACGATGTGAGCCGGTCTCCGAACCCCTGGTCCGCAGACCTGTACTTTCCCGCCTGCTCTGCGAGAAAGGAGACGCACGCGCGGGACGGCCTTGAAGACATTACAAGGAAGGTCCAGTCCGCCTCTTTCATGCCATCGCAGGAAATATCCTGCAAGCCAATAAACTCCACATCATGCGTGAAGCGGCAATGCTTCTCTATTAAACCTGTTATCTCCCCAAGGAACGCCCTGAGGTCTTCCATCTCCTCATCTTTGAGGCATGTGGCAAAAACCAGCTTGCTTGATTTCATACAACTCCTCTTCCATGCCCTTTAACTTTATCATAACCGGGGCAGAAAGTCAACGGACGCGCCGCCCGTTGACCGCATTGAATACAATTGAACACAATCCGCCTGTCTCTTTTATTCCGGCATATCCGGCGTCCAACGGCTCCGGCACTCAAAAATCCGCCGCAAAATCAAGCGAAAACAAAATACACACAGGAAACATGCCAAAGACGGCGCGCACCTGTCTGCGGAAAAGCAGATGCTCTGCTGCCTTGGGATTCGCATGCCCTGGGACGTACACGCCACAGCCTGTTCATGCAGGGAGATAAAAGGCGGCCGGGCCGAATGCCTTGCCGCCTTTTGCTTGCGAGCGTCTTATGCGGCCAAAAGGCCGCCTGGTTTGAAATGGCCTATATCATGCAGGCCAGCTGGGAGACAGCGGCCGCGACGGCGTCTTCCGGAACCTCCTCCACCGCCTTGCCTATCGTTGTGAGATAGTTCATGGGGTTGTTGAGGTAGAGCTTGTCCAGATTGAGCACGCCGGACAGGGCTTCCACCAGCGCCGGGTTTCCGTCCGCGCCGTATATCCAGTACAGAATCTGGAACACGAACAGGGCGATGACAACCACGATGGCGGCGAGAAGAATTGCGCCGACAATCCTGTTGATGATCTTGACGAGAATGAAATTGATCTCAAGGATGCTCTTGAGAATCCTGACTATGATTATGCGAATGACCGTTATGATTATGAAGAGCACAATGTAATAAACGATCACTTCAAGGTGTATGGTCGTGAGGAAAGCGCTCCCTTCCCACAGAGCCGCAAACTTGTCCAAAAGGTTTCCTATCGCAGGAATTCCGAGGATAAGGCCGCCTAAGCAGTAACATGCGAAGACGGAGATTATGAAGCCAAATATGCCGCTTGTAAAGAACTTGAGGACTTTCCCGCAGCCGGCGACAGCGCCTATTACCAGGCTGACAAGCAAAATCGCCAGGGCTATCCAATCCGCAACGGACATGCTGTATACTTCCTCCGTAATTTCTTTATATTCCTGCCCCTGCGGCAGGTTGCGCCATCCCGGCGCTGTGTCCGCACACGCTGCGGACTGTTCTGTGACGCGCCCCCCTAGGGGCCATGCAGCGCCCGCTCAATAAGACGGGCCTCAATATATCTGAAAACGCCCTCAGCCGCGGCTTATCCTCTCCTCCGCAGCCGAAAGGCATGTATAATCTTTTCTTTAATCCCATGTATAATATCACGGCTTCAGCGTGTTTTCAAGCGTTTTGCACTATTTCATAAAACTGTAAAAATTAGTCTCACACCCTGCACAATCTTCACTGAGCCGTCCGAATCCGGCCAGAACGGGCCGGCCTGCATGATCCGGAGACAGGCGCAAAGCGCGCGCCGCATGCGGTCCGGGGCGCAAAAAGCGCTCCGCTGCATAAACGGGGCGCCTTGTGATGCCATATTGAATCTGCAGATCCGTCCGGAAAAAGATCCGGGAAGGGTAAGGATGAACCGGACGAATCAAAGGAGCGGCGAGATGAGACGGCAGATATCCGTGTACATCTTGTCCCCGAGGGAATGCTCCTCTATGTCCGCAACGTTGTTCTCGCGGAAAATCTGCATGAAGTCTTCCTCTGCGCCCCTCATGCATCCGGGGTCGTTGGTGTACACGCCGTTGTCCAGCTCTTCAAAGAAGGCGCGCATGTCGAGGTTCGTGGAGCCTACCGTCATGGCGTTCTCCGTGAGCATGACTTTCATATGGACGAATGCGCCGTCCATGTAATACACTTTGGCGCCGGCCTTTATGACCTTCTCCGCATGGAACTTGGTAAGCCTGTGGATGTATGCGTAATCCGGAACGGAGGGCAGCACTATGCGCACGTCCACGCCTGCCTGGGCCTTCTCAATGATTCTGTCCAGGAAAGCCTCGTCCGGGAGAAGATACGGGGAAGACATCCAGAGCCTCTCATGAGCTCCGGAAATGAGAGAGACGTACACGCCCCTGCAGAGGTCCGTGCTGTTTTCCGGGCCGCCGGCGTACGGCATTACGTATGAGCTGCTCTCATACTTGTCATAATGGCGCAGGTATTCATTGAAGTCCAGCCTGCGGCCTGTGGCTATCTCCCACTGGCGCATGAAGCATATGGAAAGCCCGTCCACGGCTTCGCCCTCAAAGCGGACGCCGGCATCCTTCCAGTACCCTTCCATATTGTTCCTGTTCACGCAGTTGTCCGTGAGATTGCAGCCCGCCACGAATCCGGTCTTGCCGTCCACCACGACAATCTTCCTGTGGTCCCTGAAGTTAAGTCCGAAGTTGGCCACGGCGAACATTTTTGAGAAAGCCTCGAACTCAACCCCTGCGGCCCTTATGCGCTTTATGGTCTCAGTCCTGAGAGCTCCGGAGCTGCCCTGGTCATCATACAGGAAACGGACCTTCACGCCCCTGGAGCAGATCTTCCGGAAAACTTCAATGAGCTCGTCCAGAAGGGTTCCGTCCGATACCATGAAATACTCCATGAACACGAAGTCCTGCGCCTCGGAGATGGTGTCCACTATCTCGCCGAAAACCACGCTGCCTTCACGGTAGTACTGTATCTTCGTATTCTGGTACGGAACGAATCCTGCGGCTTTGTTGAGGTACGTTATGTCATTTGAAACGGCCGGCTTTGCGTCCTTCAGGTCATAGCTTGCGAGACAGCAGTCCGTGCGCTCCCTGATTTCCTTGAACTTCTTCTTCTGGCCTCCGTAGCAGACGCGCTTGTCCGCCATAAAATACATGATGAAGCCGCATCCGCAGGAAAGTATGAACAGGACGAGCCAGCTTATCCTGCACTGCGCGTCCTTTTCAAAGAACATGGCGCATATGCACACAACCGCGTTCACCGCCAGGCAGAAATAAAAGAACCAGGAGTAGAAATACACCAGCGTGATGTAAATCGCAACCCAAACAGCGCACTGGGCGACTAAGAAAAAAACCGACCCCAGTCCTTTCCAGCCCGTGCGCTTGTCTATCCAGATTTTTTTGATGGGCAGCGGATCCCGGACCTGGATCAGGCCGGCCTGCTCCGCCTCATCATACGTTTTCGCATTTTCCATATCATCATCCCATATAACGGAGAGAACCCGGCGGTTCTTCTCCAAGGGCATCGTGCGCAGGAAACATCAGGCAATCGCAAAAAGGGCGCACAGCCCCCTTATCATTCAAGTGTCTAGATTATACAAACCATTTTGTAAAAATGCAACATCTGGCTGCACTGTCAGCACAAATTTTCACTTATTCGAGGCAAATCTTAAAAAAACTGCAATCCCGGAGCCATTTCCTTGCAATCTTTTTCACTGCTCAAAAAGACGGCTCCCGCCGTCTTTCCTTCTTAGATTATGCACAAAAGTTCACATATACGTCAGATATACAGTCCGCCCCGCCTGCCGCTATTCCAAATCCTCCTGGCTTTCCGTATCCGGAGAAGTCTCCGCAGGCTCTGCCGGAATATCCTCTTCCGGAGCCTCTTCCGCAGGTTCCGGCTCATCTGAGGCCGCGGGCGCCTGCCCCGGCTCTTCATTCTCCTCCGGCCCATCTGAGGCCGCGGGCTCTTCCTTCTCCTCCGGCTCCGCTGGCTCTCCCGCTGCCTCTGCAGGCTCTGCATCTGCAGGCTCCCGGATTTCATCCCCTGCAATCTCCAGCGCTGCAGCTTCCGCGGAATCCAGGGAGTTTGCAGGCTCTGCGGGCCCGCCGGGAACATAATCTTCATCCAGACCGCAATTCCCGGCAAGATCCTCTGCGGCATCATCATCCAGGCCGTCTTCATCGTCCTGGCTATGATAGGTCCAGGAGGCTGGCAGCGGGGTGGGCTCCTCTTCTTCATCTTCATCCGCGCCGGAGACGGGTCCGGCGTCCGGTACCTCTGTCATGGCAGGGATGTCTCCGGGGTCCATGCCGGCTATGGCGTACATCTTTTTGTAAAAGCCCGGATCATGCTCCTCTGCGGGAATGAGGACGGGGTCATGGGCTCCGGCAGTGGCTTCCGTCTGATCCAGTACGCCGTCCGAGATGCTGGCGTCCTTTTCCTCTTCGGCAAGGACGGGGCCTATGGTGTATTCAACGGAGCCGATGCAGGCTGCGGCATACACGGCCTCCCAGGCGGGCTCTTCAAGGGAGTTCTCAAAATCCTCGTTGAGGCTGTCCATGAGCATCTCGTAGAGGGTGCGCCTGTTCCTCTTGATTTTCACGACGGAGTTTACGAGCATGAATATGGCCATGGCCGCGACGTAGAGGCATATGATGGTTCCGAGGACGCGGACGGTGACCACGGCCGTGTGGCTGTCCGAGAACCTTGTGAGGAATGTCATGAGAAGGGTCATGACGGAAACAAGGGCGTCCGCCATGTTGATGTTGCGGACAGCGTGGGTGACCTTGTCATGGCGGCCTCTCGTGTATATGAGGTTGGACACTGCGAGGATGACTTTTATGACCACGTATATGCCCGTTACAATGGATATGAGCACATGGTTCCTGAAGCCGAAGTCCTCCTGCGACAGAAGCTCCCATAAAAGGAAATTGAGGGCCAGCGTGAAGACCAGGAGCATAATGGCGGCCATCTGGTACACGCGGAGCTGTGCGTCCTCGCGGTCTGTGTCATCAAAGCGCCTTGAGACCCTCAGCGCCCTGGCGGAAATGCTGGAGCGCATGACAATGAGCATGAGGTAATACACGAACAGGGAGACGCACCACCACTCCATGTACATGAAGCCGTACACCGCGTTGAAGACGGCGAACCCGATGTTAACGGTCATGGTGAGGATCGTGGTGCAGATGGTGCGGAAGTCGTAGCTCATCACGAACCTGTTGAAGAACCTGCGGCCCTCGGACCATTTCTCCAGCCTGGGCCAGTTCTTCAGTATGAGTACGATTATGGCGTATGCGCCGTAACCTAAAAAAATGGCCGCAAGGAAGAGCAGTATGAGCCCTGAGACGGGAGCGCCGGACAGGAAGGCGAAAATCGTGAAAAGTCCCAGGGCAACAAAAATGAGCACTATCATGCAGGTTGCGTACAGGCTCGGCCTTGTGATTTTTGTAAACAGCTTCCTTATCAGTTTCATTCCGGACACTCTGTCGGATGCGCCGCTCTCTCACGGCCTCGCGCGCCAGTGCGCGCCATCCTCTCTTCTCTCTCTTTTGCTCATGTTCTGCTCATAAAAGAATAGCAAAACGGACGTCTTTTTGCAATACTTGCTGTCCTATTTCCTCAAAATCTTAATTTCCGCCGTCTGTAAAAAAATTGCGGCTGCATTCCGGACCGGAACAGATGCGCGAAAACGGCCTGGGGGCAGAAAAACCGCCGGCGGAATGGCCGGAGCATGCAGATTCCGCAATCCGTTTCTTCAGCGGGCCAAAGCGGACCAAAATGGCGGGACCAAAATGCGCTGTTATGTGGCAAAGATGCGCGTCATTCTGTTGACAATTTCAAAGTTTATAGGTTAAAATCATGCCCGTGGAGAATGTTAAACTGTCTGAGGCCCCTGAAAGGGACAAGATTCTGAAGGCCGGCTTGAACCGGGCTTTGAAAGCGTGCACCGTAATCCTTCTGGTTTGCGGTTTTTTGTCCACGCTCACAGTTTCGGACTATTACATTTTCAACCGCTTCGGCGAGTTCTACAAATCGTTCATAATAAGCCAGTGGGTCAAGAAGTGCGGCTATGTGCTCTTCCCCATGGCTATTTTTTTGAACAGGCGGTCCGCCGCAGACGTGGCCAAGTATTTCCTGCCCATTTTTATCGTAATCTCGGCCTTCCTGTACGGAGACTTCTTCTCTGTTACAATGGCCACAGAGGGCGCCTCGGCCGCCACGATGATCTACGCAGGCATAAACGAGTTCATGCCGGAATGGGTGGTCCGCATGCTGTACTACCTGGAGAACGGCCTCATGGCCATACTCTGCGTGGGCCTCTTCGTGCGTGACGGATACAAGATATATCCCCGCTCATTCATCCTCGCTCCCGTGACCATGATTCTCATGATGCCGCTCAACATCTTCGAGAATTTCTACGACGCCGGCTCCATAGCCTCGGACAGCATCCTCAACTTCGGCAGCTTCACAATCTGGCATTTCCTTGCCCTTCTGTACCTGGCCGGGCTCACCATTGGAGTGTATTATCTGCTTAAACACAGGAGCGAAAAGGACAAATGGGACATTCTGCGCTACTTAGCCCTTGTCATGGTCTGGCAGTACTGCAGCCGTAACTCCATGCTCATGGGAGACGGCTACAACGTATACCATACCATATTCACGGCTTTCCCGCTCTATATATGCAACATAGGCGTCTTCATAGCCCTCATTGCCGTATTCACCAAAAAAAGAGTCTTCCTCTCCATGGCCTTCTTCATACACGCCGCCGGAGCCCTCACCATGTTCGTTTACTTCGGCCGGCCCGAGATGTCCAACTACGGCATATTCTGCAGCTACACCACGGTATACCTTGTTGTGACCCACGCATGGCTCTTCGTGCTCTGCGTGATGCCTGCAGCCCTGGGCCTTTACAAATGGCGCCCGAAGGACGCCGTAATTCCTCTCATATATTACCTGGTGTTCATTATCCTCGCCACGGTTGTGAGCGGCGTGATAACCTCCTACTCCATGACCTTAAGCTACAACGGCGTGTACCTCACTGAAGACGAGCTCATTGTTCCGAACTACTCATTCACGCAGATAGACCCTCTGCCCATCTACAATCCGCCGAACATCCCGTTCACCATCTGGAAATACGAGTTCAACCTCTTCTACCTTATCTTCCTTTACCTTTTCTATGTGGCAATCTTCTACACCTTCAACGGCCTGTACTACCTGTTCTCCTACTGCCACAAGCGTTTCATTAACCGCAGGGGAACCTTCATGAACCCCGCACCGGACGCCCCCGGGGACGAGGCCCTTGAAAACGCCGCCGAGATCTTCACCGAAGACGCTGAAGATTCTGCGTAACAGCAACAGAATTCTATAGAATATCCAAGGCAGCCAAGAGGCTGCCTTTTCTGCTGCAAAATCATGCCGCCCATGCGGCCGTTCCGGTGCTGTGAGCGGAATGTCATCTGAGGATATCCGCGAACTGAAAGCTGCTGTATCCCTTATGAAACACACAGGAGATGCCTGCGGGCATTATTTGGCCTGACGGCTGTGTCATCCAGGGATTGCAATTCCTCCGAGCCCGGGAAGGCTGAGAAGCTTTTCTGCGTCCGGCAGGACCGGGCGGAACTCTTCCGGAAGGTCTGCCGTGCTCCTGTATACAGGGCTGTGCAAGGGGTCCTCCCTGTCTGAGAAGACGTACGCCACCCCGGGGGAAGCCATGTCATCGCATATGACGATGCCGATCGCCGGATTTCCGTAGCAGCAGTCCCCGGAACAGTCATACCAGGGCAGGAACCGCTGCATGTCCTCAATGTTGCCGGGAAAGGCCTCGCCGCTGCCGGTCATAGTGACGATGACGTCACGCCGCAAAGCCTCGTTCTTAAAGACGAGGTTGGCGAAGTAGACCTCCTCCACGGTAAGGAAACTGTATGACATCACGTCCAGCTCATAGTCGGCGTTCATGGAAAGCATATAATCCCTCACGCTCATGACGCCGGGCGGGGTCATGACTTCTATGATTGTCTTCATTTTGTCAGACATTTCCTTGCTGCTGCAGTTCTTGGTGGTATATGCCTTCACAGGCTTCTTCGCGCGCATATCCTTCTGCCTGGACATCCAGGCAATGACCGCGGCCAAGGACTCAGCAGACTTGCGGACATCCGGGGGAACTTCCTTTCCGTTCGCTGAAACGATGCGCACAGTGCCCCCGGGCCCCTTTTCCAAACTCTTGCCGTTCATTTTCATATTCTCCTTTTGTATATTTCATGGAAGCATGCTTCCCGCCTGAACAGCATTTGGGATGGAATCTCTCCCATGCTTTTTTTGGCCTATGCTTCCATAAGCCTTAAGAAAGAGCACATCCGCTTCGGGCAGAATCCTCCGCAAGTCAATGCGAAGGCCTGTACACCTTCCCGTTCAAGGGATTTCAGTTGTTTGGCCACCGGCCTCGGGATTCCAGTTATTTGGCCACCGGTCACGGAGTTCCAATTGTTATAATACTGAAAATAACCTCAATCCTGTCCGCAAGCTGCCCTACCCCCACAGATTTCTCAACCGCCTAATCAGGAACATCAGCAATCTCATCTGAAAGGCTCTTCCATCTGGCAAGCCTTTCCTCCTTGCTCATAACACTCTTTTCCATATTCACTCCAAAAGAAACTATTTGCAGTACAGTAAAAAGAAATTATCCCACATTATAATTATAAACCTTTTTGCATGCCTTTAAACATATTTCGGGAAGTAAAATAATATTTCATCAATTTTTCACATGTAAATATTGCAGAAATTTCTGAATGGCCGATTTCACAAACATTTGTTCGTTATTAGTCCAAACAAAAAGCAGGCCGGCGGCCTGCCTGGGTTTTTGCTGATTTTTGCCGGATTTTGCGGGGTTTGAATCCGGCTTTTTTTTGCTGCGGGCTAGCTTGTGAGTGCCTTTTCCGCCTCTATGCAGGCGGGGCATTTGACGGACAGCTCCAAGGTGGCCGAGTATATCTCGAAGCCTCCCAAATCCTCGTCCCCGAGAAGGCATGAGACCTTGTTCTCGAAGACGTCATAGATGCGTCCGCAGCAGACGCATTTGGCGTGGGCGTGGGGCTTGGTGTTGGCGTCGAAACGGGCTTCGCCGTCCGAAAGGGTGACTTTCTGGACGGACCCTTCGTCCGCGAACATGCCGAGGTCCCTGAAGACCGTGGCCCGGCTTATGCTGGGGCATCGCTCCTGCACTATCTCGCAAAGCTCCGTGGCAGTGGGATGGTCCGCCGAGAGCAGTGCGTCCATTATGATTTTTTTCTGCTTGGTGTTTCTGTGGGTCATTTCGCTGTGGCGAGGCTGGAGGTTCCAGCATACATGCGGATGGAGTCCGCTATGTTCTTGAGATGGCCGCCTATGCGCTCCATGCTTATCGTGAGCTCCAGGAAGATGGCTCCTGCCTCGGGCGTGCACCGGTTCTCAGCGGTTCGCCTCAGGTGGCTCTCCCTCATTTGGTCACTCATTTTGTCTATATCCTTCTCCACGAATTCAGCGTTGGACAGGTAGCTTACGTCTATCCCTCCGAAGGCCTTCTCGGCGTAATTGTACAGACGGGATATGAGGGTGTCCATCTCCCTCACTTCGTCCCATGCGTGCTCAGAGAAGTTGAGGTCGTCGTCCGCCATCTTTTCCGCATAGTTCGCTATGTTTTCAGAATAATCGCCTATTCGCCCGATATCCGAGGCCACGTGGTAGAACGAGGATACCTTGTTCTCGTCCACTTCGGACAGCTCGCTTAAGGAAAGCTTGACAAGGAATTTGGTGAGATATTCGCAGATGCCGTCTATCCTCTTCTTCTCTTCCGTGAACTTCTCCTTCTCGGAAGCGTTGCGGGATGTGAGCATGTCCAGGGCAAGCCTGTAGTTGCTGTACGTGTCGTCCATCACGCGGCAGAACTCTTTTCTGGTCTGCCCCACGGCAATGGCCGGAGTCTTGAGGATACGGGAATCCAGAGGCTCTGCCGTCTCCTCCGGCTTGCCTTTCTTCTCGCGGACGATGATGCAGGCGAGCTTGACCAGGTATTTGATGAAGGGCACGAGAATGAGGGTCGTGAGGATGTTGAAGCACATATGGAATATGGCTATCTCCCACGAAACGATGCCTATGGCTTTGTCCAGGAAGGCCGACACGTATTTGCTCGTGAAGGCCAGGACTATCATGAAGATGACCGAGCCTATGATGTTGAACATCAGATGCACCATGGCCGTTCGCCTTGCGTTGACGCTTGTGCCTATCGAGGAGAGCATCGCCGTGACCGTCGTTCCGACGTTGGTGCCCAGGATTATGAACATGGCCATCGGGAAGGTTATGAGATTCGCCGACGCCAGGGAAATGACTATTGCCGTCACAGCCGCCGAGGACTGCACAAGGCCCGTGATAAGGGCTCCCAAAAGGAACAGGACTATAATTTCCCACGTTAAGGTGTCCTTGCCCGCTCCTATCGCCACGAAGAGGTTCTGTATGGCTATGGAGACATTGGAGTCCGTGTCCTTAATAAGGGTTGCCATGGACGATGACATAGTGTTCATGCCCACGAAAATAAGCCCTAATCCTTCCAGAATGACGCCGACTCTTTTGACCTTCTCGTTCTTTGAGATCATGGTCATGAGAGCTCCCACGAACGCTATGAACGCAAAAATGGAGGTTATCTCAAGGGTGCCTCCTGTCGTGGATATAGCGGATATGAACGCAGTGATGGTCGTGCCTATGTTTGCACCCATGATAAGCGAGGTCGCCTGCGCCAGCGTCATGAGGCCCACGTTTACGAAGCCCACTATCATGACTGTTGTCGCCGAAGAACTGGTGACTATGGCCGTGACGGCAGCGCCCGTCACGATTCCCAGGAACCTGTTCTTTGTGGCCTTGCCCATGAGCCTGCGTATAGGCTTTCCGGCGGCCTTCTCGAGGCCGTTGCCCATCATGTTCATGCCGATTATGAATGCCGCCACTCCTCCGAGCATCAGGAGGAGATTGTTGACTATCGTCAGGACGTCTTCAACGTTCAGACTAACGGCATCTAAGAGCGATAGCGCCATATACGTCTCTCTGGAACATATTGCGGCACTCCTGTACGGCGGGCCGCTGTCTAACATTGTAACAGCTGAAAGGATATAATGTCAAACACTTTTATGAGCGCATGACGCCCGCTCCGCTCCCCCTCATTCCGGCTTAAACATCGTTAGAAGCGACTTATGACGCGTCCAAAGCATAAATCCGCTCTCCCTTCCTTCTCCCGGGCCGTCGTTAATTTCACAAATGGAACTCCCACAATGGGGCTGTATTGCAGAAAACGCATGCAGTTGCCCGCATGCGCTTCATACGTTTTATTCCTCTGAGTCTCCCTATTCATTCACATAACAACTGCCGCCATCTGAATTGATTATTTCAAGCATTTGATGAGGGGTAACAATAAATGGTTTTATAGGAAAATCTTTTAAATTACCAGTCACGAGATAAGCATCACTGTCAGTTCGTGCACTCATTGTTATCTCATAGAAGATAGCATCCTTCGGATCAGGCAATTTGACATCCTGCCTTACAGGAGACACAAATGCTGCATGTTCCAGAATGATATTGATGAATTGGGTTACAACCGTTGCTGGAAATTTGAACTTGCTACGTGACAATACATCTCGATACTCTGCAATTATTTCCGTGCTAACAATCGGAACAATCTTATTGCGCTGGACAAGATTTATAATTTTTGCCGGAGCTGTTAATGCTTCAAATGAAAGCACAGGATTGCTTATCGAATCAGACCCCATCTTTAAGACAGCTGACACAATGACATTAGTATCAATAACAGCATAATATTTATCCATGTCTTATTTTAACCTAGCCTTCCTAGCCTCTGCTATTTCCTCATTAATTTCGTCCAGCGTCATATCGGCCGTGCCGTTTTGTGCGGCAATCTGGCTTGTTGTCCTAAGTATGCTCATTAGATCATAACTAGAATAAACATTTTTCATACTGAATGGTATACCATTTTCTGATATAAGTCTTGAAACACACATCTTAAGATATGATGGAAGATCCAAGCCAAGCTGTTTGCAAATATAGTCTGCTTCATCTTTCATTTCATTATCAAGACGAAATTGTACAAGTGTGCCTGCCATAATTGTTTACCTCCTTGTAGTGTAATCATTATATTATATTTACATTACAATTGCAAGTATTTGTATAAAATAATTCTTAAAATAGTATAAATGATATAATCTGTAATCATTTACATGCATATTTAATCATATTTAAATCACCTGACATTTGCTTTTTTCCCGCAGTTGTAGTACAATTCCGGCATACAGGCGCTTGTATACCTGCTCCCCGCAAACACGCTGCAGGGTCATATGCAGAAGGATAATGAAATGTACAATATAGTTCTCGTAGAGCCGGAGATTCCCCAGAACACCGGCAACATAGTGCGCACATGCGTGGCCACGGGATGCGCCCTGCATCTGGTGCGCCCCTTAGGATTCTCCACGGATGACCGGTACCTCAAAAGGGCCGGGCTGGATTACTGGTCCGAGGCAAAGATCTCATACTATGACTCCTTTGAGGAGCTCCGGGAGAAATTCCCGGACGGGACATTCTGGTACTTTACAACCAAAGGCCTCAAGGTATATTCGGAGGCGCCTTTTCATGACGGGGATTTTCTGGTCTTCGGCAAGGAGACACGGGGCCTTCCGGAGAGCCTTCTGAAGGCCAACAGGGAGCAGTGCCTGCGAATCCCAATGGTAGGCGACACACGGAGCCTCAACCTCTCCAACTCCGTGGCTATAGCCGTGTATGAAGCTTTGAGGCAGGACGGGTTCAGGGACTTCCGGCTGCAGGGGCAGCTGCATGAGTCCACGTGGGACTGAAAAGAATCAAGAGCCGGACAAGTTTGGAACGGCGTACGGTATAACAGGCAAAATCGCCGTATGTGTTGCGCAATGTGAGTTAAGAAAACGCCACTTAAGCCAATTTGCCTTTACAATTCCCTTCGCATACATTATAATAATTGACATGAAACTGGAAAAGGTGATTGTCGCCAGCTCCAATGCGGGCAAGGTCAAGGAGATAAAGGAAATATTCTCCGGCACGGAGATTGTGAGCCTTAAGGACCTGGGGTTCAATGAAGAGATCCCGGAGACCGGCGGGAGCTTCAAGGAGAACGCTTACATAAAGGCAAGCACAATCTGCGCAAAGTACAGGCTCCCCGCTCTTGCGGATGATTCCGGCCTGTGCGTGTATTCTCTGGACGGGGCTCCCGGCATATATTCCGCACGCTTTTCCGGAGAAGGGCCTGCGGCCAACAGGGCTCTTCTTTTGAAGAGAATGAATGATCTTACGGACAGGGCGGCGTACTTTGAGTGCAACGTATGCCTCTGCTTCCCGGACGGGAAGACGCTGTACGGCTCCGGGCGAACGTACGGGCGCATACTGTATGAAGAGATAGGAACGAACGGATTCGGCTACGACCCCCTCTTCTGGTCCATGGACCTTAAGAAGAGTTTCGGCGTGGCCACGGACGAGGAAAAGAATTCCGTCTCCCACAGGGCCAGGGCCCTGCAGGATCTGGCGGACAAGCTGGCAAGGCTATAATCCGGGCTTTGCTCCGGAGCCGCCTGAGACGAGGCTGAAAACGATTGCGGTTCTGCAATCTATGCTGCAGGAATTGACGAAACGGGCCGATTATGGCGTGTTTGCGCTATGATGGCATTGGTGATTTTATGACTACATGCGCGATTCTTTCCGACACCCACGGGTACAGGAAGGCGATGGACAGGCTGGATACGGTGCTGTCCGAGGCGGACATGATAATCCATCTCGGAGACACGTCTTTGGACGGAACGTATGTCATGCAGAAATATCCCGGGAAGAAGGTGTACCTTCTGAACGGCAACTGCGACGGGCAGAAGTTCGGGGAGAACGAGCTTGTCATAGAGATTGAGGGAGCAAGGATTTTCGCCACGCACGGGCACCTGTACTCCGCAAGGAGCGGCCCATTCAAGATGATAGACAGGGCCAAGGAGCTGGGCTGCCAGGCTCTGATGTACGGCCACACGCACAGGGCGCAGGACGAGGAAATCGAAGGCATCGAGGTCTTCAACCCCGGCACCCTGAACCGCTCGGCGGCGGACCCCAGCTACGGGTATCTCGTGGTGAACGGAGACAAGGCCGTCTTCAAGGTAGTTTACGTTTAATTGAGGAAAGTATGAAATTCAAGCACTCGTGCCACGTTCTGGTGGACAACTTCTCGCTGATATTCAAGCAGCTGCTGTTCAGGATTGTCATATGGGTGATTTTCGGCGTCTTATACTATTTCTGCGTGTACCCCGCCGTCGCCAAGCTGCTGCAGTCGGACGCCCTCACGGAAATCATCCAGTACATAAAGGACATATTCAACGCCATATTCTCCGGAGACATCTCCAGCATGCCGGACATCGTGGAAGCCATCAAGACGGCTTATTCGGACTTCATGGAACTTCTGACCAGCTCTGTAGGCAACATAGTCCTCACCGCGGTTCTCATAGCCGTCGTCCATCTCATATCCAAGTGGATAACCTCCCTCTGCAATTACGGCGCCGGCCAGTGCATTGCGGACAAGATGTCCATGCGCGTGGACGACCATTTCTTTGCCACCACCATCCGCTGCTTCCGCAAGTCCGCCATATACAGCCTGATATACGTGCCGCTTTCATTCATCTATGAAATCCTCGTGTCCGCCGTAATGTTCTGGCTCCTGTACTTGCTTGTGGTGAACAGCGTTCTTCCTCTTCTTCTGGCAATCTTCATCTTCACGGCCGTCCTTGTATTCGCCATAGCCGTCCAGATGACATTCTCTTCGGACTGGATTCCCTCCCTCACAAGAGGCACCATGAACCAGCGCGAAGCCATCAAGTACACCTTCTCCAGAAAGAACAAGCAGACAATGAACATGCTTGCGAACTATGTCATAATCGTGCTCATCATCTTCAGCGTCAACGTCCTGGCCGCCATCTCAACCCTCGGCGTAGGGCTCCTCATCACAATCCCCGGGAGCTACGTTTTTCTGCTCTGCTTCCAGATGGTCGCATACCATGACCGCGAGCGCATAACCTACTCCATAGGCCCGGATTCAATGATAGAGTACAAGAAAGAGCATGTTCCCACCAAGGAGGAGTTCTTCCGCGGCGAGGAAGACCACGGAGATGACCACACCAGATAAAGCTTGCAAAAAACACGGAAAATCCAAAAGGCTCCGCCATATGGCAGAGCCTTTTATGTTTCACGCGTGTGATCTGTTTGGGCCGTTTCAGTTCTGGGCCGGTCCTCCGTGTGTCGGTCCGGACGGGATTACACTTCCCCTTTGCCCCGGATTATGATTTTAGCCCTGGGCTCGTATTTGGAGTCCTCCGTGCGCATCACTTCGCCGTATCCGTCCGCGGTAACGGTGCCGGAGATTACGTTCTTCACGGACAGGATCTCGCCCCGGACATCCGCCTCCACTTCGCTGTATTCAAAGGTGAAGTCGCAGCCCTTCATGCGGCAGTTGATGAGTCTCAGACCCTGGCAGTAGCAAAGGGGCTGGGTGCCCTCTATGTCGCAGTTTATGAGCGTGAGATTTTTGGAATACCAGCCGAGGTATTCGCCCTTTATGACGCTGTCCCGGACGGTGAGGCCCTCGGAGTGCCAGAAGGCGTCCTTGGTGTCAAAGAAACAGTTTGAGAACTCTCCGCCCTTCACGTACTGGAAGGTGTATTTGCCCGTGAGCTTTAAGCCTTTGGCATGCACGTCCCAGGCCTCGAAAAAGGCATATTCCGAATCTATTGAGCAGTTCTCAACGGTGAATGGCCCGCTTCTCCAACCGAACTCCGGGGAGATGATGTCGCATCCGGAAAGGTAAATGTCCCTGCACTCGCGGACTGCCTTTATGCCGTACATCTTCGTGTCCGTGATGCGGATGCCGCTGCTGTACCAGATGGCGGCCCTGCAGTCCCTGGACATGCAGCATTTGTCCAGGGTCATGCCGTCTGTGTGCCACAGGGGATAGCGGAGCAGAAATGTGCATTCCTCGGCCGTGACGGCCGTGCATTCCTTTATGGCAGACTCTCCGTCCTCCTCCCCTTCAAATGAGCATTTGTACAGGTCCAGGCCTGTCATGTTGTACAGGGCTCTCTCCTCGCCGAAGCGCTGCCCTTCTATTCTCTTCTTTTCCATGTCTCTCCCAAGGCCCTCAAAAACGGCCCTGCTTTTGTTTTGCACCACTCTTCCCTTCATGCGCACCGCTGTGCGGTCTGGAATCAAGCCGTTCCGCAGGGGCGCCTATTGGGAATATTATACCATGCGGGGAAACTGTTTTACAAGAGATTGCGGGCTTCGGGCTTGGGGCAATTGTCACGAAATTGTAAAAATGGCATGAAATCCGGCTTGAATTCCAGCGCATGTCCTTTACAAAACCCCGTTTTCTCATTATAATGTAGGCTGTGTTCCGTGGGCAGGAAAATGTCCCGCAGCCGTGTGTTACGGCTGCGCAAGCTCTGGAACGCGGGCTGATGTACGGCTGCCGGAAAGGCAGGCGCATGCCGGCGTTATGAAAGTTATGCATATAAAGGAGCATGTGATGAGTTACAAAGACACATATGAGTCCTGGCTTAATGACAAGCGCCTCAATGAAGAGGGAAGACAGGAACTGGAAAGCATCAAGGACAATGAGAGCGAAATAGAATACAGCTTCGGAGCGGAGCTGGAGTTCGGCACGGCAGGAATGAGAGGAGTCATCGGATACGGCACCAACAAGATGAACATCTATACCGTGATGAGAGCCACGCAGGGCCTTGCCCAGTTCATCAAGACACTCGGCCCCGAGGCCATGGAAAGGGGCGTCGCCATCTCATACGATACAAGGCGCAAGAGCGAAGTGTTCGCCCGCGCCGCCGCGGACGTTCTGGCCGCAAACGGCATCACGTCCTATGTCTTTGACGTCGTTCATCCCGTTCCCATGCTCTCCTTCTCAGTCCGCTATATGGGAACCATAGCTGGCATTATGGTCACGGCCTCCCACAACCCCAAGATCTACAACGGATACAAGGTGTACGGCGAGGACGGCGCCCAGATGAGCCCGGAGGACACGGCCGTCGTTGTGGACTTCATCAAAAAGCAGACAGACTTCCTTGGAGCCCCCGTTCCCACTCCGGAGCAGAAGGCAGAGTTCGTCAAGGAGATGCCCGCCAAGGTGGACAAGGCATATTACAAGGAGCTCACAAAGCTCACCCTTTCCAAGAAGGCAGTGAAAGCCTGCGGCAAGGACCTTTCCATCGTATACACTCCCGTCCACGGCTCCGGCTACATTCCCGTAACCACTATCCTTTCAAAGATAGGCCTCAACGTGACGGTTGTTGAGGAGCAGAAAGATCCGGACACGGAGTTCTCCACTGTTGCCGTTCCCAACCCCGAGTTCAAGGAAACCCTTTCAATGGGCATAGAGTATGCGAAGCGCATCGGCGCGGATGCAGTGTTCGGCACGGACCCGGACTGCGACCGTCTCGGAGTCGTTGTAAAGAACAAGGCCGGCGAGTTCGAGTCCCTCTCCGGAAACCAGGTGGGAATCCTTCTTCTGGACTACATACTCAACAGACTCAAGGATGAGAACGAGCTCCCCGCAAACGCAGCGGTTGTTAAATCCTTCGTAACCACCGGAATGGCCAAGGCCATATGCGCAAAATTCGGCGTAACCCTCTTCGAGGTTCCCGTAGGCTTCAAGTTCATAGGCGAGAAGATCAAGCAGTGGGAAAAGGACGGCAAGTACACGTACGTCTTCGGATTTGAGGAGTCCTGCGGATACCTGCGCGGAACCCATGCAAGGGACAAGGACGCCGTGGTTGCCTCCATGCTCTTCGCCGAGATGGTATGCTACTACACGTACATCGGCAAGACCGTCTCCCAGCGCCTGCAGGAGATATACGCAACATACGGATACGTTCTGGACTGCAACATTTCCATCCCCTTCAAGGGTCTCAACGCCATGAAGGAGATGAACGCCTTAGTGGATTCCCTGAAAGGCGAGCCCATCACGAAGTTCGACATCTACAACGTCTCCGCAGTCCGCGACTACTCCAAGAACATCCGCACGGACCTTGCAACCGGCGAGAAGACCGAAATCGGCTCTCCCCTTACAAACTGCGTATACTACGAGCTTGAGAACGGCAGCTTCATCTGCGTCCGTCCTTCCGGCACGGAGCCCAAACTCAAGATATACTTCTCCGTAAAGGCCAACAACAAGGCAGACGCCGAGGCAGCCCTTGAAAGGATGCAGGCAGCCGTAAAGGAGATCATAAAGGCCTGACACCTGCGCACGCAGGGCCCGGATCCTTCTCCTTCCAACCCAGAAATATTACCATAGATCACCTCATAAAAAGAGCCTGTCCCATCCGGGGCAGGTTCTTCTTATGCCTTTATCTGTGACGCATCCCATTCCTTTTTCAGCAGCAAAAACGGACAGTCAAAGGAAATGATGACACATAATTGCCGTTTTTCCGGCTTCTTTAATCAGTTTTGCGGTTCAGTTTTGCGATAATAAACTTTCCTGTTCCCGACTTTCCTGCTCTCTATAAGTGCTGTTCCCTTCATTTCTTCAAGAATCTGATAAGCTCTGGCAGGCTTTACCGCAAACAAACCGGCAGCATCTTCCTTTGTAATCCCGTCATGACTGGCCAAATAATCAAGCAATATATCATCACGCGATTTGACTTTGGATGCGGCATCTGCCCGTGCGGAAGGCCCTGTCGGATGGTTATAGGGCTGATCATCCTGCCGGATTGAATCTGTCGAATCCGCATTTTGATTTGGCAAAACAATCAGGAACCCGCCGTTAAGGAACTGAAGCTCCGGTTTGCGCTCGGATTCTTCATACATGTCAAAGATTTTAGGTATGCCTGTGCCAAAAGCCTCAATCATATGAAGTCTGTGCAAAACATTGCATATACCCGGATTGCGCTGAATGGACTGGCCATGCTTCATTAAATCAGCCGTATTGCCGGGAACAACGTTGCCCAATGACATAACTTCTATCCTGTCGCTGAAAACCTTGACAGAATTGCTACCCATTATGCCATATTCGCGGTGGGCCACAGCATTGATTATCGCTTCGCGTATAGCTTCCGCAGGGTAATCAAAATGATCTATCCTTCTTGTATCTTTAATCTCATATCTGTTCCTGTTGCATAACTTGACGAATGCGAATGTATTTTCAATCTGATCAAGAACAGAACCTTTAAACTCCTGCATGTCAAGCACAGCAGAATGATTGCTGCCCTGAAAGACTGTGCACTTAATTGAAAACCTGCATTGATCAGAAAACAAGTAGGCAAGATTTGTATATTCTCCGGTTACAGGATTAATCATCCCAAGGGATGTTTTTTTAGGATCAGAAAAATCAACTTTTTCCTCTTCAAATGCCTTCCCGCATGTAACGAATGTCAAATCAGTTTCAAATGAAGGTTCTGTCTCATAATTGCTTACAAAGTTATTGTATATAAGTTTGAGGATCTCACCTTCCTGGGCCTGCACTGAAGAAAAACCAATCCTGATGTATACACCAGAAGGTTTAGGTCCTATACTCTTGATATAATATGGTGTGCGGCTGCCTTTATTGATTTTGATGACCACAACGTTCTTGCCCTCAATCTCCTCACTGCAGATTGTGACAAAAAGACCGCAGTCAGGACTGATTGAATTGCGCAATGACGATCTGACCTGGTCCATTACCTTCTCACAGTTATCGACTCCCACTACGGTTCCATCATCATCTATCCCTACATAAATTGCTCCGCCATTGGTATTCAAAAAGCCAATGGCTTCATTCTTTATATCGTCCACATACTGCCGCTTTAATTCAACTTGTTCAGATTCTATCATTATTCAGCCCTCTTTGACATGAATTTTATAAAACAAAATTACATTTGTCAATTAAATTATGAGATATTATGAGCAATTATGAGAAAATATGATAAATTATGAGGAATTATGAGTGATTATAATGAATTTTAATCCTTTATGAAAAGCTATGAAAAATAATGATTTGTGAGGAATTGTGGAAAATTACAAGCCGTACATTACAGCCAAAACCTGACTCCGCATGATACAGACCAACAACTCAAAAACCTGTCCACTATTGCAGGGCAGGTTCTTTTCTTTACAGTCTTAAATTGCAAAACAAGCCGGTTATGCAGTCTTGCAGACCCTATTGCAGCCCCAGCGTGCTCTTCCTCTTCCTGTATGCCCTGTTTACAAGCTCCATGAAAAGGAGCAGAAGGACTGTAAAGAGCAGCATGTACAGAGGGTACAGGCCCATGCTTATGCCGTTTGCTATGAAACCGAACAGAAGCGGCATGAAGGTTGTCCCCACATAGGCCACGGCAACCTGGATGGATATCATGGACTGTGAGTTCTTCCTGCCAAAATTGTCCGGGGTCTCGTGGGTGATGCAAGGATATACGGGCGCGCTTCCAAGGCCTAATATTACAAGTCCTGCGCAGGGCAGTAGAACGGGCCAACGGGAATTAACAGCAGGACAAGGCCTGCGGCCTTGATTCCTATGCCAATCTGCACGAAGTTGCGGTCCCCAATCTTGTTGGCAATGAAGCCGGATATGAAACGGCCTACAGTTATGCCTATGTAATACAGCGAGGCGCACGCGGCCGCTGTCTCCACTTCCACTCCGCGAAAGGACACGAGATAGCTGCTTGCCCAATATCCTGCCGTGCTCTCCACGGCGCTGTATACAAAGAAAGCAAGAGACACCGCAATGGCCCCTTTGCTCCGGATGGCCTTTAAAAGGCCGTTGGGCTTGAGATCTTCCTGCTCTTCCGTCTTATCTTCTGCGACCGGCTTCTTTTTGCCCTTCCACAGCCTTATGCTGCATAGAAGCACAATGACTATAACGGACTGTATGAGGGCCACAATGAAGTACCCGCCGTGCCAGGATGAGATGGTGAGGCTCCAGCTCATTATGATGGGGCTAATTATGGTCCCCACTCCCCAGAAGCAGTGCAGCCAGCTCATATGCCGTGAGGAGTAATGCAAGGCCACGTAATTGTTGAGGGCGGAGTCTATGGCCCCTGCTCCGAAGCCGTACGGGATTGCCCACAGGCACAGGTGCCAGAATGCCCCGGAGAAGGCGAAGCCAAACATAGCCACAGCGGTTAGAAAGACGCTAATGGCCACCACTCCTCTGGTGCCAGCCTTCCTAACAACCACCCCTGCAAACAGGCTGGATATGACCGTCCCGGCAGAGATTATCATGGTTATGATGCCCATATATGACAGAGGCACCGCAAGGTCCCCGCACATTACAGACCACGCGCTGCCAAGCAGTGTGTCCGGGAGCCCCAGGCTTATGAACGTGAGATTTATGATTACTATCAGTATAGTGTACATAATCCCCTCCGCACGCCCCTTAATGACGCAGATGCCTCCGTTCCCTCCTACCGGCAAATCCGGCCGCCGAGAAAAGAGCTGTATATGTGCCAGCTATAACCAGATTATATGTCTTAGCGGCTAATTGCAATGTACACCTTGCAATCGGCCGGTGCTCCCAAATACATCCAGGACTGCGGGATCCTGGCTACCCCTAAGCTCTCTAGTGGGACAGGCTCCATGTATGCCGTAACCTTTCCCAGCATTATGGCATATCCGGTAGTCCTGCCGTGGAAATACTGCAGATATGCAGCCTCCGATAGGCCCCCAATATCCTTCGTCTTCTCCCACAGCTTCTGCACGGAAAGCTCCAGGATCTCAGTTATCTCTGCTTCCCCAGCTACGCGTTTTGCCGGAGACGTCTCCCGGGATGCAGGCTTTTTTGGCGCTGTGTGCCGGTGCTCGCAGGCCTTTGTGCCGTTTAAAACAGCCCGGAGGTATTCCGGGCGTATGGATATCAGTATGGAGTTTGCCGTGGGCGCTGGATCTTGCATATGCGGCATGTTTTGGGATTATGCCCAGCCTGCGGCCACCATTATGGCGTTCACTATGATACCCGCCAGGATGGCCGTAATGTACAGGATTACGATTAAGATTATGTTCCTGCGGATCTTCTTGCCGTTGGATAAAAGGACCACAAGACCGAGCCCGGCGTTGCAGCAGAGGCCTGCTACCATGGAGCCGAAAAGTATCCCCCCGTTCACGTACGCTCCGGTAATTATTACGCTGGAAGCGCATGTGGGGATCAGGCCTACGAGGGCGGTGACTATTGGCTGGACGTACGGGCCTCCTATGAAGGACGAGGCTATGGTCTCCTCCCCTATTGCCTGGATTATGTAGCCGAAGGCGATGTTCACAACAAGCAGCCAGAAGGCAATCTTTACGGCCTGCCACAGAGGCGTGACCAGATAATTGTACACATTCCCTTCATCCGGCTCTGCTGTGAGGCGGGGATGCACGAAATGCTCTACCGGCATCTCCTGCAGGGTCTCCTTGCGGAGGATGAAGTTGGCGGCGTAGCCCACTATGAGGGCGAAGACAAACTTCACTGCAAGCAGCGGCAGGACGGCTTTTGCTCCCTCGCTGTCCCCCAAAAGGACCACGAGGGCCTCGTCTGAGGTCGAGATGAATACGGCAAGGATGGTGCCGGTGCGGATGATGCCGGAGTCATACAGTTTTGCGGCCATGACAGAAAAGCCGCACTGAGGCACAAGGCCTGTGGCGGCTCCTACGACGGGAGCTATGTATCCCTGCATGACTTTCCTGCTGCTAAGAAGGGCTGTCCTGTTCTCTATTATCTCAATGAGTATGTACACCACAAATAGAAATGGCAGGACGTTCACCGTGTCCAGCAGCGAATCCGTGAAAATTTCCATCCGTTCATGAAAAATCCGGCGATACAACAAGAGGAATATGATGCTGCAGCCGGATTGAAACCAAATTATCTGTTTTCTCCCGCTGTTTCACTGCGGGAAAGAATCACTTCTTCTTTTTCTTCTTGGGAGCAAGCTCCTTCAATATCTCGCGCTCCTCGAGGTAGGACTTTGGCATCCTGTCCGCGTCCTTGTGGGAAGTCTTCTGGTACCCTTCATCCTTTGCGAGGATTGTGAGCCTTGTCTCGCCGTCAAAAAGATACAGATGATCCGTGTCAGCTTTAACCTGCACGTCATGGTCCTTCACGGGAGTGCCGTCCGTAATGTCTCCGTTCCAGTCCGTTCCCACTTCCTTGAACTTCACAAGCAGCACGCTGCGTCCTGCATTGATCTCAGTGTATATGGCGTTTCCGGCGTAATTGTTCTCGCTGACCTTGCCGGAGAAATAGCCTCCCTCTTCCACTATCTGCGTGTCCTCCGGACGGATGCCTAAAACAACTTTCCTACCCTTGTCCAGGTAATCCTTGAGGTTTTCTATCCTTGCCTTTGTCTTTGCGCTTACGGGGATGCTGCCGAAGTCTCCTTTCACGGCCACTCCGCCGTCCTCTGTGGAAACCAGCTGGGCGCCGAATATGAGATTCATGGTGGGCTCGCCTATATAGAAGGCCACGTACGTGTTTGCGGGATAATCATAGAGGTTTGCCGGAGTGTCTATCTGCTGAATGAATCCCTCGCGCATGACCACAAGCCTTGTGCCAATCGCCAGGGCATCCTGCAGGTTCCTTGTGGCGTATATGAATGACCCTTTGGTCCTGACCTGCAGGTTGATTATGAGGTTGAGCATGTCCGCGCGGAGCTTGGAGTCCAGGCCGTTGAGGGGCTCGTCAAAAAGATATATCCTGGGCTCTCTCACAAGGGCTCTGCCCATGGACACCTTGAGCTTTTCGGCCGCCGTGAGGTTCTTGGGCTTCTTGTACAGCAGATCCGTGATTCCGAGAACCTGGGACACCACCTTGACCTTCTCCTCTATGAGCGTCTGGGGGGCCTTCCTTACCTTTAACCCGTATCCGAGGTTGTCAAAGATTGTGTCGCCGGGGAAGAGGCTGTCTCCCCTGAACACAACGGCCATGTCCCTTGTCTTGGGCTCTGATCCCGTGATGTCCTTTCCGTCCATTTCTATCGTGCCGGAGGACGAATCCTCCAGGCCGCATATGGTGCGGACAAGCGTGGACTTGCCGCTCTTCTCCTGACCTACGACCACGATGAACTCATGGTCATCCATCTCAAAATTGATGTCCGTGAGCGCGGGCACCCCGGAGGGGAAAATCTTGTTGACCGAAGTAAGCTTGAGACTGCTCATACCTGAACCTCTTACTTGCAAGAATAGCTATAATAGCATGATACCACAAAACTTTCCTTTTGACCACATTTTAGAGCCCCCTTTTACATATAAATTGCCGGCCGGAGCAAAATTTCATTTCACCCGGGCAGCTCTACATGCTTTGCCGGTCTTACAATATAATGGTTGCAATGGTGCCTGTTCAAAGTGCATTGCCCTTGCCAATCTTGCCGGCGTTCCGGGATCGCAGGAGACAGAATGCATAATTTCCGGCATATGCCTTGCCGCATGCATAAATTATGGGCGGCACCGTGAGATGCCGCCCGGAAGATGAGATGTCCGGTTTTGAGATGACAGGCCGGATTTGCCCGGCCGCAGACCGTTACTCCACGGCCTTGAGGCTCTTGTTCATGTCCACGCATGTTATCTTTTTGCCCAGCATGAGGGTTACGATGCTTGTGAAAGCAAGGGGCAGGGCCATGCCTACCAGCCACCAGAACCAGGTAAAGCCTGCCAGTGTTCCCATGCCGATGACGGAGAACAGGATGAGCATAAGGGGAACGGACAGAGGAACGCCGAAAATGATGCCCACGGTTGTGTCTATGTACACTTCCCTGTATATGTAGTTGCAGACTTCATAGTCTACATAGCCGAGGACGTCCAGTGTGGCAAGTTCCCTCTCCCTCTCGCTGACGTTTATGTATGTGAGCGTATACACCACCAGGATGGACAGGAATCCTGCGAAGAACACAACGACTATGGATACGCCCGTGATGGCAGCTGACGCTATGCCTCCGAACAGGCACAGGTCCAGAAGGGCAAGGCCGACCATGACAAGTGCTGTGGCTATGGCTACCGAGACTATGGTCATGGTGAAACGCAAGGGATAGCGCATCACATTGCGTATCGTGGACTTCTGATTGAATGAAAGCCTGTTCCAGATGAACGGGAACTGCTCCAGGACAACTTTCCTGCCGGCTTTGGGCGGCTTGGGTCTTAAGAGGTCCGCCGGCTTCTCGCGGGTTTCCTTCAGCCCGGCCCAGATGGTGCCGGCAAGCGTGGCCACAACGATTACGGCGGCCGTTATGATGAAGAAGAGTATTCCGGAGTATACGGTCATGGCAGGCATGACAAGGCAGTAATTGAAGATGAAGTATATGAGGGATGAAAGGCCCATGCCAACGAAATACCCTCCTACAACCCCTATTGCCAGGGCAATGACTGCGAACAGGATGTATTTGGAGATGATGTTCCACGAAGAGTATCCGAGAGTCTTGAGGCATGCCGTCTGGCTTCTTTCCTCCTCCACCAGCCTGGACATTGTGGAAAGCACGATGAGAACGGTTACAAGCAGGAAGACAACCATCATGATGTACCCTATTCCCTTCACGTCCTTGGCATACGTGTACATGGAAAGGAAGGAATAGTTTTCATACAGGGTAATGAACTGGACATCCTCCCCAAGAGCCGCGGAAAGGGCTGCCGTATCCGCATCTATTTCATTCTCATACTCGCTGCTGAAAGCGTCAAAGACGGCACGGTCCTGCAAAGTGGCGTACATGTCCATGGTGCCTAAAAGCGGCCCTGCGGACAGGCCGGTGAGGCCTGTTATAATCTGCTGCATCGCAGCGCTGTATCCGTCAAACGAGATCTCCGGGATATAGCCGGAAGGAAGGTACAGGATGTTCTCAAGGTCTATGAGGTCATTGGCTGCGGTTGTGGAAACCGGAGTCTCTGCATCCTCGCCGTTCAGATAGCTGGGCTCGCCGTCCAGGGCGAACGTGAGGGGCGATGCCCACTCCTGCGTTGCCGTGACATCCAGCTCTGTGTATGTCAATAGCTGCCCCAGATATTCTTTTGATGTCTCATCCAGCCCCTCAGCGGAGCCTCTGTTCTGCCTTGCAAGCTGGTCCAGGATGTCCACGAAGTCCAGATGCACCGTTTCAAGAGCACTGTATCCTATGATGACATTGTCCGCCGCCTCGAAGGCAACCGGGTTCTCCGCAGCCCCTGCGGCCTCATACACAGCCTCAACTTCAGGGGTGTTCACAGTTATGTTCTCTGCCAAAAGGCCGTCATTGAGGCTGTCCAAAAAATACAGGCGGGTGAGCGTTCCGCGCGGGTTTTCGTCCGTCTTGCCAATGTAAACGTCTATGGACGCCCCTGTTTCCACGTTTGAGAAAACGTCCATATCCTTTACTGCCTGGATCTGGGCCTCTGCAAAACCGGAGTCCGCGGTGCTCTTGACAATGACGTCGCTTACATTCTGGGAATTGTAATATGAGGTCATTGCGGTGGTCATCTTTGTCCCCGCGGAACCCAGACCGGATATGAACCCTACTGCTATGAGCACGATAAGGATTACGGAAACAAACCTGGCGGCATGCTTTTTGAACATGCGAGCAAGCGTCTTGAGATATGTCTTCATGCCGTCCCTCCTTTTACCATTCCAGCTGGTCCACGGGCATGGGATTGGGATTGTCCTCTATGGACTCAATCCGCCCGCTCTTTATGCGTATCACCTTGTCCGCTATCTCGCGGATTGCGGAATTGTGCGTCACAACCACGACGAGCTTCTTGTGCTGCTTTGAAATGTTGTACAGAAGCTCCAGTATGTTCTTGCCCGTCCTGTAATCCAGTGCGCCCGTAGGCTCGTCGCAAAGAAGCAGTTTGGGGTTCTTGGCGATTGCCCGGGCGATTGAGACTCTCTGCTGCTCCCCGCCGGAAAGCTGCGCCGGGAAATTGTTGAGCCTGTCCCCAAGGCCGACGTTTTCAAGGACCTCTTTGGGATCGAGGTGATCCTTGCATATCTCAACCGCAATCTCCACGTTCTCCAAGGCCGTGAGGTTGGGCATGAGGTTGTAGAACTGGAACACGAACCCAACGTCATTGCGCCGAAAGTAAGTAAGCCCTTTTCTGTCCAGCCCGGTCACATCCTTCCCGTCCAGCACTATGTCTCCGGACGTGGCGTTGTCCATGCCTCCGAGGAGGTTCAAAAGCGTTGTCTTCCCGGCTCCCGAGGAGCCGAGCACTACAACAAACTGGCCGTTCTCCAGATCAAAGGTGACGTCCTTCAAAGCGTCCACCACAATATCTCCGGTGACGTACTGCTTCCCCACGCCCCGGAGCGAGAGAAAACCTCTCCCTTCCATATCCTGAGCCTGCTTCTGATTCAGGCTCTCCGCATCCTGATTTTTTCTGCTCTTTGCCATCTTCCAACCTGCTCCTGTTTTCCCATCATATCCGGCCTTAATGACCTTCCGCCGGCTCTCACTTCGCATCCCCATAGCAGGCGATTCACTTGCAATCCCTTGTCTTTCCCCGCGCGGCGCCAGTCTCTGTTCCGTGCAATCCAAAGGCTTCATCCAGCGGTATCCCGCATTCCGGCCCCTGTGCGGGCACGACTCCTTTTACGTGCCTTGCATTGGCATAATCCGCGCATTTTCTACACTGCTGATTGTATGTGCACTTTGTAATTGTAGCAAGTTACAAACAATCACAAAATGTCATGATATTATATTATATCTGATTATATCTGACACAAATCACCTGAAACGGAAGGACGCTTCGCAAGCAGTTCCCCTGTGTGTTGTCCCCTGTTTTACCATGCATAAAGCCCGCGGATTCTGCAGGGCTTGCGCCATATGGCATGCATTATGCCGGTTTGTTATTGCCGGGTCTTGCACAGGTCTTGCCTCGCCTTAAGTTCTGGCGCCATTTTACGGACGGCCGGCAACCAAAAACGACATTCGCCACTTGTTTGTCCCAAAACGCCACTCAAAAAAATCTGCCAGCACTCTTTGGAATATGACAACAGCCCCGGCACAATGCATGTGCCAGGGCTGTCCTGTTGTTTTGCTGCTTACCGTATGAGCTGCCTTTGCGGAGACGGTTAGAACGGGTCTCCGTTGGCTATTATGGCATCGTCTCCGACGTTGATTTCCACAGAATAACAGCCGGGATTTGCAGTCCCGGGCTAGGCGTCTTCTTCATGGGTCTCGTCTGCAGGAAGGTCCGCTTCATCCTCCTCTTCAAGGATCTCCCTTTTGTTCATGACCTTGCTCCGGTTGTACCTGCATCTGTTTCCCATCTCATGCTTTCTTGCCCTGTTGCTGTATATGACTACGCCATATTCCTTCTCTATGAAAGAGAGATATGCGGAGAGCTTTTCCTTGGTCTTCTTCACGGACGTGCTGTGCGTTGAGGAGAAGTCATTGACCTTGTCCAGCCTCATCCCGGATTTGAAGATGTCCCTGTTGGATACCCTGTATCTGGGCTTGAACAGATAGTAGCTCTTGCCGTTAACCTTTACATAGTATGCCTGCGTTCCCTTGCCCGCAAGCTTGCAGTACACGACAGCTTTCATTTCATATCTTCCCTCCTTGTCTTTTTCTTCCGCCTCTGGCTGTCTCAGCTTTTCCGGATTCTACGCTCCCCGGATTCATTAATTGGCTTACACTATATTATACCGCTTTTTGCCGGGATTTCCTTTTTTTTGCGGCAGAATTTGTCCGCAGCAACGGCATATCCGCAGGTCTCCCGCCGCACAGGTTAACCTATCTTCCAGTTATGCAACTTCAGGTTGTATTTTATGAGAGCCGTGTGGTATAGTATATGCATGAACAGGCCCAATTACAATGAGATATGCATGAAGACCGCCATGGAGCAGAAAGGCAAAAGGCTCCTTTTGCACTGCTGCTGCGCCCCGTGCTCTTCCGCATGCCTGGAAAGGCTCAATGAGTATTTTAAGATAACCGTCCTGTTTTACAACCCCAACATAGAAGACCCGGAATACACCCACAGGAAGAATGAGTTGATCAGGCTCATACATGAGACCGGATGGGCGGACATCATGGACTGCGACAGCGACCCCAAAGATTATTATGATGCCGTGAAAGGCCTTGAGAATGAGCCGGAGGGCGGAAAAAGGTGCATGAAGTGCTTTGAGCTCCGCCTAAAAAAGACCGCGGAGCTGGCAAATGCCGGCGGATATGATTACTTCACCACCACCCTGACGCTTAGCCCCCTGAAGAACGCAGAGGCTATAAATGAGATTGGCGAAAGGGCCGCGCAAGGCGGGGCGGCAAAATGGCTGCCGTCTGACTTCAAGAAGAAGGACGGGTATCTGGAGAGCATACGGCTGTCCGAAAAGTATCATCTGTACAGGCAGAATTACTGCGGATGCGTCTTTTCCATGGAAAAATCTGTTGATAATTAGCCTTTTTGGGTATATTATGGTTGCAGTTTATGAAAGTACGCCGGACGGCGGCGCTCCGCCGTGCCGGCATATAAAAGAAAAGGGGCAGGGAAAAGCCCCGGAAATCAGAGCCGCAGGAAACAGAAACAAGGAGAAAGGAATTGTATGGACATTAACCTGTACACGCCGGCGTACCACATCAGCCGCAAGCACATAGTGAAGCTCACGGACTATTCCACGGAGGAGATCTTCGAGCTTCTCTTCGCCATCAAGTCCATGAAGGCGAAGTTCATCGCCCATGAGAGCACGGCAAGCATTCTGAAGGGCACCACCATCGCCCTCATCTTCGGAGACACTTCCATCCGCACAAGGTCCGCAATAGAGATTGGCATAAACCAGCTCGGCGGATACTCCATTAACCTTCCGTACAGCGAGGGGGACATGGAGGCCGGCGAGAACATAAAGGACATAGCGGACGTTCTGTACGGATACGGCGTGGGAGCCATAATAACCAGGGGCATATCGGAAAAAGACCTCATGTCTTACTGCGCCATCTCAAAGATACCCATCATAAACTCATCCAACGCGGACGAAATACCCCTGCAGACCCTCTGCGACCTCTTCACCATCTGGGAGAAATGCGGATGCCTGGAGGACGTGAAGCTCGCCTACGTGGGCAAGGGCGAGAACAATGCGGCCTCCCTCATTTCCGGAGCAATAAAGTGCGGAATGCAGGTCTCCGTGGCCACACCTCCCCAGTATCCCATCAAGCAGGAGAAGATCCGCCAGGCGATGCAGTACGGGCCCATCCATATAACGACGGACCCTCACGAGGCCGTGGCGAATGCGGACATAGTATACACGGACTGCTACTCATACCACACCCCCGTCTCCGAAGAGGACAGGAAATGCCTCGCCCCGTACCAGATAAATACGGATCTCATGAGGGAAGCCAACCGCGGCGCCTTCTTCATGCACGCCCTTCCCGCCAACCGCGGCCTGGAGGTTACGGAAAGCGTAATAGACGGCCCGCACAGCATAGTCCTGGACCAGGCGTACAACAAACTGCACGTGGTAAAGGCAGTCCTCGTAATGCTGGTCAAATAACCCGCGCAGAAAGACAGAAACAGAATATGCAGGCGGCATCATGAGATGCCGCTTTTTTGCAGCCGGGAAACCGGCAGGGGCTCCCGTCTCATCCCTTCCCTTCCGGGCCGGCAGGTGCAGGCGCACCGGTGCGGACGAACCGTCGAATACGAACATATGTTTCTCATTTTGCGTTCATGTGTTCTTGAAGTGTGCAAAAAGCAGGGATTTTAGTGGCGGCACCGCAGGGATGCCGCCTTAAATTCATGATATTGCACCGGATTTGCCCAGTTTGCCCTGTGGGAATCCTTACTCCACTGCCTTGAGGCTCTCGTTCATGTCTATTTTGACCATCTTGCGGCTCAGCATCATGGTGACCAGCCATGTGAAGAGAAGGATAAGAGCCACGCCAACTATCCACCAGAACCAGGTGACGCCGAGGATTGTGCCCATGCCGAGGATGGCGAACAGGATAAGGTCTATGGGAAGCGAGAGCGGCAGGCCGAAGATGATGCCCACGACTGCGTCTATGTACACTTCCCTGTATATGTAGCTGCATACTTCGCCGTCCGTGTAGCCGAGGACCTTGAGGGTGGCAAGCTCTTTCTCACGCTCGCTGATGTTGATGTTTGTAAGCGTGTATACGACGAGTATGGCCAGAAGGGCTGCGAAGATGACCACCACTACGCCTATGGCCGTGACCGAAGCGGAAGATATCCCTCCGAAGAGGCACAGGTCCATTAAGGCCAGGCCTACGTTCACAAGGGCCGTGGCTATGGCCACCGAGACTACCGTCATGATGAACCGCGGCAGGTATCGCAGGACGTTGCGGAATGTGGATTTGTATTTGAAGGAAAGCCTGTTCCAGATGAAGGGTATGCGCTCCAGGAACACCTTTTTGCCGGCTTTGGGGGGCTTGGATTTCAGCAGTTCCGCAGGCTTCTCCCTGGTCTCCTTCACGCCCGCCCATACTGTGCCGGCCAGCATGGCAGCAAGGATTACGGCAACCGTTATTATGAAGAAGGTTATGCCTGTCTTCGGCGTCATGGGAGGCATGAGGAATGTGTAGTTGAAGACGTAGTAGAAGAGCGAAGACACGCCCATCCCGACGAAGTACCCGACTATGGCCCCCACAATCATGGCCACAATGGCGAAGAGAACGTACTTTAATATTATCAGGCCGGAAGAGTATCCGAGGGTCTTGAGGCAGGCTATCTGGCTTCTCTCCTCCTCCACCATCCTGGACATCGTGGAAAGGACCACGAGGACGGTCACGAGCAGGAAGATAACCATGAGAAGGTATCCTATGTAAAGGACGTCGTCCGCATAGCTCTTGAGCGCAAGGAATGAGTAGTTCTCATACAGTGTCAGAAGCTCCGCGTCTGAGCCCAGCGCTTCCGAAAGGGCTGCTTTCTCTGCCGTTATCTCCTTGTCATACGCGCTGCTGAAGGCATTGAACAGGCTCCTGTCCGCAAGGGAAATCTGCATGTCCATTGTACCGAGAAGCGGGGTTCCGAGAAGCGTCGGAATAAGATTTGAAGGGATGTACAGAACGTTCTTCAGATTTATGAGTGCATTTACGGCATTGACGGTGTCCGGAGTCTCCACGTCCTCCCCGTTGAGATAACTGGGCTCTCCGTCCATTGCGAACGTAAGGGGCGAGGACCAGACCTGCGTTACGGTAACGGTAACGGTGAGGGATGAGCGCATGAGCTCCATCATGGCCTTCTGGCCGGACTCCAGCTCCTGCCCTCCCTGGTCCGCAAGCTGCTCCAGTATGTCCACGAAGTCCAGCTCTATGGTTTCCGGCTCATCAAAGCTTGCAATCTTGTTGTCCCCGATTTCGCAGGCAACGGGGTTGACTTCATCCCCGGCGGTGTCAAAAACCGTCTCCACCACAGGCGTGTTGACTGTTATGTTCTCAGCGGAAAGGCCGCTGTTCAGGCTGTCCAGAAAATAGAGACGCGTGGGAGTCTCATTAGTCTCATCCTCCTCGGTGAGATACACGTCCACAGAGGCGCCTGTCTCCACGCAGGAAAAGACTCCCAGATCCTTCACTGCCTGCACCTGCTCCGGAGTGAAACCGGAGTCCGCCGTGCTCTTGGCAATGAAGTCGCTGACGTTCTGCGTTCCGTAGTAGTCCGACATGGATATGTATATCCTGTCCGCGGCCGAGCCCACGCCCGCTATGAATCCGACCGAAATAAGCACCATCAGGATCAGCGAGAGAAGCCTGGTGACATGCTTTTTGAACATGCGGCCGAACATTTTGAAGTATGTTTTCATGCCGTCTTCCTCACCACTCCAGCTGCTCCACGGGCATGGGGCTGGGATTGTCCTCTATGGACTCTATCCGCCCGCTCTTTATGCGTATCACCTTGTCCGCAATCTCCTTGATGGCGGAATTGTGCGTCACAACCACAACGAGCTTCTTGTGCTGCTTTGAAATGTTGTACAGAAGCTCCAGTATGTTCTTTCCTGTCTTGTAATCCAGTGCGCCCGTCGGCTCGTCGCAAAGAAGCAGTTTAGGGTTCTTCGCGATTGCCCTGGCTATTGAGACACGCTGCTGCTCCCCGCCGGAGAGCTGCGCCGGGAAATTGTTCAGCCTGTCCTCAAGGCCCACCTTTGTGAGCACGGACCTGGGGTCATAATGATCTTCGCATATCTCCACCGCAATCTCAACGTTCTCAAGGGCTGTAAGGTTCGGCATGAGGTTATAGAACTGGAAGACAAAGCCCACGTCGCTGCGCCGGAAGTAAGTGAGGCCCTTGCGGTCCAGCTTTGTTATGTCTTTCCCGTCCAGCACAATGTCGCCGGACGTGGCGTTGTCCATTTCTCCGAGCAGATTCAAAAGCGTTGTCTTCCCGGCTCCCGATGACCCGAGGACCACGACGAACTGGCCGTTGTCCAGATCAAAGGTGACGTCCTTCAGCGCGTCCACGACAATGTCTCCGGTGACGTACTGCTTGCCTACTCCGCGAAGCGAGAGATACCCCCTGCCCTCCAGATCTTCCGGGCTCAATACGGTCTCATCGCTCATGCTCTTCTTGCTCATCTCTCTCACCTATTCATTCATTATACAATCCATCAATCCAATGAATTTTAGTGGCTTTGCATGTTAAAAGTCAAGCAATATCGCAAATTTCATGCAAAAGAACAGCACACCCAAGCGAAAAGAAAAGGGCTCTTGAGCCCTCACTCTTTTCTGTCATCCCCGGCCTCTCCGTCTGCGGATTTTCCGGCATCATTCTGGCCCAGCCCATCAGGGGCATCAAAGTCAAAAGGATCATCCTCTTCCCCGGCCGGGCTGTCCCAGTAATGGTCCTTGAAGAAATCATCTTCCTTCTCCGCAGGCTTGGCCGCAGGATTTCCCGCAGGCTTGGCCGCAGGCTTGGCCTCAGGCTTGGCCTCAGGGGCCTTCTCTGTCTTCTTTGCAGCCTGCGTGTCCTTCTTGCCGGAGCCGAGGTCAAAGACGTCATCCTCCGGGGGCTGGTTCATTTCGAAGATGTCATCCGCGGAAACGGCCCTGTACGCCTGGCCGCCTTCCAGCTTCAGAGCCGGGCCGGCATACTTCACGCGCTTGCGGATCCACTTATCCTTCTTGCCGAACAGCGACAGGAGTGTGTATTTTTCCATCTCGGTAAGGCATGCCAGATACACGGGATACATCATGCGGCCGTTGTTGAACACAAGATATTCCTTTTTCTTTCCGCACAGGCGCGCTTTCTTTGCATGCCTGTAATATATCTTGGGATACGGAGTCTGGGCGGCTCCCGGGAACAGGACGGTTACAACGACCCCGTCCTTGTAGAATGAGAACGTCTGCAGGGCAGACCCTTGGGATGCCGTGTTCCGGTATGCGGAGCGAAGCCTCATGACCATCATGCCGCCGATGATGGCCAGCACTACGCAGACCTCCACCACTATGAGAAGGTAATCTATGTCATCCAGCATCATGTACGGAATAAAGGACCCTATGAACCCGGCCAGCCCGACGATAAAAATCACGAGGGAGGTTACGTACGTCCTCTTCGTGATTGCCTTGTGGACTTTGATATCTATCTGCGTTGCTGCTTCTATTGTTTTTCCGTTATACATGACGCGCCCGGCCCCTTCTTCCCAGCCATTTTACCACACGCAGGCAAAAAGCACAATCATTCCGGTTTGACTTTTTGCCTTCAATCCTTTACAATATCCGCGTAACCGTCATACGTGCCGCATATTTTCATTGTACATCTCTTGCATGGCAGACATGTTAAAACCAGGTTAAAATCGCGCCAAAAACGCGCCATAAAATGTCCAAAAAACTGCTGTAATGCCTTTGAAACACACACCTGACCGGGATGAAAATTACAGTATATATACATGAATCCATTTGCCTCCATGGCGAAATTGGCAGACGCACTGGATTTAGGATCCAGCGGAGTGATCCATAACGGTTCGAGTCCGTTTGGAGGCACCACAAAAAGACGTATCTTTGATACGTCTTTCTTTTGTTATTCCGGCGGTATTTTCCATAATATTGCATCAGTTTTAAGCTGAATCCCTTGATTTTCCGGCAGAAACAAGAACAAATTCCAGGCCCGGGATTATGTCAATTTTCAATCTGCAAATCATCTTGTCGCGCGCGTTTGTACCCCTCTGCCCCGCTGCATATGAATCAGCGCCTTGCGGCTGCGGACACAGGGGTTTGGCCCGGATTAATCCGGGTGTTTTTTCTGTCCGCGCTGCAGCAACAGCCGCAAGGACCGGGGATTTTGCAGAAAATTTTCAGACAATAAGGCAAAAAATGCCTCCAATCATTTGACTTTTCCGGACAAAAATAGTAAAACTGCGGTGTCAGATGAGTGATATACGTATTCCGTAGGCAACAGACAATGCCTGCGGGAGATACAGAGAAGTATAAACCTCTCCGGATAGCCAGAGATGATATGCTCTCCAAAGCATGGCGACATGCCCCGGATAGCCAGAGATGATATGCTGCTCAAAATCAAATAAGACACCGCATCAAAGGTGTACGACAAATTGCGACAAAGGAGAGGTAATGGACGACGCGTATGGGCATCCAGGCCTTTATAGGAATATGGCTGGCAACGGCACGGAGGAACGGTTCAGGGACTGATGTGCTGGTTATGTCCTGATTCTTCGCGAAGAGGAATATGCGTTTCGCCCGGGCACTGAATGTGCCTTGCTTTATTGTGGCGGTTTTGAATATGTTTTATGATGCGGTTGAGATGATTGACCGCATTTTTTTTATATTTTTTATCGGAGGTGAATGATTTGAGATTCAACAGAGAAAAGCGGAATGCCAGAAAAGGCATCAGCGAAAACCCCACCACTCTCTATGAAGTCAAGGTCGGCCAGACCGTATGGGTAACTTCCGTAGATGTGGAAGACCCCAACATGAGGCGCAGGCTTCAGGATCTTGGCATCATTAATGGAACAAGGATTCTGTGCAAGCAGATGGCTCCCTCCGGCAACCCCAAGGCATACCTCGTGAGAGGCGCAACGGTTGCCATCCGCAAAGCGGACTCGGAGCTTATACGTGTGACCACAAAGGCTCCCGCAGACTACAATCCGGCACCCAGTCAGAACCAAGAAGCAGAAAGGGCATCCTCTGCATACATGCCTGAAGAAGCCGTTGCCAGCGCAATGGCATAAATAGAACATTTCGCAAATGCGCATGCTGGTGGGCCATGGTGCAAAAATCACCATGTTTTGGCCTTACCTTCAGCCTCAGCCTTCCGGCTCCGGCTTCATGTGAGCAATCCGGCTCATGATTTAAAGATATTGAAATTTACAACTGATGTAGAGATATTGCTTTAAAACGGAATCTGGTTGACATGACAGTATGCAAGGCTGTCAATGAATCATAACCACAGCGCAACAGGGAGGCCGCTCCTTCCTGCCCAAATATCGGGGATGCGCAATTTTATAACGATATTTCCGCAATTTCGAAAGGAATAAGGTGATGCAAGGGCCCTCCCGCAGCAAGGCAGCTTAAGTTGCCGGCATACGGACAGACTGGCGGAGCGCCCGGGAAAGATTTCGCTAAGAAAGGAGGATGAAGCCGTGGGATTCATTTGCGGGCGCGCTTGCGGTGAAGAAGATACAAAGAAAAAGAAGGATACCGCAGCCACCACTCTTAAAGGAAACAAGCTGAAGCCTGATGACCACATCATAGCTTTGGCAGGCACCCCAACACGGGCAAGAGCACAACGTTCAACGCCCTGACGGGAATGCACCAGCATACGGGCAACTGGCCCGGAAAGACAGTAGCGACCGCTGAAGGAAGATACGAATATGACGGCAAGGGATTCGTCCTGGTGGACCTGCCCGGCACCTATTCCCTTTTGAGCCGTTCACAGGAAGAGGAAGTCGCAGCGGACTTTGTCATAAACGGCGGCGCGGAATGCGTTGTGGTTGTATGCGAGTCCGTGTGCCTTGAAAGAAACCTGGTGCTTGTGCAGCAGATAATGGAGCTTCATGACAAGGTGATAGTCTGCCTGAACCTCATGGACGAGGCCAAGAGGCACGGCATAACCGTAGATTCATCCGTGCTTTCCGAAGCTTTGGGCGTGCCCGTCCTGCTTACTGCGGCAGGCCCCGGCTGGGGCATGGATGATCTGAGAAAGACAATAGAAGGCGTCTGCGAGGGAACGATAGAATGCCATTGCCGCAGAACAATCTGCACAGGTGACGAACCCGGCGAAAAGTGCATGGAGATGATGCGCGGAACCAGTGAGCAGGAATCAGACGAGACTGCCGCAAAATTCGTGCACAGAGCGGAAAGGCTTTCCGCGGGCGCCGTGCGCGAGAGCGGAGAGACTCCTTCCATCAAGCGCCAGAGAATCATGGACAAGCTCATCATGGGAAAGCTCGGCATCCCCATCATGATTGTCCTGTTGTTCTTCATCTTCTGGTTCACGCTCTTCGGGGCGGACCTTCTCACAGACCCTCTCCAGTGGTGCTTCAACAAGATATACTGCTGGAATGACGACACGGGCATGGGGCTTTCATACCTCATGGTGCTGGCGGGGCAGACAAACTGGTCCGGATGGTATTACATAACCACTGTCCTAATTGACGGTGTTTATGTAATAGCAACCAAAGTAATTGCCGTAATGCTGCCTCCCATGGCAATCTTCTTTCCCATCTTCACTCTCCTGGAAGACTTCGGTTATCTCCCGAGAGTTGCCTTCCGTCTGGACAACACATTCCGCAAGTGCGGAGCATGCGGCAAGCAGTCCCTTACGATGTGCATGGGCTTCGGCTGCAACGCGGCAGGCGTTGTGGGCTGCAGGATCATAGACTCTCCGCGCGAGCGCAAGATAGCGATACTTACAAACAACTTCGTCCCCTGCAACGGCCGCTTCCCCACCATAACACTGGTTATCAGCGTGCTGCTTGAGGACACGCTCATGGCCAGCATGAACGTGGTGCTCTCATCGCTTATCTCCGCCGTTGTGCTCACAGTGGTGATTGTCATAGGCATCCTGTACACCGTGGGCATATCCAAGTTCCTGTCAAAGACGCTTCTGAAAGGCGAGCCCTCATCCTTCGTCCTGGAGCTCCCTCCGTACAGAAAGCCGCAGGTTCTGAAGGTCATAGGCCGTTCCATATGGGACAGAACAATAAAGGTTCTTTCAAGGGCCGTAGTTGTAGCGGCTCCGGCAGGCCTCATTATCTGCATTCTGTCCCTCATAACCTTAAGTGACGGCAACTCGCTCATAGTGCACATAGCCGAATGGCTCAACCCCTTGGGCACGGCATTAGGCTTCGGCGGCACAATGGCCTGGGGAGGCATACTCGGCGGCACCCTGATTGTGGCCTTTATTCTCGGCATACCGGCCAATGAAATAGTGATTCCCATCGCCATTATGATAATTACCATGTACGCAGCAGGCGGCTACACCGGCATGGTCACAGAGATGGGAGACGCAACCATTGCCGAGTATCTCGTATCCGCCGGCATGACCTGGAAGACCTGCATCTCAGTGATGGTCTTCTCCCTCCTTCACTGGCCCTGCGCCACAACAATCCTGACCATCAAAAATGAGCTCAACAGCTGGAAATGGGCCGGACTCTCCGTCCTCATCCCCACTGTCTGCGCCATAGCAACATGCCTCGTCCTCAACTGGGGAATCCTGTGGTGGATACCCGCCTGATGCTCAAGCGCACACTGCTCATTCTCCTGCATAACTCCATAAAAACAGCCCGGATGGAAATCCGGGCTGTTTCTGTATCGTTACCAGAAACACTAAAGATTTCAGTCGCTCTGTCATACCGGTAATAATGAACCGGAAAGCAGAAACACGATTGGCCACAGAGAGAGGATACTGGAGGAAAAGGCAGAGAAGAAAAAGAAAAAGCAGGAAAAAGAACAGAAGGAAAAGGAAAAAGAACAGCCATCTGGACCTGATCTTCCAAAACGGAGCACGATAAAAAGACCGCCCACCTAAGTGAGCGGTCTTTTCTTTGCCTTAGCCAAGGTATCCGATTTCCTTGCTGGAGTTCCCGTACCGTTCCTTGTCCAGAAGCTCCGTTATCTCTTCACCATTAATAAATGAGAAGGTCACGGAGAAGTCTGCGTTCGCCACAGCCTTTTTAAGGATATTCCGGCACAGCCAGTCGGAATATCCCGGCTTGCCCTTAAGTCTGCTTCCACCGCCTCTGCGCTGCCGACGAACGGCGCAAGAAGCAAAGCCAGCTCTGCGGCCGCACTTTCAAAGCCGCTTAAGAGGGAGACTGCTTTCCCGAACAGCTCCACGAGATTCTCTTCGTGAATGTGCGGCGTGGAGAACCTGCGGACTTTAACATACCCCACGGGGCACTGCTGCATATAAGGTGCTACACCGAACGCTTTGCAAATGCTTTGCAAATGTTTTAAAAAAACTGCCAATTGCGAACGATATCAATTTTATGTATCTTAGACATAATGAAGTGGCCTGGCCACATTAAAATCCGGGAGATGGTCTCCCGGATTTGTTTTTATATGAACTGTTGTCCTCTATAGATAGCCTCATATCATGGCCTTTCTTACTGTGTGAACCTTGTGGCTCTATCCCCTGAATCTTTTAAGGGCCTCTACTGCGTCCTCGTCACCCTGTTCAGCAGCACGTGAGAACCACTCGTATGCACTGTCAAGATCCTGAATAATTCCCAAACCCTTTTCATAGCAGAGAGCTAGATTAAACTGGCCCGCAGGATGCCCCTGCTCTGCTGCTTCTCTGTAATACTCTGCAGCCTTGGAATAGTTCTGGCGGACACCTTTGCCTTCCATGTAGAAATTGCCCAGAGCATTCTGTGCACTAGCACTCCCTTGATTTGCAGCTTTCTCATACCATTTTGCAGCAGTACCATAGTTTTGCTTAACACCTTCCCCGGCTTCGTACATATATCCCAAATTGGATTGCGCGCCGGGGTGGTTCTGTGATGCTGCCTTTGTTAACCAATTGTATGCCTGCTTATAGTCCTTAGCTGTACCTACGCCTAAAAAATAGCACTCTCCAAGGGCATTTTCGCAAGAGCCATCGCCTTTTTTCGCACCCTGAGCATAAAGATTGAACGCCCTGGCTACGTCTTGGGCAACACCCTCCCCATTTTCATAGCAGTATCCAAGGTTGTACAATGCAGCGATATTCCCTCTTTCAACTGCCTTTGCAAAAAGATCTGCCGCCTTTGCTTCGTTTACAGGAACACCCCATCCTTCAGAGTAGGCGCGGCCAAGGGCATTAAGAGCACCTGCATGTCCCTGCGCAGCAGCTCTCTCATACCATTTTGCGGCCATAGCATAATCACGCTGCACACCTTCTCCATTATGATACAGGTTCCCTAATATGGCTTGAGCTTCCATATGCCCTTTGCAGGCAGCATTATTAAGCCAAGCTACTGCTTCCCCCAGGTCTTCTGCCACGCTGTCTCCGTATAAATAGCAAAGACCAACCTGGTACATAGCTTCAGGATCGCCTTTCTTGGCTTTTTTGTAGTACTTGTCAATCTTGTTGACATTCCCCCCAAAACCAAACATTAGAGTATCTCCTTTCCGTCCTGCCTTTATGACAGTCTTCCATAGTATATTTTGATTGCCGTCATCCGCAAACAGTGCGTTCAGGATTCAGACATTTCAAACTGTGTCAGTAAGATTCAGCTATCTGTTGCGGACTAGATATCTTACTATATCAAAAATAAGCCAAACCAGATATACGATTGAAACAATCCAAGCATATCCGCCTGCGAAGACACCGATTAAAGCGGCTATCAAGGTAACAATCGCTGCGAAAACAATCGATGACCATATCACACGGAAGAACCCAATATTCTGTGACCTTATCCAGGAATTGTACCAGTAGATAGATGTAAAGACCAGCAGAAAGTACCAGCAGATCATGCCCCATGCTCCGTCCTCTACAGAATACATGTAGCAGGATACAACCAGCGCTCCAGCCCCAAGCACAACCGCTATAATGTCATGTACAATCATAAGCGCCATTCCGCCGTGTTCCATCATCAGCCGGGAAAGAAAGCGAACAACGAACAGAACCACAATCACCAGTACTATTGCAATGATGAGGGATACAAAACCAGACATTAAACATACCCCGTTTTTTAATTCAATAAAACATTATAAACGCTATAGGCAAACCTGTTTATGCCAAGAGAACTGAACAGTCTCATATATGCCCCATAAGAGGATTTTAAAATATGGTTGCACTGGCCTGTAGCGGTCATAATACTCCATCTGCATGTATTGGCTTAATACATGGAATCCCGATTTCCATGTGTTCCAAAAAAGCAATATGTATTGCTTCAATGAAGGGCAAAAATAGTTAAAATCGCAAGCAATAATAGATATTATGTTGATTTTCCTATTGAAACAGCCCTATCTTCATGCTAGAATAATAGCGTAAAGTGCGTGGATTAAGCCAATCCACGCACTTTACTGTCATCATGCCTATACTGCACAGACGGTCTCATGCCGCCTGTGTTTTTGCTTGCATGAAACCTGCCTCCACAGGACATTCCAAAAGAGCCCTTCTATAAAAAAGCTTCATACTTGAATTCTGCAGTTATTTTGGTGCCTCTGTGTGCCTGTCCTGTCCCTCCGGTATTTCGATATGGTTTACGGGAAAAATCCTAGGGTGTTCCTGTGGATGTCATGTGCTGTACATGCCGCAGGATAGCTTATATTCATAGTGCTCTGGATGTATGAAGAGACCGGAATCCCCAGGTCATGCTCCATGAAGAACATCTCCATCTTTCCCAGCTCTTTGCGCATGTGCTCCATGAGGACATGTGTGTACCGCTGGAGGGTTATGTTTATGTTGCTGTGACCCAGGATCTCGGACGTGGTCTTCACATCTATCCCGCACTCCAAGGCGCGGGTTGCAAACGTGTGCCTCAGAGCATGGAATCCTCTGTGCCGGATGCCAAGCTGTGAGAGAAGCCTTGAAAACAAAGCCTGGTATGTCCTCATCTTTACCGGCTTCCCTTTCCAGCTTATTACGTGCTTGCAGTCTCTGTTCTCATACAGTTCCTTTATGTACGGATACAGGATGTCCGGTATTGGAATGGCCCTTGCGGACTTGTGTGTCTTGGGAGAGGTCACTATCCTGCCATACACTCCGTTTCTGTCCTTGGCGTAATATGAAGTTTTGCAGATCCGTATGGTTTTGGAATGGAGATTGACGTCATCCCATGTGAGAGCCAGGAGCTCCCCTATTCTCAATCCCATGCCGGCAGATATGAGAATGCCGTACAGCCGGAGGTCCACGCTGCGGATTACGGCCTTTATGATCTTCTTCTGCTCCTGGACGGTGAAACATTCCGCTTCCTTTTCCGTATGCTCCGGCAGGCGCATGCTCCCGGTGTTGCTAACCTTCGTTACGCCTGTGCGCATTGCCTCCTGCAGGGCCATCTTCAATGTGGAGACTATGCTGGCTATGGTGTTGTATGCTAGGCCCTTGCCTTCCAGGGTCCGGATGAAATCCTGCAGGGTGTCTGCAGACAGATCTTCCAGATCCTTGTCTCCAAGCATGGGGCATATGTGGCATTTGCTGTTCTCCGAGTAACGGATTATCGTGCTCCATTTAAGCCTTGTGCTGCACTCTTCCAGCCAGCGGTTCATCCATTCCGTGATTTTCATGATATTCTCTCCTCTTGATGCACAATGTGTGTATTATACAGCATTGGCATGCAGGAGGGCATGCGGAGTATGGAACTGGATGTATAATTGAGATTATACTTGCAATTGCTTGCATTTCGTAAGCACATAGGGTTATAATGAAGCTTGGAAGAGTATCCACGGAGGATTACTATGAGCAAAACAGCCGTTGTATACGCAAGAATAGACAGTGAACTCAAGGATCAGGCTGAGGCCGTCCTGGCAGATCTCGGGGTGACCCCCTCTTCCCTTATCCAGATGGTGTACAGGCAGATAGTGCTTACCCAGGGCCTTCCGTTTGAGGTCCGCAAACCTAAGACGGTCATATACGCAGACGGACTCACAGACGAGGATCTGGCCGCTATCATTGCGGAAAGGCTTAAATCATACAAGAATGACAAGGAGTACACCAAGGAGGAATTTCACAGGATTCTGGAAGAGAAGTACGGCATATGAAGCCTTCTGCAGATAAAATGCATAAGCAGCCAGCCGGCAACAAGACCCCTTTCCGGGGTCTTTTTTTTATTCCTGAGCTGTAATCCCCAACGCCATATATCACTGAGTATCTTGCAATAAATCCAAATATATGCAATCAATCTTGACTTGAATCCCATTGGCGTTTATAATTTTAGGCGAAGATGCGGGAGTGAGATGAAACAGTTTATAAGGAACCTTTTGTGCGGCGCGGGAATCGGCGTTGCGATAATAGTTCCGGGAATGTCCGGCGGGTCTATTGCCGTCATCACGAGGATATACTCGGACATAATTGAGAACATAAGCAATCTTTTCAAGAATTTCAGGAAGAGCTTTATGTTCCTTTTGCCTGTGCTCATAGGACTTGTCGCCGGCCTCGTGATTGTATACTTCCCCATAAAATACGCCTTGGAGTACGCCCCGTTCCCCACTGTCATGCTGTTCGCAGGCCTCATCGTTGGAACCCTTCCGTTCCAGTTCAAGGACGGATTCCACGCAGGCTTCAAGCCGCAGTATGTGCTCTCCATCCTCATCCCGGCGGCCATCATAGTCGGCATAGGATTCATCCCCGGAATGGGCTCTGCAGACCTGTCTGCGGAAATGCCCACATGGCAGTACTTCGCAGTCTTCGGCATGGGAATCCTCGCTGCCGCGGCTTTCGTGGTTCCCGGCGTGAGCGGCTCCATGATGCTCTTCATCTTCGGATACTACTCCCCCATTCTGGACCTGTTCATAGGAGCGGAAGGAACTGTCGGACACTGCATCCTGGTTCTCGTGATTCTGGCCTGCGGAGCAATAGTCGGATTCTTCTGCGTGGCAAGGCTCATGAAGTTTTTCCTGGACCGTTTCCCCAGAGGATCATACTGGGCAATAACGGGATTCATAGTAGGCTCAATAGCCACCATGTTCTTAATCTTCCCGTCCAGCTATCCGGACGTCGTATATGACCTTACCCAGGTATCATGCGGAATAGCACTGCTCCTCGTCGGCGCCGTGGGAGGATTCCTGCTCACCTTCTATGCAAGCAGATGGAAAGAAAATCCCCTGCTTCCGGCAAAGAAGGCAAAGCTGGAAAAAATGAAGTCCCAGACGGACGCACAAGAGGGGAACATCCAGTCCGTGCCCGCCGCAACGGATGCTGAGATCACAAAAAAGAAAAAACACGCCACGCATCATGCGAAATGACAACAGCCGCCCATAAGGGCGGCTGGTTTAATGTAGTCTTGGATTTGGACCAGGGGCCTGTTAAAGGCTCCTTTCATGTGGGCAAAAATGGCGGAATATGTGAGGATAACGGTGATTTTCACGCTGCAGAGGCATTGAGATTTTTCCTCGGATTTGATTGGACTTGAGGGGACTCGCAGCCGGAATTCAGGACTGCACTTCCTCCCCTGCCCTCCCGGACTTTCCGGTGTGAGAACGGGTTCGTTTAGAAACTGTTGTTCGTACTTTTGCTCATTCACTTTGGCACGGTACCGCAGTAAAGTGTCTGCCCCGGATGCGCCTGCGCAAAATTTGGTTTTACGGACAGCTGGGCGGGCAGCCGGAAAGCGCGTTCGCGGAATGAAAACAGCCATCTCTTTCGGGATGGCTGGGATTCGTTATGTGCGGGTTTCCGGACCCGGACAGGTTATGCCGGCCGGCCGGAGGCCGGATACTGTTTTGGGCTATGGCAGCAGCTTCTGATTTTAGAAGTTGTTGCGGCGGCCGATGATGAAGGAGTTGTCCATGGCGTTGAGGCTGGAGTAGCCGGGCACGATCATGGGAGACATGTTCTTGTACTCCTTTGCGCCGGTGCCGGCAGGGATGAGCTTGCCGATGATGACGTTCTCCTTGAGGCCCATGAGAGGGTCTGTCTTGCCCTTGATGGCGGCGTCTGTGAGGACGCGGGCGGTCTCCTGGAAGGAGGCTGCGGACAGGAAGGAGTCTGTGGAAAGGGCGGCCTTGGTGATGCCGAGAAGAATGCGCTTCTGGAGGGCCGGGGTGCCGCCGGCCTCGATGGCCTTCTGGTTCTGGTCCTCTACCTCGAACATGTCCACCGTCTCGCCGGGAAGAAGGTCTGTGGAGCCTGCGTTCTCGATGCGCACCTTGCGCAGCATCTGGCGGACGATGATCTCGACATGCTTGTCGTTGATGTCAACGCCCTGGGAGCGGTATACGGACTGGACCTGCTCCAGGATGTAGTCCTGCACTCCCTTTACGCCCGAGATGCGCAGGATGTCCTGCGGATATACGGAGCCTATGTTCAGGACGGTGCCGGGCTCGATTCTTTCCCCTTCCTTCACAAGGAGGGCGGCGTTGAAGGAGAGAGTGTACTCTTTCTTCGTGGCGCCCGTTTCGGGGTCGCGGATTATGACGTGCTTCAGGTTGTCACGGTCGTCAAGGTGTACGACGCCGGACACTTCGCAAAGCGTCGAGCAGCCCTTGGGCTTTCTTGCCTCGAAGAGCTCTTCGACACGCGGAAGGCCCTGCGTGATGTCGCCGGTGGCCGCTATGCCGCCGGTATGGAATGTGCGCATCGTAAGCTGCGTGCCGGGCTCGCCTATGGACTGGGCAGCTATTACGCCGACCGCCTCGCCCACCTGCACGGGGGTGTTGGTGGCCATGTTCTTGCCGTAGCACTTGGCGCATACGCCGTAGCGCGAGTTGCATGTGAAGACGGAACGGATGGATACCTGCTCTATGCCGGCATCAACTATCTTTTTGGCGATGTCGTCCGTCACGAACTCGTTCATGCCCACAATCAGGTTGCCGCGCTTGTCGCGCACGTCCTCGGCCACGAAGCGGCCCTGGACGCGGTCCTCAAGCCCCTCTATCGTTTCGCCGTTCGGGCCTATTATGGCCTTCACTATCATGCCTCTCGGCTTCTTGGAGCCTGCCATGCAGTCGTCCTCGCGGACTATCACGTCCTGGGAGACGTCCACAAGACGGCGGGTGAGATAGCCGGAGTCTGCGGTCTTCAGGGCGGTGTCGGCAAGGCCCTTTCTTCCGCCGTGCGAGGAGATGAAGTACTCCAAAACGCTGAGGCCTTCGCGGAAGCAGGACTTTACCGGTATCTCTATCTTTCTGCCCTGCGGGTTGACCATGAGCCCGCGCATTCCGGAAAGCTGCTTCATCTGGTCAATGGAGCCGCGCGCGCCGGAGTTTGCCATCATCCATATGGGGTTGAACTTGTCCAGGGAGTTTTTCAGGGCGTCCGTCACTTCCTCCGTGGCCTCGTCCCACGCCTGGATGACTGCGTTGTAGCGCTCCTCTTCGCGGAGGAGCCCGCGCTGGAACTTCTTCTCAATCTTGAGCACCTTGTCGTCCGTATCCGCAAGGATGATCCTCTTCTGCTCAGGGATGTGCATGTCGAAGACGGACGTCGTTATGGCGCCTATCGTGGAGTACTTGTAGCCTATCGTCTTTATGTAGTCCAGAACGTCGGCCGCCATGGGCGCCCCGCCCTTCTTGAAGCAGCGCTCAACGATTTTTCCGAGCTGCTTCTTTCCGAGGGCTATGTTTGAGCCTATGAGCTCGTATGAGGCCTCGTACTTGAGGTAGTCCTCTTTCGTATTGCGCTCTACGAATCCGAGGTTCTGGGGGATCTTTTCGTTGAATATTATGCGCCCTACGGTGGTCTTTATGCGCCCGCGCACGATGTCTCCGTCATAGGGGGACTCGGGGTCGCAGATCGTCACCTTCCTGCGGACGTAGATTTCATCCTGCATGTGGACGTACTTGAGCTGGTATGCCATGAGGGCCTCTTCCTCGGAGATGTAATAGCCGGGCATGTACTGCTCAGCCCCCTCGTCCGTCTCAAGGCACTCATAGTAGCGGTCCCCGCTCCAGCGGTACCACTTGCCTTCCTCGCGGCGTATTATCGTGAGATAGTACGCGCCCATTACCATGTCCTGCGAAGGCTGCATAACGGGCTTGCCGTCCGAAAGCTTTAAGATGTTGTTGCAGGAGAGCATGAGATATCTGGCCTCTGCCTGCGCCTCTATGGAAAGAGGAACGTGCACGGCCATCTGGTCTCCGTCGAAGTCCGCGTTGAACGCAGTGCAGACCAGAGGATGAATCTTTATGGCGCGGCCCTCGATAAGGATGGGCTCGAACGCCTGTATGGAAAGACGGTGAAGCGTCGGGGCGCGGTTCAGAAGAACCGGGTGCTCCTTTATTACGTCCTCGAGAACGTCCCATACGAAGGACTTCGCCTTCTCCACCATCTTCTTCGCTGTCTTGATGTTGTGGGCCTGGCCCTCCTCTACGAGGCGCTTCATGATGAAGGGCTTGAAGAGCTCTATCGCCATCTCCTTGGGCAGTCCGCACTGGTAGAGCTTGAGCTCAGGGCCGACGACAATTACGGAACGGCCGGAGTAGTCAACTCGCTTGCCTAAAAGGTTCTGGCGGAAGCGGCCGCTCTTTCCGCGGAGCATTCCGGACAGGGACTTGAGGTCCCTGTTGGAAGGGCCGGAGATGGCCTTGCCGCGCTTGCCGTTGTCTATCAGGGCATCTACTGCTTCCTGCAGCATGCGCTTTTCGTTCTTCACGATCATGTCCGGAGCGCCCAGCTCCAGCATTCTCTTGAGACGGTTGTTTCTGTTTATGACGCGCCTGTACAGATCGTTCAGATCTGAGGACGCGAAGCGCCCTCCGTCCAGCTGGACCATGGGTCTAAGGTCCGGGGGAAGAACGGGAAGGACGGTGAGTATCATCCATTCGGGGCGCGCGTTCTGCTTTCTGAATGACTCGAGAACTTCGATGCGCTTTACCGCCTTGAGCCTCTTCTGGCTTGCGTTGGAGGACTCGATTATCTTGCGGCACTCGTCGCACTCCTTGTCCAGGTCAACCGCCTGCAGCAGCTCGCGGATGGCTTCGGCGCCCATCCCTACCTTGAGGCCGGTGGCCTCGGAGGGGCCGTACTGGCGCTCTATTTCGCGGAGGTCCACGTCGTTTATTACCTGCTTGTATTCAAGCGTGGGCACTTTGCCGGGGTCTGTCACAACGTACGCGGCAAAGTATATCACCTGCTCCAGGGCCTTGGGGCTCATGTCCAGGACAAGGCCTATGCGTGAGGGGACGCCCCTGAAATACCAGATGTGGGAGACGGGAGCGGCAAGCTCTATGTGGCCCATGCGCTCGCGGCGCACGATGGCCCTCGTGACCTCAACGCCGCACTTCTCGCATATGATGCCCTTGTAGCGGATCCTCTTGTACTTTCCGCAGTGGCACTCCCAGTCCTTCATCGGCCCGAAAATGCGCTCGCAGAAAAGGCCGTCCTTCTCAGGCTTCTGCGTCCTGTAGTTTATTGTCTCCGGCTTTGTGACCTCGCCGTGGGAGAGCTGCCTTATCTTCTCCGGGGAAGCCACGCCGATCTTTATGGAATTGAAATCGTTTAATTCAAACATGCCTGTAGCCCTCCGTCACTCGTCCTTGTCATCGTCGTCATCGCCGAACAGGTCTCCGAAGAGCGGGTCCGTTGCGTCGTCCTCGTCTTCGTCGTCCAGGATGTGCACGGCGTCCTCATCCTCGCCGTCATCGGAAGAGAAGAGGTCGTCGGAGGCGTAATCCTCGCTGTCCTCGTCGAAGAGCGAGAATGTGTCGCTCTCCTCCTCGTCCGGCTCTCCGAGGCCGGGAAGGGAAACTTCGGCGTCCGGACGCAGCATCTCGATGCGGTCCAGATCCCTGGATTTTGCGTTGGGGATTGCGTCGTCCTCGTCGTCCAGCTCGCGGATTTCCAGCTCCTCGCCCGTCTCGGTGAGGACCTTTACGTCCAGGGCGAGAGACTGCATTTCCTTCAGGAGCACCTTGAAGGCCTCCGGGATGCCGGGCTCCGAGATGTTGTCTCCCTTTACTATGGACTCGTACGTCTTGACTCTGCCCACCACGTCATCCGACTTTACGGTCAGTATCTCCTGCAGGATGTGCGCCGCGCCGTATGCCTCCAGCGCCCACACTTCCATCTCTCCGAAACGCTGCCCGCCGAACTGCGCCTTGCCGCCGAGCGGCTGCTGGGTGACCAGTGAGTACGGGCCAATGGAGCGCGCGTGGATCTTGTCGTCTACCAGGTGGATGAGCTTTATCATGTACTGCACGCCCACCGTGACGCGGTTTTCAAAGGGCTCGCCGGTGCGGCCGTCGTATACCTGGATCTTGCCGTCCACCTTTCCTTCGGGGGAAAGTATGCCGTTTTCAAGGAAGAGCTGCTTTATGTCGGACTCGCGGGCGCCGTCGAATACGGGCGTCGCTATCTTCCATCCAAGGAGCTTGCATATGTAGCCTAAGTGCACTTCAAGCACCTGGCCTATGTTCATTCGAGAGGGCACGCCCAGGGGGTTGAGAACTATCTCAAGGGGAGTGCCGTCCTCAAGGAAAGGCATGTCCGCCTGGGGAAGGACACGGGATATTACGCCCTTGTTTCCGTGGCGGCCGGCCATCTTGTCTCCCACCTGCACCTTCCTCTTCTGCGCTATGTACACGCGCACAAGCTTGGTGACGCCGGGCGCAAGCTCGTCCTTGTTCTCGCGGGTGAATATCTTCACGTCCACAACAATGCCCCCCTCTCCGTGGGGAACCTTTAAAGACGTGTCGCGGACTTCTCTGGCCTTCTCGCCGAAGATCGCGCGGAGCAGGCGCTCTTCCGGAGTGAGCTCCGTCTCGCCCTTCGGGGTAACCTTTCCTACCAGGATGTCTCCCGGCTGGACCTCGGCGCCTATGCGTATTATGCCGTCCTTGTCCAGATCCTTCAGGGCGTCATCGGAAACGTTGGGTATGTCGCGGGTAATCTCTTCGGGGCCGAGCTTCGTGTCCCTGGCCTCCGTCTCATGCTCCTCTATATGTATGGACGTGAAGACGTCATCCTGCACTATCTTTTCGGATATCAGGATTGCGTCCTCGAAGTTGTATCCTTCCCACTCCATATATCCCACAAGGATGTTCTTGCCGAGGGCAAGCTCTCCGTCGGAGGTTGCGGGGCCGTCCGCGATTATCTCGCCGGCCTCCACATGGTCTCCGGTATGGACTATGGGGCGCTGGTTGAGGCATGTGCCCTGGTTGGAGCGTTCAAACTTCTTGAGATTGTATTCGGTGGTAAGCCCGCTTATATCCTCTTTTATGCGGATGCAGTCGGATGAGGCCCCTACAACCTCTCCGGCATTCTTTGCGTTCACAAGCACGCCGGAATCGCGCGCTATCGCTGCCTCTATGCCTGTTGCCACAACGGCGGACTCCGTCTTCATGAGAGGCACTGCCTGGCGCTGCATGTTGGAGCCCATGAGGGCGCGGTTGGTGTCGTCGTTCTCAAGGAAGGGAATGAGGGCCGTGGCTACGGATACCAGCTGCTTCGGGGAGACGTCCATGTAGTCTATCTTCTCAGGAGGCTGCTGCGTGATGAGGTCCATCTTCCTGCATCCCACGTGGCTGTTCATGAAGTGGTTGTTCTCATCCAGGGGCTCGTTCGCCTGCGCTACTGTGTAGCGGTCCTCTTCGTCCGCGGTGAGATAGTCCACGTGGTCCGTTACGGTGGGCACGCCGTTCTCATCCTTCACGACCTTCCTGTACGGGCTCATTATGAATCCGTACTCGTTGACCTTCGCAAACGTCGCAAGGGATGATATGAGTCCTATGTTCTGTCCTTCCGGGGTCTCTATAGGGCACAGCCTGCCGTAATGCGAATGGTGCACGTCACGCACTTCGAACGTGGCCCTGTCCCTGTTCAGTCCTCCGGGGCCGAGGGCGGAGAGCTTTCTCTTGTGCGTAAGCTCTGCCGCGGGGTTGGTCTGGTCCATGAACTGTGACAGCTGCGAGGATCCGAAGAACTCACGTATGACGGCGGATACGGGCCTTACGTTCACAAGGCCTGAAGGAGTTACCTCCGTTGCGTCCTGCGTGGCCATGCGCTCCTTTATGAGCTTTTCCAGCCTTGCGATTCCTATGCGGAGCTGGTTTGTAAGCAGCTCTCCCACGGAACGGACGCGCCTGTTTCCCAGATGGTCTATATTGTCTATCGTACCGATTCCGTACTGGAGATCCAGGTTCGTTGAGATGGATGCCACGATGTCATCGCGGGTTATGTGCTTGTACGCAAGCTTCTCCACGATGGGCTTTATGGTCTTTCTTTCTTCATCATCTAACGACGTCTTGTCGGAGCCAAGGAGTTCGTTAAAGAGCTTGCACGCCTGTACAAAACGGATCCTCGTGTCCTTCCTTCTCTCCCTGTTCTTTCTGTCCTCGGGCTTCTCGTCAGCAGACTCGGGAGTCTCCTCAACATAGTAGAGGTCGTTGATTTCCTTTATATACTTGTCCGCAACGTCCTCTTCGCTCATGGTCCCGCACTCTGCTGCGATTAGACGCATGAACTCAAAATTGGGATAATAAACTCTGGGCAGAAGGCCGAACATCTTGTGCGGCTTGTTGGACAGTGAAGACCAGCGTACGGAATGGTTGGCTATTATTCTGTGACGAATCTCGCCCTTGACAGAGTCTGATACAAGGACGTCCACGGCGTTAATGCCGCAGTCCTCCATTGCCAGGGCCTGCTCCTCCGTGCATATCTCGCCGGAGTGGATTATGATTTCGCCTGTATCGGGGTCTGCGATATCATCCGCAATCTTGCAGCCGGGAAGACGGTATGCAAGGTTGAGCTTCTTATTAAACTTATAACGGCCCACCTTCACTACGTCATATCTGCGGGGGTCATAGAAGAGATTGTTGAGATGCTGCTTTACGGATGCCTCTGTGGGAATCTCGCCCGGGCGGAGACGGCGGTACAGCTCAACGAGACCGTCTGACTCGGACTTGGTGGAATCCTTTGCGATGGTATTCTCAATCATGGCATCGCCAGGGAATAAATCGCGGATAACCCTGTCCGAACCGTAACCCAATGCCCTTAAAAGAACTGTCGCGCATATCTTTCTCTTCCTGTCCACATGGACCCAGAGAACTCCCTGCGCATCCTGCTCAAACTCCAGCCATGCTCCTCTTGATGGGATGACCGTTGTGGCGAACATTTCCTTGCCCGTCTTGTCCCTGGAGCTTGCATTGTACACTCCGGGAGAGCGGACAAGCTGGGAGACTACTACTCGCTCTGCGCCGTTGATGATGAACGATCCGGAATCAGTCATAAGGGGGATGTCTCCCATGAAGACATCCTGCTCCATGGGCTGCCCTGTAACCTTATTAATAAGGCGCACGCGGACATGCATGGATTTAGCGTATGTTGCATCTCTGTCGCGACACTCCTTTATGGAATATTTCGGTTCATCGTTGAAATAAAAGTAAAGGAAATAGAGCTCATAGCGGTCGCTATAGTCGCAAATAGGATTGAAATCATCGAAGACATCCATAATTCCTTCATTGATGAAGGAATTATAACTTTCTTTTTGTATGGCAACCAGGTCCGGAATATCGATCACCTCATTGATATTGCCAAACTTGATACGCTCCGTCTTGCCATACGTGTGCTTGTGAGCGGCGCTAGACAGCTCATCTGTCAAAGTTTTTGTTTCTGTTGTTTCCATATAAACCAGAACTCCTTGCGGCCTTGTTGGGGCCTGTGTATTCACTTCTGACAGCGGGTCTTCCCCACAGCCTGGTCTGGCGATTATCCGTATATATCTCTTCACCGGAAACAATCGGTGTACTTCGTTTTTTCCCCGACAGTATCTAAACGATCCTACTTATCACCTGTCTATTGCTGGAAAAAACTGGAAATACAAGCTATACTGTTCTTGTCTTATCTCTGGATTCTTCCGCCTCTGCCTTTCTTTGTGCCATATACGGGGCTCTTTCATCCATTTCAACTCTATTTCCACAGGATTGCCTTTGTTCACTAAGACAGCATTTGTGCCATCTTTCCGGACTCTAACGGATCCGTGCAAAAACTATATAAAGGTTTTTTGCAGAGCCTTTTTGAGCCGGAAAACAGAAAAAATTTTTCTTCCGTGGGCTTGACAAGTTAATTTTGAAATTTAGCTGAAATCTGGATTTTAGAGGCTTCGATTCTTTACAAGCCCCATTACATAGAGTATAATTTAGGGGATTTAAGGCTTAAAATCTCATATTCCGTTGTCCTATGGGGAGCACGAAATATGCAATTCTAACGAAAGGCTGACACTAATCCATTTTATGACATTTTAATATGATATCACGCTCCGTCAAGCTAGTCAAGCGTTTTTGATTGCCATTTTCGGCCAATTTTAAGAAATGTTAAATTCCACAATATTCACATTAGACACCAATATTTTGGACACTTGCCTTGTGGATATGGTATAATATATAATGTTGCAGAAAAGAACCTGTGTCTGCTCTCCCACCATTGCGGAGACACATGGATTGGACGGCATATGACGAGACAGATATACGGCCAGATATTGGAATGAATAAACCGTGCACTACAATAGACCGGCTTAGGATGGCCGACGTATGAAAGCTTAGAGCAAGATAATGTTTATATGAGAATAGATAAATTTTTGAAAGTTTCCCGAGTATTAAAGCGCAGGACCCTGGCGGAAGAGGCATGTGAGAACGGCAAGGTCATGGTTAACGGACAACCTGCCAAGCCTGGCAAGCAGATCAAGGAAGGGGATGTTGTTGAGATAGCCTTCGCAAGCGGCACAGTTAAGTTTCGTGTAAAGAAAATACTGGAAAATGTTAAAAAGGACGAGGCAGACACTATGTATGAGCTTCTGGGAGACAACGAATGACAATTAAAGAATCCTTCAAAGCAGCCAAGTTCTCAGTAAACAACTTCATATGGCTAATAGTGGCAGGAATTATAAATGCCGTGGGAGTCACTCTCCTTCTGTCACCCTTGGAGCTGTATGACAGCGGAGTCTCCGGACTTTCCATGTTCCTCGGAAACCTGACCCCCAGTTATCTCCCCCTCGCATTGTTCCTGGTTGTAATTAACGTTCCTATATTTATCTTTGGCTTCAAAAAACAGGGGGCCAGTTTCACAATATATTCACTTTTTGCGATTATAATGTACTCATTAATCGCCCTGGTGTTCCAGACGCTTATTCCGGGCCTATTCCCGGGATTCTTCGACAACGGTTCACCCCTTGTCGGAGATGACATGTTCTTGGCGGCAGTTTTCGGCGGTCTTCTGTCCGGAGTGGGCAGTGGATTAACCATCAGATATGGCGGAACAATGGATGGAATAGAAACCCTGGCGGTGATTTTCGCAAAGCGTATAAACTTGTCCGTTGGCAACTTCGTGCTTATCTTCAACGTCATATTGTATATCATAATAGGCATCACATACATCTGCGCCGGCATGTCCCCCTCTGGATACACCTTCCAGATCCCCCTATATTCTATTGTAGCCTATGTTATCAACGGAATGGCCGTGGACTTTATATCCGAAGGCCTCGACAAAGCAAAGGGAGCACTGATTATCCCAACGCCAGGTAATTATGCGGCCGTAGCCGAGGCCCTGTCCGCAGAGTTCGGCAGAGGGCTTACCGTGCTGGACGGCAAGGGATATTACTCCAAACAGGATAAGAAGGTCATATACTGTGTGGTTAACCGTTTCCAGGTTGCTAGACTCCATGCCATAGTCTCCCAATATGACAGCAACGCCTTCGTAACGGTGTGGGACATATCGGATGTGTTTGGAACCTCTATCAAGAACAGTAAAAGGTTAGATAAGGCACAGCGACTTAAGGCACAAGCTGAAAAGGATGCAAAAATAAAAGCAGCAGTCCTGGCTGCTGCTAATACAGAACTGGCTGCAAACGGTCAGGAGCCTGTAACCACAAATGAACTATTCATGAATCCAGCAAACACCAGTCCGGAAACGGCTTCACCTACTACAGAATCTGCAGATGTAGCGGCTCCCCCTGTCGCTGGCGAAGCAGGCCAGGCACAAGACTCTGCGGCTCCAGTAACGGACACCCCCTCCGCTGCTCCAGACCTGGAAGCCCACACGGATAATCTATAATCTTTTTAAAGGACTGAATCTACAATTATGCCCAATCAAAAAGTAAGTGTAATCATATGCGCCGCCGGAGAAGGCAAAAGGGCCGGATTCGGAAAAAACAAACTCCTCGCCCCCCTGTACGGTGTTCCAGCCATACTTCATACCTTCCGCAAGTTCGATATCCCTGAGGTTAACGAAGTCATCGTTGCCGCCAACAAAAAGGACATGAAAGACATTGAAATACTGGCGGCTCCCTTCGGTTATACTGTGGTACAGGGTGGCAAGACACGCACGGAAAGTGTTAAGCATGCCTTAAAGAACGTTACAGGCGACATAGTCCTTATCCATGATGGCGCCCGTCCTTTCGTAACGCATGACCTCATTTGTGACGTGATCGAATCCGTTAAGAAGTATGGATCCGGAGTTTGCGCAGTGCACTTCACAGACACTACGGTCACTGTAAAAAACGGCAATATCCGCAGGCGTCTTAACCGTGATGACCTCTACACCCTCCAGACTCCACAGGGATTCTTGACGGACAAGTTCCGCAAAGCCTGCAAGATGATGCAGGACGGTGAGACCTTCTCTGATGACAGTTCTCTCTACGCCAAATACATCGAAGCACCCCGCATAGTTGAAGGAGATCCCGAGAACGTTAAGCTCACATACAAGGGCGACTACCTCCGCGAGATGCCTCCGGCCGTCCTGCCGCGTGACGCTCATGGTGATATGCGTGTGGGCATTGGAATTGACGTCCACCCGTTCACCGACGGTGACCATGTAATCTTATGCGGTGTGAAGATCCCGAGTGACGGATCTCTCGATGCTCATTCCGATGGAGACGTAGTCCTTCATGCGGTAATTGATGCGCTATTCTCTGCAGCAGGATTAAAAGATATTGGATCGTATTTTCCGTCCAGCGAAGACATCTTCCGCGGAGCGGATTCCACTGAACTTCTTAAGAAGACCCTGGACATAGTCCGGGCTACAGGATTCGTGCCGGAGAATTTCTCTATAACTATACAGGCCGAACAGCCCAGACTGGCCCCTCACATAGACGCCATGCGCGAGCGCCTCGCGCAGCTTACCGCCACTCCCATTCAAAACATTGCCATAGCCGCAGGCACTTGCGAGGGCCTAGGATTCGTAGGCCAAGGACTGGGGATTGCAGCATACTGCTCCGTGCTTGTTAAGAGGGTGAATAAGTAATCCAGCGATAGCCGGTGCTTCAACAACCTTAAACAGCAACAGTTTGATTAATTTATCGCAAATGTAAAACACCTGGACACAAAACAGTGTCCAGGTGTTTTTGGTATCAACCTAACGGTCCTAAAATGCACATATGTTGAGAAAATAAGGGTTGATACCCCATCGGAATTACACGGTTCTCAAACATATATGCCCAATTCAAATCATCACCACGCGGTTGATACCCCATCGGAATTACACGGTTCTCAAACACTATAATCTGCTGAGCAAACGGCTGATAAGGTTGATACCCCATCGGAATTACACGGTTCTCAAACCCTTTATGATACAATAAGTTCTTCTTCTGAGGTTGATACCCCATCGGAATTACACGGTTCTCAAACAGACATTACGCTTGCATATTTTGCGAATGGGGTTGATACCCCATCGGAATTACACGGTTCTCAAACAGATGCCGCCGGAGCGCTCTCCATGACGTAGGTTGATACCCCATCGGAATTACACGGTTCTCAAACTCTCACCGTTCTTATTGTCGCCGTCCACGTGGTTGATACCCCATCGGAATTACACGGTTCTCAAACATGTGCCGCAGAGCCGTGAACGCTGTTTTAGGTTGATACCCCATCGGAATTACACGGTTCTCAAACACTGGTTAGTGTACTCCGCCGCCGTGTTCGGGTTGATACCCCATCGGAATTACACGGTTCTCAAACAGGTATAAATGGAAGAGCTGGACGCATTGTGGTTGATACCCCATCGGAATTACACGGTTCTCAAACCCTTATGCGGGCCTGTTTCCACGCGCCGTGGGTTGATACCCCATCGGAATTACACGGTTCTCAAACAGATCTGCTTCGGACACCTTCTTTGCCTCAGGTTGATACCCCATCGGAATTACACGGTTCTCAAAC
>JAJPZA010000185.1 GCA_021204625.1 Clostridia bacterium | reverse complement strand
ATCGGGCAGACCTCGCTCTCGGAGATGTTGTGGCACACCCGGCAATACCTGATTCCCTTGCGAAGGTCGATTATGGCCTGTCCCAGTGCCTCCCCGGCGCTTTCATCCTGGCGCAGGATGTGCAGGGCCAGCCTCAGGGCGGTCTTGCGCCCTATTCCGGGCAGACGGGAGAGCTCGGTAACGGCGTTCTCCAGCAGGGTCGAAGCGAATTCGGGTTCAACGTTCATTTTGCAAAGTTAAAGATTCGAAACGGAAGTGCAACTTTTTGAACCGGATATTATCAGGAGCCGCCATTAAAAAAGATAATGCGATAGGCACTCTGTACCCAAGTCCGAACTTCTTTGCGCGGAAAGCGCCGTTGAACACGCAGGAGATTTCCTAAGGCAAAGCTTTCCGCAAAATCGCGCTTTCCAGTCGACTCTACCCGCAGCGGAATTTATTGCTAAAACTGTAAATTTTATTTGCCAATCCATTTATTTTTACTACATTTGCATAAATCATTATTAACGTTAAATCTTTAATCTTTCATGAAAAAAGCATCACCCGCATTCCTTTCGTTGGCAGTTCTGGCGCTTTGTTCCTGCACCGACATGGCGGAACTGGACACGGCTCAGGTTTCCGATGCCGTGGCGATTGACGCGCTTGTCCAGGCGGCGGTATCATCCGATGCAGTGACTTTGGATGACATCCGCAGCATAGCGACTGCCACATCCGGCAAGACAAGGAACTCCTCCACGGCATACTCCATATCATCGATCGACGATGCCGAGGGCAACCCCGCGATATACGTTATCAATTTCGAGAATAACAAGGGTTTCATTCTTGTGAGCGCCACCAAGAACTACCTGCCTGTTTTGGCCTATTCGGATACGGGCAGTTTCACGGTGTCGGAGGAGATGCCCGAAGGATTGAAAATGTGGAAAGAGGAGACTGTTTCCACAATCGAATACGTCAACACCCTCCCCGAGGACTCCGTGGCCAAGTACCGCGACTGCTGGAGACAGTACGAGGAGCCGGTGTCGGCCGTTTCAAGTTCAAACTCCGTTTCCACGCTCTCGGTAAGCGATTCGGAATTGTCCGAAGCACAAGCCATCGTGATGGAGTTCTCGTTGGAGTCCATGTTGGAGGGATACGACATTTTGGATGTCACCGGGGAAATGACCGGAGACAATGCCCTGGACGAGGAGATAAGGGACTTCATTCAAGGATACATTTATCCTCTTTACGAGGAGGAGTGGACGAGATTGTGCGTGGTGCGCAGGAAGAGCCTTGACAATACAACCACGGTCGACAATTTCATGGAAACCGTTTGGGAACAGGATTTTGGATATAATGATTCCTTCCCTGTAAGCAACGAGGGGGTGAAGGCTGTGGCCGGTTGCGGTCCTGTCGCGGCAGGGCAGATAATGTATTATTACAAATACCCCGCGTCGTTTGACTGGGAGGGCATGTATCCGGATTGCGCCACAACCGCCACGTCCGATTTGCTTCTTGATGTAGCAAACAAGGCAAATGCGGTATTTTGGTCAAACGATAAAAACGACACATCAACCACTATCGACGACATCGACAGCGCGCTGAAATCGTACGGCTACACTACAACTATGGGGGATCATGATGCCGCTACGGCATGGAAAAACATTCAAAGCAAGATACCTGTATATATGAGAGCAAACGATTCGAACGATGAAGGAAATGCTCACGCATGGGTAGCATCCGGCGGAAAATATTCAATGACATATACATCATACGAAGTATATACGTTTACCAGCAGGTTAAGGTTCGTAAATGCGGCCACATACAGGTTAAACTATTTCTTAATCTACTATTTTTACATGAATTGGGGAAGGTATGGCGCATCAAATGGATTCTATATAGACAATAACTTGATTGGAGCGTTGTCATATTCTCCGCAAAACAGGAAAGATATATACGACATTACACCACAATAAATTTTCGATAAAATGAAGATAAAAATCGCAACGATATCCGCTATGCTGGGCATGATCCTGTTCTCCATGGCTTTTAGCTCTTGCAAGGATGATGAACCTGTTTATCCTCTCGATGGAGACAAATTCATGGCATGGAGCGTTGACGGGGAAAGAGTTCAAGATGTTTTTGATAGCTTTCCACCAGAGAGTACATTACGCTATTCTGATTGGGATTCATGGATTAACGTGGATCCATTCGAGGAATCTTCTTACACTTTTGTTTGTACCAACACCTATTTCACAAAGGTCAAAATTACCAGCTTGAAGAGCGATGAAACTCCGATGGATGTAACTGAAGACAACCCGCAGGTCATTGAGGGAGATTGGTTCACGATCGACTTGAACGGCATGGAGATGACGGTTTCCTTTAAACCTAATGATTCTGAGGATGAACGCACCATCATTATTAGCACAAACGCTCAAGACGACAAGACTTTAGGATATAATTTTACATTCTACCAAGCCACACAGGAGGAAGCCGAAAGCGAAAAAGCCGAAGACTCCGAAGACACTGGGGAATGACGTTAATGATAAACTTCTCGATGAACAACTCAAGGTCCCGGCCCCAATGCGGCCGGGACTTTTTTATTCCTCTGCTTTGACCGAATTTTCCAGTTTATTCTGCATGCATAAAAGGCAAGTTCCTTGAAACTTCGAAACGGAAGTGCAACTTTTTGAACCGGATATTATCAGGAGCCGCCATTAAAAAAGATAATGCGATAGGCACTCTGTACCCAAGTCCGAACTTCTTTGCGCGGAAAGCGCCGTTGAACACGCAGGAGATTTCCTAAGGCAAAGCTTTCCGCAAAATCGCGCTTTCCAGTCGACTCTACCCGCAGCGGAATTTATTGCTAAAACTGTAAATTTTATTTGCCAATCCATTTATTTTTACTACATTTGCATAAATCATTATTAACGTTAAATCTTTAATCTTTCATGAAAAAAGCATCACCCGCATTCCTTTCGTTGGCAGTTCTGGCGCTTTGTTCCTGCACCGACATGGCGGAACTGGACACGGCTCAGGTTTCCGATGCCGTGGCGATTGACGCGCTTGTCCAGGCGGCGGTATCATCCGATGCAGTGACTTTGGATGACATCCGCAGCATAGCGACTGCCACATCCGGCAAGACAAGGAACTCCTCCACGGCATACTCCATATCATCGATCGACGATGCCGAGGGCAACCCCGCGATATACGTTATCAATTTCGAGAATAACAAGGGTTTCATTCTTGTGAGCGCCACCAAGAACTACCTGCCTGTTTTGGCCTATTCGGATACGGGCAGTTTCACGGTGTCGGAGGAGATGCCCGAAGGATTGAAAATGTGGAAAGAGGAGACTGTTTCCACAATCGAATACGTCAACACCCTCCCCGAGGACTCCGTGGCCAAGTACCGCGACTGCTGGAGACAGTACGAGGAGCCGGTGTCGGCCGTTTCAAGTTCAAACTCCGTTTCCACGCTCTCGGTAAGCGATTCGGAATTGTCCGAAGCACAAGCCATCGTGATGGAGTTCTCGTTGGAGTCCATGTTGGAGGGATACGACATTTTGGATGTCACCGGGGAAATGACCGGAGACAATGCCCTGGACGAGGAGATAAGGGACTTCATTCAAGGATACATTTATCCTCTTTACGAGGAGGAGTGGACGAGATTGTGCGTGGTGCGCAGGAAGAGCCTTGACAATACAACCACGGTCGACAATTTCATGGAAACCGTTTGGGAACAGGATTTTGGATATAATGATTCCTTCCCTGTAAGCAACGAGGGGGTGAAGGCTGTGGCCGGTTGCGGTCCTGTCGCGGCAGGGCAGATAATGTATTATTACAAATACCCCGCGTCGTTTGACTGGGAGGGCATGTATCCGGATTGCGCCACAACCGCCACGTCCGATTTGCTTCTTGATGTAGCAAACAAGGCAAATGCGGTATTTTGGTCAAACGATAAAAACGACACATCAACCACTATCGACGACATCGACAGCGCGCTGAAATCGTACGGCTACACTACAACTATGGGGGATCATGATGCCGCTACGGCATGGAAAAACATTCAAAGCAAGATACCTGTATATATGAGAGCAAACGATTCGAACGATGAAGGAAATGCTCACGCATGGGTAGCATCCGGCGGAAAATATTCAATGACATATACATCATACGAAGTATATACGTTTACCAGCAGGTTAAGGTTCGTAAATGCGGCCACATACAGGTTAAACTATTTCTTAATCTACTATTTTTACATGAATTGGGGAAGGTATGGCGCATCAAATGGATTCTATATAGACAATAACTTGATTGGAGCGTTGTCATATTCTCCGCAAAACAGGAAAGATATATACGACATTACACCACAATAAATTTTCGATAAAATGAAGATAAAAATCGCAACGATATCCGCTATGCTGGGCATGATCCTGTTCTCCATGGCTTTTAGCTCCTGCAAGGATGATGATGATCCTTATTATCATTATCCCATTGGTGATGTTTTCATGGAATGGAGCTTTAATGGGGAAAGGGTTCATTATGTTTTTGAATACCATTCACCGACAGATTCAAGCTATACGCCATTCGATTCATGGATTTATGTGGATCCAAGCGAGGAATCCTCTTACACTTTTGTTTGTACCAACACCTACTTCACGAAGGTCAAAATTACCAGTCTAAAAGGAGATGGAGCTACGATGAAGGCAACAGATGACAACCCGCAGGTCATCGAGGGAGACTGGTTCACGATCGACCTGGACGGAATGGAAATGACTGTTTCATTCAAGCCCAACGATACCGGCAAAGAACGAACTATTATTATCGGCACAGACGCCGGAGACGGAGTTTCAACTACGAGAGGATACAATTTCAATTTCATCCAAGCTGCTCAGGAGGAGGCCGAGAGCGAGGACTCCGTTGACACCGAAGACACTGGGGAATGACTTTATAATGACAAACTTCTCGATGAATGAGGATGGGGGATGTGTCAAAACAGGCACATCCCCTTTCTTGTTCCTTAAATTAAAGTTCGCCAATGTTCTCCCTATGCGGCTCTGCTTCCGGTGATATGTAAAGAAGTCGCCATGTTCGCCGTATATTGCCGCACTGACAGTCCGATAAGGTCAAATAGAGAGGGCGCAGTCTTTCCCTTTTTCGGTCCCTGAGCAGCCGTGCACGTATTTTCTTGACGTTTAAGGCGATGGCGAAAAAGGCGAAGTCCATCGTGACCTTGCCTTTTCCCGCATGCCTGAACCTGCGGCAGGCCATGTCGTGTTTGATCTGCCCGAAGAGGGCCTCCGGTTCTATGCATCTCCTGTCCCTGTGCCTGACTCCTTCTTCCGAGAGCAGCCTTTGGCGTGCCTCCCGCTTGTAGAGTTCCAACCGGCGGTTGACCTCCATGATGCGGTCTCCCTCGGCCTTGAAGCAGCTGCCGCGCAAGGGGCACCCCCGGCAGTTCCGCGCCTTGTATCGGGAGAGTTCCGCGACGTATCCGCTTGCACTCCTCTCGCGCCTGGTTTCCGCGCGCTCCATGTGCTGCCCCGTCGGGCAGGGGTAATAGTCGCCTTCGGCGTTGTAATGCAGGCTTTCCGCGCGGAACGGGTCGGGAGCGTGGCGGGGACGCTGCTCCTTGTGAAAGCGGTTGTACT
>JAJPZA010000060.1 GCA_021204625.1 Clostridia bacterium | reverse complement strand
GGATTGAGCGGTTTTCCGCGGGATTGAGCGGTTTTCCGCGGGATTGAGCGGTTTTGTTTGGGTGTATATATCAGTACAGATGGAATATGTACAGGTTGAGGAACAGGAACACGTAATACGCCACAAAGCAGCAGAGCATTATGATGCCGGCCGCGCGGCCTATGTAATGCCTGTTCCCTGCATCCTTCGCTTTGGCGAAGGACGCGAAGAAGATCACAAGGGCTGCCGCAAGGCCTACGATTCCTCCAACTACCCCTTCATATGAAAACTCCAGGACAGTGCCTGCGGAGGCAATAGCTCCCACGCCGCCGATTAAAAGGATGTTGGCTATGTTGCTTCCTATGATGTTTCCGGTTGCCAGGTCCACGTTTCCCTTTCTTGCGGCCGTGACGGATGTGGCCAGCTCCGGAAGAGACGTGCCGAGGGCAACTACCGTGAGGGCCACTATCTCCGAAGGGATCTTCACAACCTCTTCCGCAAGGTATTCCGCAGTGTCCACCACGAATATTCCTCCCACAACCACGCATCCGAGGCCGAGGACGGCAAGGAGTATGAGGAACCATGTGCGCCCGCACATGCCGTTGTACCAGGCTGTGAGCTTTCCTTCCCTCTGCACAACCTTGGCCCGCTTGCGCACTTTTGGCTGCTGCAGGGGAAGCTCCTCCGTCTGCGTGCCGTTATGCTGCCTGCGGGCGAGAAGGACGTTGTATACCATGAAGGCTATGTAAAGGATTACGAGGATGAGCCCTTCCCACCAGCTAAAGGACCAGCCTATGCAGCCGAGGACTATGAAGAGAACGGTGACTATTATGAGGAACGGAACGTCTATGAGCCTTGTGGATTTCTCCACGGGAAGCCTGCATATGACTGCCGAGATGCCGAGGATCAGGAAGACGTTGATGATGTTGCTGCCCATCACGTTTCCTATGATGATGTCCCCGTCCTGCGTCACCCCTGCCGTGATGGACACGGCCAGCTCCGGAGCGGACGTGCAGAAGGCCACGACCGTGGCGCCTATGATAAAGGCCGAGATCTTGAGCTTTGTGGCTATCCCGGAAGCTCCGTCCACGAGGAAATCGGCCCCTTTAAGAAGGAGCACGAAGCCTATTATCAAGAACAGAACCTCAAGCAATGCTTTTCCGACCATTCCTACCCTCTGCCGTACAATTTAAAAGACTTCCGGCCACGCAAAATAATGCCGAAAGTCTTGTTACCATATCCTCAGGATCCTATGGCGCCAGGCTCCAAGCCGTATAGCCGTGATGACGAAGCCTGCCTTGAACTACTCCCTTTCCTCGCAGAAAATTCTAGCAACTATCCGCGGAAATGTCAAATGCATGACGCCGTTCAAAGCCCAAACCCCAAATTCTCACATTCCGCCCAAAGGAAAAATCACTCCTCATGCAGGCTCTGTATGGCCTTGGGTATTGCCATCTCCACGTCCCTTGCCGTGACGCAGTATTCCGTCCAGCGCACGGAGGCTATCTCCGCAGCTTTGCCCAGAATGAATGAGCCTGCGATGCAGGCATCATATGCGTCCAGGCCTCTTGCTATGCTGCCTGCTATGAAGCCTGCAAGCATGTCCCCGGAGCCTCCCTTGGACAGGGCGCTGTTTCCGGTGCAGTTTATAGTGGCCTTGCAGCCGTCCGTAATTATGCTGGAAGAGCTCTTCAGAAGGACCATGCATCCGTACTCATTGGCAAAGTCCCTGGCGGCCTTTACGGGGTCTGCGGATATGGAGGCAATATCCTTTCCCGTGAGCCTGCTGAACTCCTTCATATGAGGGGTTAAGACAACCTTGCAGGAAGCATCTCTCAAAGGCTCCGGGCCGTATTCCGCAAGGGTGTTGAGCCCGTCTGCGTCTATGACTAGGGTCCCGTTGTATGAGGCCAGAAGGCTGCATATTATGGCGTACAGGTCTTTGGACACCCCGCACCCGCAGCCAACAAGAATGCTTGCGGCCTTGAGGTCTATATCATCTGAATATATGGCCTGCGGAAGCTGGCCCACGATTGCTTCGCGGACAGCCTTGGAGGTTACCACCTTAGCATATCCACACCCGGAACGAAGGGCGCCTGCGGCGGCCAGGGCTGCCGCCCCGAGATATTTGTCCGAGCCAACCACAAGACATGCCGTGCCGTACGTGCCCTTGTGCGAGTTATGCTTTCTCTGCGGGAAGAATGCCTTTATGTCCGCCGGCTCATACAAGGAGACAGGATCTTCCACTATTCCGCTGTTTATGCCAATTGGCTTGCGGACTATTCTCCCGCAAAAGTCCGGGCCGTCTGCAAGGAAATGGCCCAGCTTGTATTCCTGGATGGATACGGTTAAGTCTGCTTTTACGGCGCAGCCTAGGGCTAGGCCGGAATTGCCGGAGATGCCGGAAGGGATGTCCGCAGATATGACATATGCCCCGCTGGAGTTTATCTCCTCCACAGCCTTTTGGAAGACACCCGTAACAGACCTGGAAAGGCCTGTGCCGAAGATGCAGTCCACTATGATATCCCCTTCTATCTTTGTGGCGAACTCCCCTGTGTACCTGGTCCACTCTCTCATGAGGTCATCGGAGAATCTGCCTTCCAGCTGGTATACGCTGCAGGGGAATCCGCGGTTTATGAGAGCCCTGGCGCAGACGTATCCGTCTCCTCCGTTGTTGCCCGTTCCGCAGACTACGAGAATGCTTTTGGCACCTCTCTCTTCACATACTCTCTGGACTTCATCTGCAATGGCCGTGCCGGCTCTGGCCATAAGCTCCTCGGACGGAACGCCGAGACTGCGGATGGTATATTCATCTGCCGCGTGCATCTGCCAGTTGGAATAGAGCTGTATCATGATTTCCTCCATGTACGGCCGCAAAAGAGCCTGATAGCTAAAAAATGCCCCTTATGTAGGGCGGGACTAGCATATTTTTGCAAAACTGCAGGAATTTCAGCCAAATCTTATAATCTGAGAGTAACCTCGCCGTAGCTTAAGCGCACGGCGGAGCCGTTCCGGATTATCTTAAGCCGCCCGTCTTCCTCTATGTCCACAGAGCGGACCTTTAAAGTTTCCGTATCCGTCTTTATTACCACGTCCCTTCCAAGCCAGGGCATGTATGACTTGTATTCCGAGATTGTATAATCCTTGGACAGGGCCTCCAGGAGCGAAACCTTGAACTGGCTCATAGGCACGGATTTTCCTGTGGCCTTCTTAAGGGATATGGCCGTGTGGGCAAGCTCCGTTGGAATATCGTTGTTTACGTCTATCCCTATCCCCACAATGCTCCGTGTGAGCGCGGAGCCTGTGAAGGTGTTCTCTATAAGCGTCCCGCTAATCTTCATCCCGGCCACAAGGATGTCATTGGCCCAGCGGATAACGGGCTTCACCCCGTACTCCTGCAGGACCTTGCAGACGGCCACGCAGCTGGAGACCATGATGCGGAAAGTCTGGGAAGAGTCATAATCCGTATAGTGCTTCATTACGGACAGGTACAGTCCTCCGTCCGGAGAGATGAAGGAGCGGCCCTTCGTGCCTCTCCCGTCTGTCTGCCTGGCGCAGATTACGGTCATGTCCTCTCCGGTGTCATTGCGCTTGCAGTATTCGTTCGTGGAATCCGTTTCCCTGATTTCAATTGTCTTCATTCCTCTCTCCGTCTGAATCCGGCCCTGATATATTGTCTTCCACATCCGTGCCTGCATCTGCTGCCATGTCTTCCCCAAGCCTCTTGAGGCATGCCTTGGCCGTCTCGTATGAGAAACCCTTTGTCATGAGATATCTAAATCCTTTGCGCGCGGACTCCTGCGTAATCTCTTTCCCGCGCATGTAGCGGCAAAGAACGCAATACGCCTCGTCCTCGTCATCCGTATAATCCGCCAAGGCCTCCTCTATGGCCTCGCGCTTTGCGCCCCGCCTGTAAAGGTCATCCATGAGGGCGCGCCTGCCCTTGCCCTTTACGGAAGATATGTATGCCTGGCAGTACTTTAGATCGTCCAGAAGGCCGTAATAGCGGAGTTTTTCCTTCACATACTCGCACGTGGGGCCCTTGTATCCCTTGCGGTCCAGATACTCGTCTATCTGCTTCTCCGTCTTCATGGAGCCGGCTATAAGGCGCATGCACATGTCCAGGGCGGTGGTCTTCTCTTCCTCGAACTGGATTTCGTCCAGCTCGGCTTTCTCTATCTCCATGCCGGCCTTCAGATGGTGCTTTACGGCAATCTCCATTTTGAGGCCGCAGTAAAAGGTTCCGTCCAGGTATACGGAGCACCTTTCGGTGTTCTTTTTCTGTGTTTCTATCTGCGTAATAGTGGCCATATATAAGCTTCCCTGACCTTGGATATCAAAATTTATTTTAGCATTGCGGCCCTGTTTTTGTCAACAAGCGTTTGACTTATATAAGCCCCGACATTATAATATAGGCAGTAAAATTTCTAAGGGAGAAAACCGCCAATATGGCGGGAAAAGACTGACAATGGCTGTAGATCTTGATTGGGGTAACCTTGGATTCGCTTACATGAAGACACCCTACCGCTATGTCTCAAACTACAAAGACGGCAAGTGGGATGACGGCGTCCTCACGACAGACGACAAGGTATGCATCTCCGAATGCGCCGGAGTGCTCCAGTATGCGCAGACTGTATTTGAAGGCCTCAAGGCCTACACAACCGTGGACGGCAGGATAGTGACCTTCCGCCCGGACATGAATGCAACGCGCATGCTTGCATCCGCAAAGCGCCTTGAGATGCCCGTATTCCCTGAGGACAGATTCATTGACGCCGTGAACCAGGTGGTTTCCGCCAACCGCGACTACGTGCCCCCTTACGGCTCCGGAGCGACCCTTTACATCCGTCCGTACATGTTCGGCTCTGACGCCGTAATCGGCGTAAAGCCCGCCAATGAGTACCAGTTCAGGCTCTTCTGCACGCCCGTCGGCCCTTACTTCAAGGAAGGCGTAAAGCCCATCGTAATCCGCGTGAGCGATTTCGACCGCGCCGCTCCCCGCGGCACCGGAAACATAAAGGCCGGCCTGAACTACGCGATGAGCCTCTACGCAATCGTTGACGCCCATGAAAAGGGATTCGAGGAGAACATGTATCTCGACCCCGGCACCCGCACATACGTCGAGGAGACCGGCGGAGCCAACTTCCTGTTCGTAACCGACGACGGCACAGTCGTAACGCCCCTTTCCGATTCCATCCTTCCTTCCATCACCCGCCGCTCCCTCTGCTATGTAGCAGAGAATTACTTAGGGCTCAAGGTTGAGCACCGCAAGGTGCGCTTTGATGAAGTCAAGGACTTCGCAGAGTGCGGTCTCTGCGGCACCGCAGCCGTCATCTCACCCGTAGGCGCCATCTACGACCACGGCAATCTCATCCAGTTCCCTTCCGGAATGGAAAAGATGGGCCCCGTTATCCAGAAGCTCTACGACACCCTGACCGGCATCCAGATGGGCACCATAGAAGCCCCTGAGGGCTGGATCCACGAGATAAAGTAAAGGCTCCTGCCTCCATCGCTAATATTGAATTTCCGAGAGCGTCTCATACCAGAGGCGCCCTCTTTTTTTGCGTTCAATCTTAATCGGATCTCCTGCATATCTAATGCAAAGCCCCTGCCGGGATTGACAGGGGCTTGAGTTGGTTAGTGCTTGAGTTTATTACCAAGTTTGAGTTGCCCCTACGGCAATCGTACTGGTGCAGGAGTCCGAAATTGAAATATTAGAACCAATCGTTATTGTATAGTTGACAGTGAACCATGCCAATACATAGCTCTTGTTTGAGCTCATTGTTTCACTTGTATAGCTGTCTGTTAATATAGTATTGCCTTCATCATCTGTACTATATGTATTAGCGGTTCCGGATACAAGAGCATTGCTATTGCCCATAAGGTTTCCATCGTTATTGTAGTAGTACTCAATGTCAATGGCATCTTCACCATATGAAATTGTTCCGATGTTTGCAAAGTAACCTACAAGTGCAACTTCCGTGGCCGTCAAAGTTCCTGAATATGTATATTTATAGCTGAAGATATTGCCGCTTCTGCTTTCTGACGCCGTCAATGTGAGTTCAGGAATTTCAATTATAATTGCATATACAGAAAGCGAAGTTTCACCGGCGAGAACAAGATTCGTGACATCTGTTATAGTATCCCAGCTGTCATCTGAATCCTGGTATGCCCAACCGAGGAATATATACGGATTGATGAGTTCTGTAGCCGCGTCGCCATCATAAGAGTACATTTCCCAGCCAGGGTCTAAAAGCGTATAATTGCCGTCGCTGCCGGTTATTACTGTCATGTTGTATTTGGAGTCTGTATTGTAATAGTAATGAACCGTTATGGTCTTATATTCAAAGTCCACATAGAATGTCATGTCATCATCTACAACAGTCACAGTGGCTCCGTCTCCATAAGACTTACCTCCGTACGTCCATCCGTTTACGGTGGCAAGCTGCGTTGCAAGCTCCTCATTTGAAAGGGCTAATTCCGTGCCGTATTCAAGTGATATCGTGTACTCGTAATATCCGGTGTCTTCGTTGTATACGAACTGGCTGCCATGCTCGCTGTTTTCAGATACCTCCAGCTCACTTGCAAATGTAATATTGTAGTGGTTGATGGTGTATACTGCATAGAACGGCATATTGCCGCTTGCTGCAACATCATAGCTGGTATCACCGTCTTCGGTCTGCCAGGTTACGGTGTAACCGCGCCTTACAGGAATTGCGAGCATGTTGTCTTCTGTGAGGGTTGTGCCGGCATAGTAGTACAATGTCTCCTCTGTGCCTTCTTCACTGTCTATGAAGGTTACTCCGTATGCCTGCTCCCAGTGAGCATATACTGTAATGTCTTCGTTTACAGGAAGGATGTAGCACTCATTGCCGCTGCTGTCCAGGCCGGCAGCAAGGTTGAGATTGTTGCCATCAGCGTCAGCGTAGTAGCTGATCATGTACCAGTTGCCGTCCGCAGCCTGTACCAAAGTATCCATATCCTTTGCAAGATATGTGCTTTCGTATACGTGCTGGATGACATACTGAGATTCTTCATTGCCGTATTCGTTGCCCATGACAGTAACAGTGTATGTTTTCTCACGGGTTGCTGTTATAGTGATGACGTTGTTGGTTGTGTCAAAGCTGGTGCTTGTCCATACAGCCTTGAGATCTTCTTCCTCTCTGTCATACTCGGAGATATCCGGGTAATCGAGATATGTGTATATGTTTTGTTTGGATGAGTTGTAAAGGACGTACTGGCTTCCAAGGCTCGTAGTTTCACCATCCTCGTCCGAGAAGTAGAACTCTGCCAGACCAACTCTGAGATTTCCTGATCCTGTGTAATCCAGATATGTGGTGCCAAGGTCTGAAGTCATCTGATCCCAGTCTATATTTTCGCATATCTCTTCAAACGTTGTTCCGCCGAGAATGTCATCCCAGGTAAGGTCATTATAGATGCCAATATCGTACAGCGTACTTGCAGATGAAGCCATGTTGCCGGTGCTTTCGGAATTCATATACTCTAGACTGATATCTGCAGTGACAATGGATGATATAGTGCCGGTCACATCCAGGTATTTCCATACGGTCTCATCTTTCGCATCGGAAATAAATGTTGCAGTCAAATTGCTCAATGTCATTCCTGCCAGAGCGGAAATGGTGTCTCCGTTGAGTTTCAGATACCAGTTCTTTGCTCCGTCACTGTCTACAGAGTACGTGTATGTGTCGAGATAACCAGCAACCAATGCGCCATAGTCATAATCAGACATCTCAATCGGACTGCTTCCGCTTCCGTTTATACTATTGATAATAGAAGCAAGAACGCTGCCAAAACTCAGAAGCCATTCTATCTGATTCATTATATCTGCAGAGAAATCTGTAAGGGACATGATGCGGTATTCAACTGCGCTGTCTGTTGTCCTTCTCATGTAAATCATATCGTTTCGTATTGATATGTCGACAGTGGCTGCAGACATAAGTGTGAAAATAAAAGACAATTTAGAGTAATGTACTGTCATATCAAGCGAGAAGTCACTGAAGTCATCGCTAAGGTTGACAGACAGCGCATCAACATAAATTGTGCTGAGCGTATAAGAACCGAGTTCAACAGCAATCTCTCCGGTAAAGAAGAAGTTGTTGTTGAGAGAGTAATCCGTAATGTCTTCTGTTCCTCCATTGTTCATTACGGAGTTGACCAGCATGCCAACCAAGGAATCCAGCTCAGACCAATCCCAGTACTTGGAGAAGTCTACATACCCTTCATCTCCGGATTCAAGGTCTGTCACTCTTGTCACGGACTTGGTGAAGTCCATGGAGAGAGCCATCATGCTTTCCATATCGTTGTAATATACATTGGAAATGGATGCGCTTGTAAGGTTCTTGTTATTATCCCTTGTAACCGTTACGGTAAGGTCTCCCTCTGTTGCATCTTCGCCGTACATTGACAGTGCGTTAAGAACAAGCTGGAACTGTGTATCTGTTATAGTCAAGGCTTTGATGTAAGGGTCTGTAAGACTGTATGCTGCGGCTCCGGATTCGTATTCAATATCGGCAACGGTTAATGCATACTCGGAATCTTCCGTATCATCAGAGGATGTGGCGCCCAGAAGATTGTCTATAAGACCTTGGAGGCCGCCGTCCGCTATCATTGAGAAGATCCAGGATCCGAGGGACGCGAACTGTGCCAGAGTTGTGTCTGAGAGATAATTATCCATGAGATCCTGTACATATTCTGTAACAGCAGTCAGAATGGCCTGGAGGGTTTCATTGGAGATTGCAAGGTTCCCAAGGTCGCATGCCGCAAGCCCCATTGAAACAAGAGACATTATCTCACTGGCAGGCACATAGAACATGAGCGGGCTGTAGTCGGCAGAAGTTGTCTCCTTATTGGATATGGAAAGGTAAATATCCAGGTCTCCGTCTGTTGTTCCGTCATAGTTGTGGTCCATGATGTACAGGCCAATCACATAGCTGTCATCATTCGGGTTAGGAGCCTCCATGGCCACATAAGCATACATGTAGAACGGATTGGCAGTTGTATCTTCTGTCTCTGTTCCATCTGTATCAGCGTCATCTATAGCATCAGGATCATCTGCTGTTGTTGCGTCCGTGCCCCACTCTATGGCAAATGTTGCGGAGATGTTGTACTTGACGTTCCTGTAGTCAGTGTATTCAGGGGTGTAATCATACTGAGTGCCTGAAATTTCAACAGTTATTGAATGCTCTGAGATGAGCTCTACTGTGGATACCAGGTAATCTATCATGTAGCCGAACTCTGTTCCGGTGAGATAATTCACATCCGTTGCAGAAGGCATCTGATAACCGCTGTCTCCCACTTTAGCAGTGAGGTCGCTCAATACAATGTCCACGCCAGAGATGCTGCCGCCAAGGCTTACGGAGAGGTTGAACTGGTTGTCATGGTCCTTGGAGACATCCACTATCTCAAGGCTGAGGTCTGAAAGGCTTACGCTGCCTATGCTGAGAGACTCAAGTGACAGGCCGAATCCGCCGTTTGTGCCGGCTCCCATGGATGCCCTGGATACCATATCAATGATGTCCGCTGCCGTGAAGCTGAAGCTGCTGCCGGAGTCATCTGTATCATCTGTATCATCTGTATCATCTGAGCTTGAGAACAGGTCTGAAAGGAGATCCAGGAGCTCAGTATACAGCTCACTCTGCTGTATTGTGTCAAGGATGTCGGACAGGCTCTGGGCCTCATCGAAGTATCCGTTTGTGAACAGGCCCTGGATAAGGACTGTAAGACGGCTGTCCGCATCTGCAAGGGCATCCTTGATGGCCTGTATGTCATCGATGGCCTGTATGTCATCGCTGCCGGACTTCAGGCTAAGCTTTACGCCTACGGAGCCGTATGCCAGCATGAGTGTCTGGTCATTGGATTCATAGCTGAGGTACAGCTCCTGCGCTGTGTCGTTTACGCCAATGTATGTATGAACGTATACGTTAATGCCGTTGGACCAGTCTATTGTGCTTTCCTGTATGTCTAAGAATATTGTAGTGCCGCTTACATCCACGGCAATCGTTCCGGACAGGGATACTGCGCCGGCATTGTAGATATCCATGATGCCGTCTATGAGCTCAATGAGGTCTTCCGCGTCTGTGTAAACACCGGCGGGCACTGTGGCAACTGCGGACTCAGACTTGATGATGTCCATGGAAACGCCGTATCCGGACAGCTCTGCCGAGATGCCATCGCCGTCCATTGTGAAAGTTACATTTCCAAGGGAGTCAAGGGTGCTTTCATCCACTCCGAAGAGATCACAGATGGCCGCAATGTCTATCTTGAAGGTGCCTGTCTGATTGTCTGTTGAGAAGATCTTAAAGAAGTCTCCGTCTCCGAACAGCTTGCCCATCACGCTTGCAAGGGTCTCGTTCTCCAGAACGGATACTATTGTTGCAATTACGCTGGCCGTTGCCTCCGTGGCTTCCCCTGCTCCGTCATCTGTATCCGTATCGTCTGTTGTGAAGAATGATTCTATGAGTGTAATGGCATCACTTACGCTTCCCTTTACAAGGTAAGGGGTATCAGCATAGTCTGCTGAATACAGGGACAGATAGAACGTGCCGTCTGCGTAATAGAAGTCTATGGTCTTTATTGTGTCAGACTCATCATTGAATTTGGCTGTTATAGTGCCGGAAGCATTGGCATCCGCAAGGCTGAAGAGAACCGTTGCGCCCACGGCAACTTCGTTTTCACCGTATTCGTATGAGATATCTATCTCTGTTGTGCCGGTGAGAATGTCCGCAGTGGCTGTGATGCAGTCTATGAGGGTTGCAAGGTCATCCGCTGTGACGTATGTCACATCAGTGATTTCTCCGATGGAGCCTGTGGTTATATCCCAGTTGCTGAGATCCAGGTCTATGGAATCCGACTTGTAGTTTAGGCTGACCTCAAATGTGAAGGCGCCGTCCGGGGATTCTGTTATATCCTGGATGTCTACGGTGACTCCCGCTATCTGAAGCTCAAGCCCGCCGTCTGCCCCGGCGCCGAAGGTCATCCCGCTGATGAAGCTCATGACATCAACGCTGCCGGTGCTGCCTGTGCCGGTATCTGTTTCCGCGTCAGAGCCTGAGAACAGGTCTATGATATCTGAGATAATGTCTGTCAATGAGCCTGTGAGGTCTATGGCCACGCCGAAGCCCGTCAAGACATCCTGCAGGGACTCTGCAGAATCTGTCCACTGGCTGTCTGTATCCAGATATATGTTGGCAATTTCAGCTATCTTGTCATATGCCTGTACAAGGGCAGACTCAAGCTTTGCAAGATCTGACTGGTCGCCGCTGTCGAAGTTAAGCTCCAGGCCTACCGTTCCGTATGCGAGCTGCAGCGTGTTTGTGCTGCCGGTGTACAGTACGTATATGTTCTGGGTCTCGCCGCTAAGATTGAAGCTTGCCTGCATGTATACGGTGATGCCGTCTGCCCAGGATACCGTGAGGTTGTCTATGGTGACTTCTATAGTGGAAGCCTCTCCGTCCGTTACGATGTCTGATACGGCTATGGAGCCTGTGAGGCCTACGGACTGGGCATCCACGATTTCCTTGATGCCTTTTATGAGGTCTAAGAGGTCATATGCGTCATTGTAACTGTCTTTGTCTATGTTTACGCTGCTATCAGATTTCTTGATGTCCAGGGATACGCCGTATGCATCGTCAAGGTCCAGTGTGACGTGGCCGTCTCCAAGGGTGAATGTGGCGTTTCCGAGAAGGGATGTATCCACTCCGAAGAGACTGCAGATTTCTGTGATGTCTACGGTTACTGAATTGGTTCCGTTGGTGTCAAAAATCTTGAAGAAGCCGCCCTGTCCGAAGACGGTGTCCATGATGCTTGCAAAGGTTGCGTTGTCCAGGAAGGATACGATGGTTGCAAGTATGCTTGTTGTCTCTTCCACGGCCTCCTCATCTTCCGCATAAGTCTCTGTATCCGTAGAGCCGGATGTGAAGAATGAGGATATGAGCGTTACGGCTTCGTTTATGTCTGCCTTTACACGGTACGGCGTTGCGCCATTGGAGTACAGGGACATGTAGATTATGCCGTCTTCGTAGCTGAACTCTATGGTCTTTGTTGTTGTTTCTGTATTATAGAAAGTTGCAGTTATCTTGCCGGATGTGTCGGAATCCTGCAGGCTGAAGAGAATGACGGCCTCTATGGCCATGTCTGTGGTCTCGTATGTGACGTCTATCTCGGTTGTGCCTGTGAGGATGTCCACGGCAGACGTTATGCTGTTAATAAGGACTGCAATCTTGTCTGCGTCTATGAACTCAGTGTCTTCGGCGAATGAGCCGATGGAGCCTGTGGTTATCTCACAGCCCTCAAGGCCTGCAGTTAAGCTGTCGCTGGAGTATGTGAGGTCTGCGTCCATCTTGAAGCTGTACGCATCATCTGCTGTTGTGGAGACATCCTTAAGGCCAAGGGTGACGCCTGCAATCTGAAGCTCTATTCCGCCGTCTTTTCCAGCGCCGATGGTCATTCCGCTGATGATGCTCATGACGTCCGCGCTGCCGGAGCCGGAATTGTTTGAGCTTGAGAACAGGTCTATGATATCTGAAATGATGTCTGTCAATGAGCCGGTGAGCTCTGTTTCCACGCCGAAGCCCGTCAAGACATCCTGCAGTGTCTCGGCCTCCGTGGTCCACTCGTTGCCGTAATAGTTGGCTATCTCGGCCACTTTGTCATATGCCTGTACAAGGGCTTTCTCAAGCTTGGAAAGATCTGAGCCTTCGCCGGTGTCAAAGCTAAGCTCAAGGCCAACCTGCCCGTATGCGAGCTTGATGGTGTTGTCTGAGCCTGTGTACTGAACGTAGATGTTCTGCGTCTTTGCATCATCTCCGGTGCCGAGGACGAAGCTTGCCTGCATGAATACAGTGATGCCGTCTGACCAGTCTATTGTGAGGTTGTCTATCGTGACAGCGATCTCAGCGCCATCGATATCCACTGCTATCGTTCCGGAGATTCCAACGGACTGGGCGTCCACAATTTCCCCTATACCTTTTATGAGGCTGCTGAGGTCATATGCGCTCACATAGCCGTCTTTGTCTATGGTGACGCTGGACTCGGACGAGGTTATGGTCATGGTGACGCCGTATGCATTGTCAAGGTCAAGGACAATGCCGTCCGTGCCCATGCTGAAATATGCGTCGCCGAGCTCTATGTCTTCGTTGAAGAGCTTGCAGATGGCGTCTATGTCTATCTTGAATGTGCCTGTCTGGTTGTCAGTCGAAAGAATGCTGAAGAAATATCCGTCTCCGAACAGCTTGCCGATGACGCTCGTGAAAGATTCGCTCTCCACGAAGGAGATTACGCTTTCCAGCACGCTTGTTGTCTCTTCCACGGCTTCTGAATCTTCCGCATATGTATCCGAATCTGTATCCGAGCCGGATGTGAAGAAGCCTGTGATAAGCTCTGCCGCTTCGCTCACGTCCGCATATACGCGGTACGGGCTGCCGGACGAATCAGCCGAGTACAGGGCAATGTAGATTACACCTGCATCGTAGCCGAACTCTATGGTCTTTGTAGTGTTTGTATCATTATAGAAGGTTGCCGTAATCGTGCCGGACGTGTCGGAATCCTGCAGGCTGAACAGAATCACGGCCTCAATGACCATGTCTGTGGTCTCGTATGTGACGTCTATCTCGGTTGTGCCTGTGAGGATCTCCGCAGTGGCCGTTATGCTGTCTATGAGCGTCACGATGTCATCCGCCGTCACGAACTCGGTTCCGGATGCGAACTCGCCGATGGTGCCTGCGGATACGTCCCAGTTCTCAAGGGCGACGGAGAATGAATCGCCGGTGTATGACAGGTTGATGTCTATGGTGAACTCGCCGTCATGGGCCGAGGTCACGTCCGTAATCTCAAGGTCCACTCCCGCTATGGTTATCTCGAAGCCGCCGTTGGGGCCGAGGCCGAAGGACATGTCGCCGAGAAGGCTCCAGATGTCCAGGCTGGAATCCGGATCGGAGCTTTCGAACAGGCCGAGGATTTCTGAGAGGATGTCCTCTGTGGACTCCGTCGTCTCTATTGCCACGCCGAAGCCGGTGAGGATGTCCTGCAGCGTCTCGGCATCCGTTGTCCACTGGCTGGATTCATCCAGGTAGAAGTTGGCAATTTCTGCTATCTTGTCATATGCCTGTACAAGGGCAGACTCAAGCTTTGCAAGATCTGACTGGTCGCCGCTTTCAAAGCTGAGCTCAAGGCCCACGGAGCCGTACGCGAGCTGCAGCGTGTCGGTGCTGCCTGTGTAAAGGACATAGATGTCCTGGCGGGCATCGCCGAGCATGAAGGATGCCTGCATGTATACGGTGACGCCGTCCGACCAGTCAACCGTGAGGTTGTCTATCGTGACTTCAATGTCCGAGCCGCTGACTTCGACGTCTACGGAGCCGGTGAGGCCTACGGACTTGTTCTCTATGAGGGTCTCGACGTCGTCTATGAGCTTGAGAAGGTCCTCCGCATCCACGTAATATGTTGTGTCTACGGTGAATTCGCCGCCCTGGGTGAGGCTGAGCTCGAACGGGCCGTCATCCACGTAGAGGCCTGTCTCGTCCGCCACAAGATATATCGTTCCGAGGTTGAGGTCCACGCCTATCATCCCGAGAAGGTCTGTGGCGTCTATCGCGAACAGTCCGCTGTCCGTGACCTGCATGGTGTTGGCGAAGTCTTTGTCCGCGAGCAGCTTGTACAGCACGTCGCCGAAGCTGATGTTGCTGAAGCTTGAGATGATGTCTGATATTGAGCCGGAGCTTAAGGAAGAATCCGTGTCGGCCACTGTGGCTATCAGGGACGCCGTCTCCGCGGAATCATCCGAATCCGAAAGGAACATGTCGATGATGTCCATCAGGATGTCGTCCATGCTTGCCTTGAGCTTGAGAGGCTCCATGTCAAGGGAGTCAAGGGTGATGTACAGATATCCGCCCTTGTAGTCAACGCCTATGTACTTCCAGGTGCCTGAGCCGAAGTACAGGTCTATTTCACCATGGTACTGGTAGTTGGCCACGTCCATCTGAAGAAGGACCTCGACGGACACGCCGCTGTCGGTTGTGTATTCAATATTAAGCTCAGTCTCTGTGGAGCTTATCGTTGCGATGAGGTTTATAAGGTCATCCGCATTGCCGTTGATGTCAATGTAGCCTGCTTTCTCGGAATCCGAGAGGGCGTCAATGGTGTCGTCCGTGAACTCCACTGTTATGTCAATGTCCGATCCGAGAAGGGTCAGCGTCGCGGACATGTAGTCCAGGGTTATGACGCCGTCCTCGTCTATGGCGAATTCAAAGTGCGCGGGAATCGTGAGGCCGAGAAGGGTCAGCTCGGAATCAAGGGACGCCCCGGAGCCGTCCTCATATACATAGAAATCGCCGTCCGCAAGCTCTGACAGAAGCTCATCAGTGTCGAAGGACGAGCTGCTGCTGCCGGATGACAGCGAGCTGAAATCAAGCGAGTTAATGTCCAGCTTGACCTTGGTGTCGTCGCCGTAGCCAAGGTACAGCCACATGGAGCCGTCATCAGGCTCCTCAATGTAGAGCTGGATGTTGCCGATGTCCGCGCGGATGTCCATATTGGGGATGTCCAGATACAGAAGGCCTGTCACGGACTGCTCCTCTATGTCCATGTCAAGGGAGAACGTGACGGGCTCTGTGAGGACTGAGCCGAAGGCCTGCGCAAGGCAGTCCGAAACTGAAACGGTGCCCTCGTATGCGACGTCCGTGTTGATGTACTCGGCGAAATAATCGTCATATGCGGAGTTCTCGCATATGGACTGGTTTCCGTACGTGTATACCGTTACGCTGCTTGCAGTGCATGTCGTCGTGATGACGCCGATTGTGGTCTTGTACACTTCGTTGACATCTGTCTCGAGAAGCTGCCAGTCTCCGTCAAAAGTATACGTTATGGTTGAGTATGAGAACGTAGGGAATTCCGTGAGGCCGCCGGTCGCAACCATGTGCTGCTTGTAATAATATACGGCGGACTCATCGTCCGGCTCAAGGAACACGTTGAGATAGTATGTCTGCGTGTATGTGCCGTCCCCGTTGTCTATGACGTTGTCACAGTGGTCTATGGTCTTCTCATTGAGGACGTATACAGACAGTTCAGTGGGCGGGAATCCCCACTGCAGCATGTATTCGTCAAGGGCGCAGCTTCCCGTGGGATCACCGGTCTTGTAAGCGGTATAGTCCATGGGGTAGTCCTGGCTGTCGTCAATGTTATATGTGCTCTTTCCGCCGGCGGCGTTTCTCCAGACAACCCAGTTGTCCGTCGTGCAGGTCTGCACGGCGCTGTTGACCAGCGAGCTGGTGGCTATCTCCGAGGAAATCATGACGCCGTTGTTGTACTGCTTGATTGTCTCGAATGTCTGGTTCACTCCGGCCGTGTTGTCTATCTTGCCGTTGGCATAAGAGTAATAGTAAGGCTGTGAATGAAGCTTATGATTCAGATAGCCTATGTTCTCATACCCTTCATGATCCAAAGGTGTAGAATCGTCTGTGGGCAGCTCAAGGTCTATGGTGGCATATCCCTTGTTCGTGATGGCATCCGGCTTCCTTGTGAACATGACGCCGAACACGGTTGCCAGAATGGCCACAACAAGAACGACGCACACCACAATTATGATGTTCCTCTTCCTGCGGCTCTTCTTCACGGTCGCCCCTGCGCCGGAATGAAGGACTTCATCCAGTCCTTCCGCATTGTCCTTCTGGAATTTCTTCCTTGCTTTTTCAGATTCAGATTCGCTCATAAGACCCTTTTAATATGTTGCAGCCTGCCGGCATGCAATTTTTCTGTATTTTAATCCCCCAAGCCAATCCCTGGGTTTAAGCAGACTCAGATTCAGATTTCTTCAAATCCCGCTTGCACGGCCCTCGCGGCCCTGCACCGCCGGGGCCGGCCTGCGGGCATCCCGTTTTATTTTGCCGCAGTTAGGCATCATCTCTTCTTCCTCTGCCGCGATGCCCATGTCATCGTACCGTACGACTAAGGCAATTCCCGTACGCAGAGGGAAGCAATCCCGCATATGCAATCCGTGATGCCTGCGCCGCCGGCAGATTTTCTCCGTATCACTCTGTCTTCCGCCGCGCAGCGCCGGCGCACCGGCACAATATTATAAATGCAGCCTGAATTATAAATGCAATCTGATTAAAATAATTGCAATGACAGTATATATAATGAATGACAAGTTGTCAACTTTGTAACATATATATATGACAAAATTTTCACAAAGAAATTACAAAAAGATTTTCCGAAAAATATTTCTTGCCGTATATGTGCCGGAAAACGTCCGGAATCCAGTTCCTGGGCAAGGCCGGATTTGTCATATTCCGTCATATTCCGTCATGAGCGCCGGGCATCTGCCTCATATGCTGCAGGGCCTGGAAAAAGGCTCGCCGGGGCCGGTCCGGGAAAGAAGGCGCAAGGCTGCAGCCGTTCCGCGGCGCGGGCCGTTTTATTTGACATATTCCGGAACAGCAATTATACTTATAGGCAGATTATATGAGAGGCAGCATTATGCTTACACTGGACAGGATTTATCATGCGCAGTTCGTGCTGAGGGACGCCATCCGCGAGACAGACATAATATATTCCCCCTCCCTTTCGGAGCAGACGGGATGCAGCGTGTATCTCAAGACGGAGAATCTGCAGGTGACAGGATCGTTCAAGGTCCGCGGGGCTTATTACAAGATCTCGCAGCTCACGGACGAAGAAAAGGCCAGGGGAGTCATAGCCTGCTCCGCGGGAAACCATGCGCAGGGCGTGGCCCTCGCATCCCAGAAATTCGGCATCAGCGCAAAGATCTGCATGCCGGACGGGGCCCCCATTTCCAAGGTCGAGGCCACGAAGCATTACGGCGCCGAGGTCATTCTTGTGCCCGGAGTCTATGATGACGCCCACAACGAGGCAGAAAGGCTCTGCGAGGAATACGGCTACACTTTAATCCACCCCTTCGACGACGAATACGTCATCGCCGGCCAGGGAACCATCGGCCTTGAGATACTCAACGATCTGCCCAAAGTGGACGCCGTCTTCGTGCCAATCGGCGGCGGCGGGCTTATTTCCGGCGTGGCGTACGCCATCAAGAGCCTCAAGCCCTCCATCAAGGTGTACGGCGTGCAGGCGGCCGGAGCCGCAAGCATGGTGAACGCTCTTGCAAAGAACAAGGCGGAAGCGCTTCCCTCCGTGAACACGATTGCGGACGGAATCGCGGTCAAGGAGCCCGGGCCGCACACTTTCGATCTCTGCTCGAAGTACGTGGACGGAGTGGTTACCGTAACGGACGAGCAGATTTCCGCGGCAATCCTGGCCCTCATAGAAAAGCAGAAGATGATAGCCGAAGGCGCCGGCGCCGTATCCCTTGCCGCTGTCATGTACAACAAGGTCCCGGACCTTGCGGGCAAGAACGTGTGCTGCCTGATCTCCGGCGGAAACATAGACGTCACCATCCTTTCAAGGGTGATAAACCGCGGACTTCTCATGTCCGGAAGGACCTGCGACCTCACCATAGAGCTTGTGGACAGGCCCGGCCAGCTGGTTGAGGTTTCCCAGATAATCGCTGCCTGCGGAGGCAACGTCACAGGAGTTCTTCATGAGCGTTCCAACGAGGGAACGGACATCAACGGATGCTATCTCAAGATGGACATCGAGACCCGCAACTTCGAGCACATCAACGAGATAAAGACCAGGCTCCGCGAGGCCGGCTTCAAGCTCGTAAGCCGCAATTAAGCAGGCCGCTCCAGCTCTTCCCTGCCTCTCCTCTGCCTCATCTCCCTTTCCTTTGCTGCGGGCATTTCAGTCTTCGGAGGCAGGACGGACAGTATCATCAGAATTTATAGAATATACAGCCTTTTCACGGGCTAAGGAGACATTATGAAATACGTATCAACAGACAAAGCTCCGGCGGCAATAGGCCCTTATTCACAGGCCACAATCGCTGGCAACCTTGTGTTCACTTCGGGCCAGGTTCCCATCAACCCCGCCACCGGAAACATTGAGGCCGCAGACATCGCCGGGCAGACGGAACAGGTCTGCAGAAACATAGCCGCCCTTCTGGAGGCCGCAGGGTCTTCAATAGGGAAGGTTGTCAAGACGGTATGCTTCCTTTCGGACATAAAGGACTTCGGGGCCTTCAACGCAGTGTACGAGACCTATTTCACTTCCAAGCCCGCCCGCTCATGCGTGGCCGTCAAGGACATACCCAAGGGAGCCCTTGTGGAAGTCGAGACAGTTGCAGAGCTGTGACAGCCGGACTGGACGGAACGGATGGAATCGGATGCCACGGGATGAAGGGAAGTTTTGCCGGGGCGTTCGGGCAGATTGCAACCACTTGTGTGAAATTTACGGACAGTTGAGCTTATTCTGTTTACTATTTCAGTAAAATGGATTATAGTTTAGGCATCCAGCCAAAGGAGTATTCATATGAAAGTAGCAGTTGTAACGGACAGCAACAGCGGAATCACGCAGAGCGAAGCGAAGGAGCTCGGCATTGACGTCATCCCCATGCCCGTCCTTATAGACGGCGAACAGTATCTGGAAGACATCTCCCTCACTCAGGAGCAGTTCTATGAGAAGCTCAGGGACATAAACATAAATGTCTCAACAGCGCAGCCCGCTCCGGAAGACGTAGGCGAAGTCTGGGAAAAGAACCTGGAGACGCATGACGCGGTCATCCATATTCCCATGTCCTCCGGCCTTTCCAACACCTGCGAGACACTTCTGAACTATGCGGCCAATGACGAAAGGTTCAAGGGCAAGGTGTTCGTCGTGGACAACCAGAGAATTTCCGTGACCCAGAGGCAGTCCGCTTATGACGCAATCAAGATGGCAAATGAGGGCAAGACGGCCCAGGAGATCTATGACTGGCTCATGGAGACCAAGATGACCTCCTCCATCTATATCATGGTGGACACTCTCAAATACCTCAAGAAAGGCGGGCGCCTCACTCCGGCAGTAGCCATGATAGGCACCATACTGAAGCTCAAGCCCGTCCTTCAGATCCAGGGTTACAAGCTGGACACGTACAACAAGTCCGTCCGCAAGCTTGCGGATGCGAAGAAGGTCATGATAAAGGCCGTTCATGATGACCTGGACAACAGATTCTCCAAAGAGCGCGAAGCGGGCAGGATGGTTCTGTCCGTTGCCCACACGGACAACTATGCCGAGGCAGACAAGTTCAAAGCAGAGCTTGAAGCTGAGTTCCCGGACATTCCGGTGGTGTTCGTGGATCCCCTTTCCCTCTCCGTCTCCTGCCATATCGGACCGGGGGCCCTTGCCGTCACAATCAGCATCAGTTACTGACAGCATATGCCATAATCAAAAACAAACAGGTCCATGCCTGTTCATCAGCATAACCAGGCAGAGGGGAGGCAATATTGCCTCCCCTCTGCATGTATAAAGGAGAGTCCTTACGGACTCCCCTTTTTGGATGTCATTTGCAGTGTTTTTTCCCTGAACCGGATGGAATTATGCCTGCTCTTCCTCTGCGGGAGCGGACTTTTCCACTATCTCAACGAGGCTCTCCAGGTTCTGCTTGCCGAAGTATGTGGCCGTGCCGTCTATGATGAGGCAGGGAACAGCCATGATGTTGTACTTTGACTTTATCTCCGGGAATTTGGAGAGGTCATACATCTCGGCCGTGATGCCGGGGTTGAGGGATGCTATGCGCTGCGTGCCCATAACCACGTCCGGGCAGTTGGTGCATGAAAGGGTGGCCATTACGGAGAGGGTGTGTTTGCCGAGGGATGCGATCCTGTTCTTAAGATCCTGTCCCATGGGCTGTCCGGGGCCTGCGGCGTTGTACAGGGCGATTACGAATGAGTTGAACTCATGTCCGCCGGGAACGCTGTAATAACGGATTCCGGCAGGACCGTCCTCCGTGCGGATGTCTATGTATGAAGCTCCGTCCGTCTTCTCATCCGGACCAACCTCAAGCATGTCATGAACTCCCTTGAGCTCCTCCGCAAAACCGGAAAGCTCAATGCCTGCCGCATCTCCGGAATTCATGACAACTATTGTGGCCTTGCGGGCGAAACGGTTGAGAATCACTCTCAGCTGCGCCTTTATGTCCTCTGAAATGAATGCGTCCGCGGAAGAGGATGCTTTCTTTTTGGGCTGCTCCTCAGCGGCCTCCGCCTGTACCGGTGCCTCGTCCTTCTCCTGAACGAAGGGTCCGAGCCCAAGCTTCTCATGCATCGTGGAGACATGCTTCTCTAGGGATGTGGCAGCCGTAGCGCCGTCTGAGACGGCCGTGACCACCTGGCGGAGATTCTTGATGCAGACGTCGCCGGCCGCATACACGCCGTCTATGCTGGTCTTCTGGTTCACGTCCGTGATGATGTATCCCTGCTTGGAGAGCTCCACCTGCCCTGCAACGAGATCTGTCGCGGGAGCGTATCCTACGAATACGAAGATTCCGAAGTTCCCTCCGTCCGCGGCCTCGTATGTGTACGTCTCGCCGGTCTGGTTGTTCTTGAGGGTTGCGTGCGTGAGGACGCCTTTTCCGCCGGCCTCTATGACTTCAGTGAAGTAGCGGACCTCAATCTTGGGGTACTCGGCGAGCTTGTCCACAACGCTCTGGGCGCAGGAGAACTCTCCCTTGCGGACGATGATTGTGACCTTGCTTGCGTACTTGGTGAGGAACATGGCCTCTTCGGCCGCAGCGAATCCGCCGCCAACGACAAGCACTTCACGGCCTGTGAAGAACTCGCCGTCGCAGGTTGCGCAGTATGCGACGCCCCTGCCCTGGAACTCCTTCTCTCCCTCGAAGCCGAGCTTTCTGGGGCTTGCGCCGAGAGCAAGCACGATGCCGAGAGCCTTGAACTCCCTGCCTGTGTCCGTGATGACCGTCTTCACGTCTCCGGAAAGCTCCACCTTCTCAGCCTTGGCGATTAAGTACTCGGCCCCGAACGCCTTGCCCTGCAGGCGCATCTGCTCCGTGAGCTGCTTGCCGGATGTCTTGAACACTCCGGGATAGTTGACTATCTCAGAGGTTATGGTGATCTGTCCGCCGAGCTGGGCCTGCTCCATGACGAGCACCTTGTATTTGGCCCTGGCAAGATATATGGCAGCCGAAAGGCCTGCCGGGCCTCCGCCGATGATTATTACGTCATACATGTTGTCCTTTCCCATATTCTACCTCCGCGCTCACCGCGCTGCATATGCGACACAGGCCGCTGCGTTGCCCGCGGCGGCCTGCTGAATCCGCTTGAAAACGACCCGCGGGAAAGGCCAAAGGCGCCCTTCCCCGGACATGCATATTAAAGCATTCCTACAAGGTCTAAGCTGGGCTTGAGAGTCTCTTCGCCGGGCTTCCACTTTGCGGGGCATACCTCGTCTCCGTGAGCTGCCACGAACTGCAGGGCCTGGAGCTTTCTGAAGAGCTCGTCCGCATTGCGTCCTACGTTTCCGGAGTTCACTTCATATGCGACAATCTTGCCCTCGGGGTTTACCACGAAGGTTCCTCTCTCTGCCACGCCGTCCTCCGCGATGAGAACGTCAAAGTCCTTGCAAAGAGCGTGTGTGGGGTCTGCAAGCATCACATACTGGAGCTTTGCGATTCTCTCTGAATGGTCTGCCCATGCCTTGTGAACGTAATGGGTGTCTGTAGATACTGAGTAAATCTCGCATCCTGCCTTCTTGAAGTCCTCATACTTGTTCTGAAGATCCTCAAGCTCTGTGGGGCATACAAACGTGAAGTCTGCGGGATAGAAGAAGAACACGGCCCACTT
>JAJPZA010000143.1 GCA_021204625.1 Clostridia bacterium | reverse complement strand
GTACACAAATATGCCCGAATTAAATCCACAGGGCAAAGGAGCAAGAAGACATGAAAGAGACGTCTAAGAGACTTTTTGTAAACTGCGGGATAGATTCTTACACGAAAGCGCAGCGGTATTATTACACGGACAAGACTCTTCTCATCCGTGACCTCTTGAGCGAGGATGGGAAGGTGAAGGTTTTCATGCTGCCAAGGAGATGCGGCAAGACGCTTGGCCTGGATACTGTCAAGACGTTCTTTGAAGTGACGGGCAATGACACTTCCGTGTATTTCAGGGATAAGAAGATCTGGCAGTGCGGAGACGGCATAAAGGCCATGCAGGGCCGGCACCCTGTCATATTGATATCATTCTGCGGTATTGACAGGCCAACATGGAGGGGAGAGCATGATGCTATTGTTAAAAGGATTTCTACAGAGTTCAAGATTCATCGCGTACTTGCTGCAAGCAATAAAGCAGATCCGGATGATGTTGAGATTTTCAAAAGGATAAAGAGCGGAACGGCGGATGAGAAAGAGTACAGGGCGTCATTGAGGCTTTTATGCAGACTCCTGTACATGCATTACGGCAAAAAGGCCATTGTGCTTTTGGATGAGTATGACACTCCTGTGCTTGCCGGCTATGAATACCGGTACAGAACGAGGATGAAGAGGTTCATGGGCAGCTGGCTGGCTTCGGGCCTCAGAGACAATCCGTATCTGGAGTTTGCGGTGCTTATAGGCTCCAAACTGATGCCGGGAGATTTCTGCGGCTTCAAGGACTATGTGCCTTATACATTGAAGGACAGGCCTTTTTCGGAGGACTTCAGCTTCTCAAGGGAAGAGGTCCGGACCCTGCTGGAATATTACGGCTACGAAGACCAGTTGGACAGCTTGTGCGAATTATACGGCGCGCAGATGACCGGGGATGCGGATATCGTTATTCCGTGGTATGTAATGCGCTATCTGGCTATAGACTGCGGGGAGTTCTAGGATTTGCCTCATAGGGCATAGGAGACAGAAGACATGAAAGAGACACAGCGGAAAAAGATTTGCGCGGGAGTGAACAGTTACATAGAGGCGCAGCAGTACTGCTATGTGGACAAGTCACTTTTTATACGGGATCTTCTTACGGAGGACGGCCTGCCTAAAGGCGGATTTGCGATGCTCATCCTTGTCCCAGAGAGTGCGGCAAGAGTCTCAATATGGACATGCTCAGGGCCTTTTTTGAAAAGACTCCGGAGGACAATTCAAGGTATTTCAAGGATAAGAAAATCTGGCAGTGCTCGGACGGCATAAAGGCCAGGCAGGGAAGCTGTCCGGTTATTTGCATATCGTTCAGTGATGTTTAACAGCAGGATCTGGGATGAGGCATATGATGCCCTCACGGACATTATAGCGGCGGAGTATATGCGGCGCAGCGAAGTTGCGGGAAGCCTGAGGAATTATGACATGTCCCGTTACAACAGGGTTATAAGCAAGACAGGCAATTTTATAGATTACGGCACGTCATTGAAGCATTTGAGCATATATCTTCATGCGTATTACGGCAAAAAGCCTGTTGTGCTCATAGACGACTATGACCATCCTGTACAGGCGGGATATGCCAACGGGTACAGCGTGGAGGCCATCAGGTTTATAAGCTGCCTTTTAAGCTTTGTCATGAAGGACAATTCTTCGAATGTAGAATTTGGCATTATTACAGGGACAATGTGGCTGGAACATCTTGGCGGCTTTAATAACTATGCATGTTACACCATCCGAAACTCCCAGCTGGCAGAGCACTTCGGATTCACCCGTGAAGAGGTCCGGAACCTGCTGGAATATTACGGCCTGGAAGACATGATGAGCGGGATATGCGTTCTTTTCGGCGGCCACAGGATAGGCGGCGTGGAGATTTTCAGACCCTTGGATATATTGGATTATCTAGGGAACTTCGTTACATGTTAGCGTGAACTGCATATAATGCCCACGCAAAGGGAAGAGTCCTATAAGAGCAAAGGAGGATGGGGATGAACTGGGAGAGCATTGATGAAGTCATTCATGAGTGCATGAAGGCACAGCTCCTGGTGCATGAAGACTGGGAGGATTATTTGACCTTCAAGAGGAAGATGTATCATATGAAGAACACTAAGATGAGAGACGTCCTTAACATCTTGGCGGCTTTAATAACTATGCATGTTACACCATCCGAAACTCCCAGCTGGCAGAGCACTTCGGATTCACCCGTGAAGAGGTCCGGAACCTGCTGGAATATTACGGCCTGGAAGACATGATGAGCGGGATATGCGTTCTTTTCGGCGGCCACAGGATAGGCGGCGTGGAGATTTTCAGACCCTTGGATATATTGGATTATCTAGGGAACTTCGTTACATGTTAGCGTGAACTGCATATAATGCCCACGCAAAGGGAAGAGTCCTATAAGAGCAAAGGAGGATGGGGATGAACTGGGAGAGCATTGATGAAGTCATTCATGAGTGCATGAAGGCACAGCTCCTGGTGCATGAAGACTGGGAGGATTATTTGACCTTCAAGAGGAAGATGTATCATATGAAGAACACTAAGATGAGAGACGTCCTTGCAGATGAAGAACTGCACGGATACATCCTTTCTTACAGGCGGTTCCTGCTTAAGGAGATGGGGAAAGGGCGGCTTCCGGTCTTTGAAGACATGCCTGGTGTTTCCTTCCGGATCAAGACCCAGAACTCACTGGAGTACAAGATACGCAAGTACGGGTCAGGGATGAAGGAAAGGGGTGCGGTCCCTCTTGCAAACTGCGTGAATGACCTGTACGGTATGAGAATCATTCTGGATGAAGAAGCCGTCACTTATGACGAGTTGAAGGCGCATATCGTGCCCCTGGGCCTCAAGTGCATAGACTCCTCCAATGGGGATTACAAGGCGGTGCACGTGTATATCAGCAACCCGGATTATGAGTGGCGCAGCTACGTATTCCGGTGGGAGCTGCAGATATGGCTCCGCAGGGATGCAGCAGGCAATTATATTTCCCACACGAGGGACAAGGAGTATTACACCGTATGGGAGCAGGATGTGCTTGAAAGGGAGGGCAAAGCATGAAGCATTGCATCATAATGGCAAGCGCATACAGCCTGGGATGCAGGATAGGGTATGACATGCCCGGAGACGGCATGCTCGGCCGCACATGCGCCGTGATGGAATCCATACGGGAAGACTGCTGGGAAGATGTTCCTGTTTCCCTGCACTGCCTGTCAGCGGAGGGGGATTCTCCGGAGGATGTCGTGAAGGCGGACCCATATTTCGCCAATGTGCTTTTTCTGCCGGACCTGTATGATTTTATTCATTTCATCCGGAAGAACAGGGAGCTTTCCTGTCTGGACGTGGCTGCATACATCATGTCCGTAATGCCGGAAATTACAGAAGCGGATCTGCTGTGGGATATATTCCAGGCCCATCATAGATGCTGGAAAGCATACGGCATCAGACTGTATGCGGATGTTCCTGTCCCGCTCTCCCGAATTGATCTGTACGGAAAATGCAGGAGAATCATCGGAGCCGGCGGGACGGATATGCCTGCGGAAGGGAAATCTGTCGCTCCTGTGCCGGAAATGTCCTTCAGAAGCCGGATTCTCGCATCAGAGAACGGGGAGACGAAGCTGAAGTGCATAAATGAATGCCTTAAGATGTCTCCATGAAACAGAGCTTGCACAAAGTTTGTGCATTTTGCACATAGTTCATGCCTGGCACTCCAGATGTCCGGGGATTATCAGCTCTTCTCTTGCAAACAGCGTCATGTCCGGTGGCGGGCCGGAAATATGAGACGGATAATAGATGCAGTGTTGAGGAAATCCTGCTCCGGTCATGCTCCGGGGCGGGAGTTTTCATGTGCGCGCGGATGCAGGCGTTCTTTTAAGATATAGCGTTCATTTAGTTGCTAATCGGCGATTTTTTTGTTATAATTCCGTAAGATGCCGGAAAAGGACCTGCATAGGGCAGGCGCAGATATGCCTTTGGCAATCTGACGCCTTTAAGTCTTGTCCGTGGCCCGGCAAATAACTTTCTGCAGATATCCATTGGGAATCTGACGGAGCCAAAATAATGAGAAAGCATTTTACGGCCAGGAACATCACGTTCTTTGCCATTCTGTGCGCCCTTGTCGTAGTGCTGCAGGTATGGGGCGGAAGCATCCATATCGGAGCGACGTCCCTAAGCTTTGTGCTTGTGCCTATCGTTCTCGGCGGCATGATTCTGGGAGCGGCGGCGGGAGCCCTTCTGGGGCTGGTGTTCGGGATCATAGTCATCATATACGGCGTCACCGGAGCGGATCCTTTCACCTTCATCCTTTTTTCGGAGCATCCCGTTTTAACCATTGTCCTCTGCCTTGTGAAGGGCCTTGCGGCGGGCCTTGTTTCAGGCCTTCTGTACAAGCTCATCTCAAAGAAGAACAAGTATGCTGCATCCTTTGTGGCCTCAGCGTCCGCGCCAATCGTGAACACCGGACTCTTCATTTTAGGGGCCCTGTGCATGAGCGGGACAATAGCCTCCAACTTCCTTGTGGACGGCGAGACTGTCATATACTTCCTGGTCATCGGATGCGCCGGAATAAATTTCATCGTTGAATTCGTAATAAACATCGTCCTTTCCCCCGCGCTGCACAGCATCGTGAGCATTGTGGAGAAGAGGATTCTGTCCAAGTACAAGAAGAAGGCCAAAAAGCCCGCAGCCGCCGGCAGCCCCAAAGAGCCCGCTGCAAACGCCGGAGCAGATGTGAGCGCAGACGCAGGCAGCTCCGGCAGTACGGAGTCCGGGCTTGGAAAGAAGGCCGCAGCAGAGACACCTTCTGGGAGAGACGCATGATAATCTGTCTGGACATAGGGAACACGAATATAAAGTATGCCGTATATGACGGACAGGACCTTGTGATATCGTTCAGAATCTCAACGGAGGTCAACAAGACTTCGGACGAGTACGGCGGGCAGCTCATGAACATGCTGCGCACGAACGGCGTGGACCCGGAGTGCATAAAGGGCGGCATAATCTCGTCCGTGGTTCCTCAGCTGGACTACACTCTGGACAGGATGTGCAGGACGTACCTCGGCATAAAGCCCTTGCAGCTTGCGCCCGGGCTCAAGACCGGGATGAACATGAAGGTGGATGACGCCAAAGAGGTAGGGGCTGACAGGGTCGTGAACAACGTCTCGGCAATCCAGAAATACGGGGCGCCCCTCATCATCATAGACTTCGGGACGGCCACCACGTTCAATGCGATAGACGAGAAGGGCCAGTTCATTGGCGGCTCCATAGCTCCGGGCATAAAAGGGAGTCTTGCTTCCCTTGTGAACGGCACGGCCAAGCTTCCGAGGGTTGAGATAGAAAGGCCGGAGCATATCATAGGAAAGAATACGGTAACGAACATGCAGTCCGGCATCTTTTACGGCTTCGCCGGGCTGGTGGAATACATAGTCAAGGGCATGAAGAGAGAGATGAAGTGCGAGGGCATAAAGGTGGTTGCCACCGGAGGGTTCTCGGACACGATAGCGGGAGAGCTGAAGTGCATAGACATTGTGGACAAGCTTCTGACACTGGACGGTCTCAAATACCTGTATTACCTTAACGAGAAGGAGATGCGCTAATATGAGAAAGGTCGGCGTAGCCATTCTGGGCCTCGGCGTTGTTGGCGGAGGCACATACAAAATCCTGACAGAGCACCGTGAGATGTACCAGAAGGCTCACGGGGTGGATATAACCGTGGAGGCCGTTCTGGAGCTTCGCAAGGAGCGCGCCCTGGCCTTAGGCGTTGAAGAGAGCAGGATAGCCTCCAGCATAGCTGAGATATGCTCAAACCCGGACGTGGACATAGTTGTGGAAGTAATGGGAGGCGTGGAGCCCGCCAAGACCTTCGTTCTGGCCGCCCTGAACGCCGGGAAGTCCGTGGTCACTTCCAACAAGGAGATGTTCTGCAAGTACTCATATGAGCTGGAGAAAGTTGCGAAGCACAACCGCGTGGGCCTGTATTACGAGGCCACCTGCGTTGGCGGCGTTCCCGTCATCCGCGCCCTTCTGGACAACCTGCAGGGAAACGTCATAACATCCCTCGTGGGCATCGTGAACGGCACCACAAACTACATCCTTTCAAAGATGTCAAACTCCGGAGCGGACTACGGCGAGGCTCTCAAAGAGGCCCAGCGCCTCGGATATGCAGAGGCCAACCCCACGGCGGACGTTGAGGGATATGACGCCACATACAAGCTTTCCATCCTTTCATCCCTCGCTTTCCACACCAAGATCCCTTACACAAAGATATACCGCGAAGGCATAACAAACGCCACCCCCACGGACATTGCGTACGGCAAGCAGCTCGGCTACTGCTTAAAGCTTCTGGCCATCGGCAAGAACACGGAGAGGGGAATAGAGGTCCGCGTGCATCCCACGTTCATACGCACGAGCCATCCTCTCGCCTCCGTGAATGACAGCTACAACGCAGTATACATCACGGGAGACAGCGTGGAGGACGTGATGCTCTACGGCCGCGGAGCCGGAGCGGCTCCCACAGGCAGCGCAATAGTGGGAGACATCATTTACTGCGCGACGCACGTCCAGCACAATTACTCCACGTTCGAGAACACTGAAAAGGCCAATCCTTCCACAAAGTTCGTGACCAACTTCGAGTCCGCCTATTACATCCGCCTCGCGGCGGAGGACAGGGCCGGCGTCCTTTCAAAGATAACCTCCGTCCTTGGGCGCAACAGCATTTCCGTGGCCCAGATAATCCAGGAGGAGTCCGGCGAGGACGGCAAGGTGCCCATCATAGTAGTGACCCACGTCACCCACGAGCACAACATAACCAAGGCCGTGCAGGACATCAACGCCACCAGCGCCTGCGCCTCCGTTGTTTCCGTGATCCGCGTCTACGACTGACTCAAAACCCACAACATATAACAAGTTTAACGCCCCGGGAAATACAACCTGAGGCGTTATTAACAGGACAGATATCCACGAGAACAAGGATGCCATTTCAGTGGCAAGATGTTATAATCACAGTGTAAAGCATACTGATTTGATGAAGGAAGATATGCAATGGCTAAGTTTGACAAAGATATTCTGAATAAGATAATGTGCAACATGGCAACTGCTATTCACAATAGAAGTGGATTTCCGCAAGGCTAAGGGATTATAGCACCTTTTGGGAATCCAACAGATGACATATACCGTAATAAGGTTAACTTCAGAAGCGCATTTATTATCGAGTTGCGGAAATATTATGCTGGCAATGCATGTGCAGCCTCTATAAACGAGATGAGCATCGACTGCGAATATCCGTATCGTGACATAAATCCGGTTTATTTTACCACAAGGGACTGTCTGGACATGCTGGTTACCATAGACGGAGAAAGCTATGCGTTTGAGTTCAAGTTCAGAGGGTGCAAAAGCAACACTTCGGTTGCTGCCAGGAAGGAAACCTTTATAAGGGATATATGCAGGATTGAACAGATTGCCGGCACACCAGCCGTTACGTTGAACGCCAATGAAAGCAGTTGTCCGATTCCCAATATTAAGGCTGGATATGCTGTCTTTCTGACTAACATTGAGGATTTCTGGAAAAAGGGCCTCTTTGCCGGCAGCAACGTTAAACCCGGAGTCATGTACTTTGATGCGGGGATGTTTGTTGTTTCAAAGGGCAGCTCTGGCGGAAGCAGAAAGGTTAACAAAAGTGCAGTTCCATTCAATACAGCCAGGCAGCAACAGGGCGAATGGTTCATGTTCATTGATGACAATGGGAAGCAGGTTTACAATTACCAGTATGCCATTGTAGAGGTTGTTTAGAAGAAGCGGAACAAAAGGCAAATCAATAAAAAGAGCGGATGGGTACATTTTGTCCCATCCGCTTTTAATTCGCTATAAGTACCGTATTAGGTGTCTTCTTCGTCCTCTGCGGCATTCTCTGCCGCGGCATCCTCGGCTGCGGCATCCTCGGCCTGCTGTGCCTCCAGCTCCTGGATCTTCTGGATTGCCACCTGGAGGGCAAGGAAGTGCTTGGGGGTGAAGGTTATCTTCGCGGGCTTGTTCTCGAGGGTGATGTCCACGGCAAGCTCTGCCTGCGTGGAGGGGTCCTGGGAGAGTACGTCATCTATGATGGTGCTTATCTTCCTCTGGGAGTATTTGAGCTTTGCGGCGCAAAGGGGGCAGAGGGAGAGAGTGTTCCAGCCGAGGTCCAGGTTGAGCTGGTATGTGTAGTCCAGCGCTTTTGTGCTGAAGATGTTTATGGCCTCGAAATACTGCGTGCCGTCTGCCTTTAAAAAGCCCATACTGCTGCATATCTGGCATTTGGAATGATACTGCCCGTACATGAAGGAACGCTCCTCCGCGCTTGTGGATGCGCTCTTCATCTCAACCTTTATCTTCTTCGCAGGGCCTGCCGGGGGGTCTGCGGAGTCAAATGCCTGCTCCAGTTTTGCGCGCCGCTGGGAGAGGTCTTTTGGCTTGGAGACGGAGACGGAGTCCGCATAATCCAGGAGATCGTCATATCCGGCGCCGGCCTGGTCCCTGTCGGAGGAGGCGGCAACTTCCGTGAGCGTCTTGGCCTTCTTGGATTTTTTCTCCTGCATCTGCTGCGCCATCTGGAGGATCTGCTGCTGGATGTCCGGGTCAAAGGCGGCGAAGGCAAGCATTTTGTCATCCGTCACCCCTTTGTTTCTGAGATCCTCAACGGCGTCATAAGGGGTCTCGGATATGGCTGCCCGCAGGACGGAAGGGATGTCTTCAAAGTCCTCCGAAAGGTCTCCCTCGAGGAGGTCGCAGGGGCGCTTGTATTCCCCGGAAGTGGCGGGAACCCACGGGATGCGCTTGAGGTAATACACGAGGGTGGAGTCAAAGGTCTGGATCTTTGCCTTCGTGTTGGGCTGGAATATGGTCTGGAGGCAGTCCTTGTCATTGGACTTTACAACCATCTCCCACAGCATTCTGGCCTCTTCGTACAGGCCTTCCTCCGCAATGCGGGTGAATGTGTGCCAGTCAAATCCGGAAAGAGTGTAGGTGATGCTTGTGCGGGTGCTGCGCGCATTGTAAAGGTTCAGCCTGTCGTAGAGGGGGAAGTTGTCTTCGGTGAGCCAGTCCAGCTTCTCTATCACGGGTCCGGTCTTTCCGCCCAGCAGGCTGAAGATTTCCTTCAGGATGTCCATGTATGCCGCGCCCAGCTCCTTTGCGTACAGGTCCTTTGCTATGATGTACTTCTTGTCCTGGCTGAAGAAGGCCGCCTCTTTGGACCAGCAGCACTCGTTGGCGCAGGCGGCGTGGTATGTGCCGTCTTCCGAATCCCTGTCATATGCGGCGAAACGCTGTTTGTCCGCATACTCCTCGCCGGACACTCTGCCGTTCGTGTAGTTGTCTATGAGAATCATGGCGCTTATGACTATGTTCTCAGTCTCCTTGGCGGACAGGATATCCCCGGATTCGCCTGTGGTGAAATCCTCCGCCGCGCACATTTCCTTTACACCCAGGGAGAGCAGGAATTCCCTTACGGTCCTGTCCGTCACGTTGTCCCTTAAACCCAGGTCCACATAGACGGGGTTTGTCTCGAACATGACGGGAGTGTATGATGTGCGGAAAAATATGTGGTCTCCAGGGCTGTGGTACTGGCCGTCGTCACAGAGTATGAACCGGACGGAGGCGAGGGTCTCGTCCCTAGAGGGCTTGTTCAGGTAGCGCATGATTTTCTCATAGCTGTATTTGGAATAATTGCGCCTGGTTTCCGCCTGTGAGAGCTGGAAGCAAAGGTTTTTGGCGTAATCCTTGTTTTTGTGGGCGGCGAAGAGGGAGTCAAAAAAGTCCGGAGCCCCTGCGAGGTCATCCACGAAATCGTCTATGGAGTACTCCTGTATGTCGAACTGCTTTATGAATGTCTCAATCCTTGTGGCCGGCTGGAATGTCGGAATCCAGCTCTTTTTGAAGAACTTTTCCGGATATCCGCTGGGAAGCACCCTCTTCATGCCCACGGTTCCCATGAGCACTTCATCCACGGACTTGTAATCCCCGTTCTCCGTCACGAACAGCTTGTCCGTGAGCATCTCCTTCCTTACGAGGTCCGCGAAGATCTTGTACCTCGAGCCCTGCTTGGATTCAAAGTCCTTGTCCTGCGGAAGCGTCATATATGCGGCATAGTCCAGCATGTGCTTTGCCTTGAGCTTGTGAACGGAGGAGGCCGTGAGCTCCGCAAGCTTTTGTATCATGAGGTCATTGTTTTCCCCGTCCTCTCCGGAATAGAGGATGACGTCCCTCGCTATCGTGGAGGCGAAGGGGGCGTTGATGTGGAACCGGAGGCCGCTGTCTATCTCCGTGGGGAAGAATATGCACACCTTGCCCGCAAGCGTGTGATCCAGGGAATATTTGCCTTTGTCCGAATTCAGATGGTATGCGATTGATACCGGGAACTTCTTGAGAGCCTGCGCCGTGGAGCCTTCCTCGCGGACCTTCAAGGGGCAGTCCGCCGAGAAGGTGGCCCAGTATGACTGTTTCTCCTTCACGTTCTTTTCCGGGGACCTTACCGTGACGCACGTCAGAAAGTCCGTGCCGTTCACCTTGCGGGAGATTGAGACCTTGCCCTTCCCGCCGTCCGGAACGGAGTAGTTAATCTCCTTTATGCTGGAGAGGAAGAGAAGGGCCGTCTCGTTGAAATGCTCAAACCCGGCCCTAATCTCCGTCACGGCCTTGGCGGCGGGCTTTTTGGAGTTGTTGAAGGGGAAGATGAACTGCGTGTGCCGGTCCTCGTCCTTCTGTATCCAGAAGGGCTTGGGCATGTTGGAGTCATTGGGCACTATGAAATGCTCTATTCTGAAATGGTACTGGCCGGAGTGGATTTCGGGGGTGTTGGTGTAATCGTACACGGCCTTGAAGCCCATGCCGAACTTTCCTATCTGCGTGACGTCGTCCGCTTTCTGGCTCTTGCCCTTGTTTGTGATGGAGTCTATGTCCCGGAGCTCGAAATTCCTCTTCGTGCCGTTGTGCTCGAATATGAGCCTCTGGCTCTCCAGCCGGAAGGTCACTTTTGTGGCGTTCATGTCCTCTGCGTTCTGCAGCAGCTCATACAGGAAGTGCGCCGGATCCGGGTAAAATCCCGTGTGCTGGTCCAGGAAGCCTTCTATGCCTCCGGCAACCATCCCTTTGTATGCGTCCTGCCTGCCTTTCTTAAGCTCTTCAAATGTTCTGAATTCCATCTTTTCCCTCCGGACTGCCCAAAGCAATCCGCCTGTGTCTTCTGCAGCTGTGCATTATCCGTATATTATTCTGCCGCGCCCGCGAACCTGCGGTTCATGCAATCATATTGCCAATTTAACGTTACGTCATATCTTCATGTCATCCGCAGAGGGAAGGGGTGCATGCCGGCCATTCGGGCCGTTTCAGCCGTATTATTTGTACACGTGCAGGTTGCCGCAGACGAGCTTTTCGGAGTATATGTCGCAGCGGCCCGTCTCATCCAGCAATGTCTGCATCTTTTCGCGGAAGGACTGCTGCAGGCTGTCCAGCTGGCTTCTGCGCATGCGGCGGATGCGCTCGTCCGTGGCATTTGCCAGCTGTTTCTGGAGAGTGTTCAGCTGCCCCTGCTGGCTGGTGCGGAGGCTTTCCGTCTTGTAGCGGATGGTCTGCCCGCAGTCCGCAAGGTATCTTTCCTTTTCCTGTCTCCAGAGGATGTAATGCCTGTCTTCCAGATTGTCCAGGATGTCCGGCGTAACGGCGTCCGGGTCTGCGTCCTCCGCATCATATATGAGCGAGAGCATCTCCCTGCTGGAAAGCAGGGCGGGGGAGATGACGGTGAGCTCGCTGTTGGGCTTGGCTCCCGTGTATTTCCATTCGTATATTATGAAGGGATAATCCCCGGCGGGAAGGGAGTCCGTGCGGACGCGGAGGCTGCATTGGACGGGGTCTTCCGGGAAGCGCTTCATTGCCTGGCGCACAAGGGGATGAGCCGGCATAATGAAGGTTGTGTCCTCATGCTGCGTGGCGTATTCGCCGTCAAAGGTTATCTTAAGATAAGTGTCCGTGCTCTTGAGATGCTTCTCCCAGGCCTTGTACACCGGATTGGAGGGGATCTGCTGTTCCAAAAGACTGTAATCCGCAAGAAGGGCCTGTTTGGCCTCCTGCGAAAGGCGCAGGGTTTTCTGGATGCCATCGCCAAGGATGCATTGCGGGGCGGAGCCGAGGCGTGCGTCCAGGTAGCCGGCTGCAAGGCGCTCTATTGCGCCGGCGCCAAGATGGATGTTGGTGGCGTCCTGCATTTCCTTGCGCATCAGCTCTTCGCTCAAGTCCAGGCCGAAGAACGCCCGCTTTTCCTCTTCAAGGCGCTGCTGCTCCTGGATGTCCCTTATATAGTTGTCCGCTATCTGCTGCTCTTTCTGGGCCCGCTCCTCAGTGCTTAGCATGTACTGCTCCGCGATGTCGTATATCTCCCGGGTGACTTTCCCGAGAATCTCCTCGCTGTCCCCTATCGAGGCGTTGAAGACACCAATTCTAAGAAGGCACCTGTCATATATCTCCTCGTCTATGGTGTTCTCCGTGATGAGGTTTACGATTGACACGGTCTCGCTCTTCTGGCCGTTTCTGTCTATTCTTCCTATGCGCTGCTCTATGGCCTGCGGGTTCCAGGGGAGGTCATAGTTTACGAGGCAGTCGCAGAACTGGTAGTCCAGGCCTTCGCATCCCACTTCGGAGAAGAGCATGACGTCTATCGCGTCATCCCTTTCGCTGCCCAGCATGAACCTGTCCCTAAGGGCCACGCGCTCATCGTCCGGGACTCCGCCGTGGATTACGGCCGCGCGTATCCCGCATCTGTCCAGCTGGTCCTTTATATATGCGAGGGTGTGGCGGAAGGAGGAGAAGATCATGACCTTGTTCCTGTCCATCCTCTGCTTGTCCAGGATGACCTCCACGAGCCTGTCCGCCTTTTCATCGTCATCGGACATCCTTTCTGCAAAGCGCAAAATCTCTTTCACGGCCTCACGGATTCCCGGCACGGCAAGGGCCTTTATGATTTCCTCACCGTTCTCTTCGGCCTCCGGCCCCAAATCCCCGCATCCAAGGCCAAGCTCGTCAAAATGCCTAGTGAGGATGTCTTCAAGGAAGGGCTTCAGCCCGTGGATGCAGCTCGAGGCCTGCCTCATGATGGTGGTCATCATGAAGCGTATTCCGCGGTCCCCGTGAAGGACCCGGAGTATCCTGGCCTGGATATCCATGATCTTTCCGTACAGCTCTTCCTGCTCCGGTGTGAACCGCACTTTCAGTGTCTCCGGCTTTCTCACGGTGAAGGCGCCTATGTCCCTTCTTCTGGTCCTGTTTATGATTCTTGCGAAAGTGTGCAGGCTCTCAACGTCCGTTATAAGCTTCACTCTCTCTTCCGCGGAGACTTCTTTCTGCCTTAAAACCTTCAGGGCGTTCATGTAGGCCGGATTGGGCAGAAGAACCTGCCGGCCCCAGGAAGTAAGCCCGGCCTTTACAAGATTTTCTTCCGCATGGCTTTGCCAGCTGCCGTCATTGCCTCTTATAATCTTCGCGGCCTCGTTTATGAACGGGTTGGGCTCGGACATCTTCTCAAAGCTGTCGTAGTCGTATATGACGTCCGGCCGGAGAAGCTGCAGCAGGGTGAACAGGTCCCTGTCACCAAGCTGGATGGGAGTGGCGGTAAGCATAACGATGCTCGTGGCGCTGTCGCAGAACATCCTCACGGCCCGGTGGGACCATGTCTTGTCGTTCTTTATATGATGGGCCTCGTCCACAATGACAAGGTCGAACTTGGGGAAGGGCTTGAGGTCCGCCATGCACTTCCTGTTGCCAGGAATCCGTATTCCGTCCTTTGTGCCCGCGACCGCTGCCTCGTCGAAGAGGGAGTAAGGGATTATGCACTTGCTGTACTGCTCCGGCCATTCGCCGTCCAGATCGCTCTCCTTTATGCAGTATCTGAACTTTTCCCCGTCCAGATGCATGAAGTTCTCCCCGAACTTCTCCTTGAGCTCCCTTTTCCATTTGCTCTCGGATATCAAGGGTTTGGGGCATATTACCAGCACGGACTTTATGTCCAGCCTGGCCTCAAGCTCCTTGAGTATCAGTCCGGCCTCAATAGTCTTTCCTACGCCCACGCCGTCTGCGATGAGTATCCTGGGGCTCTCGGATTTTATGAGCTTCAGAACCGGCCTGAACTGGTACGGGATGAAATCTATCCTGGAGGAGTTCAGTGAATAGAGGGAGTTTATGTTGGGGTTCATGAGAAGGTGGGCGGTAAGGAGCGAGTTCACGTCCCTGGCCGTATAAAACTCGGATTCTGCGCTTAGGTCCGCAGCTTCCAGCTGCTCCTCATACATGCCCCTCTTTCTGCCGTCCACAAGAACGATGTAGCGCAAAACGGCGCCCTGCTCCACATCAATCACGGCGCCCGTCTTTCCGCTTGCCTTTATGCGTACCGTATCCCCTGCGGCGAACTTCTGCATCCCGGCCCTCACTTGTCTTTTTCCGCCATCACTTCAAGGACGGCTTCCTTGAACTTTCCGTACGCCGGGGAGTCCGGATCAAAGCACTTCTCCACGGCCTCCTGCATCCCGGCGTCCATGTTCTTTTCACCGGATCCGGCGTTCCTTGCGCAGGGCATGCCCTTGGGGTCGTCGCATCTGCCTATGATATAGTCGCAGGAGACGCCGAAATAATCCGCGTACGCAACAAGAGCCGCAAAGGAGGGCGCGTTCACGGCCCTCTCATATCTTGCTATGAGCGGCTGGCTGATACCGATCTCTTTCGCGAGCTTTGCCTGTGAAAGCCCCGTTCCCTCGCGGAGCCCCTTGAGCCTTTCCGCAATAACCTGCTTGTCCATTTTATTTTCCATGATAATCCATATATTACACCTGCATGCTGCATGCAGTCAATTACAACGGCAATACAATCAATGCGGATTAGTTATTAAAAATGCAATATTCCAAGTCCGCGAAACAGGCCGGACAGACTGGTTTCTGTGGCCGGATGCATGACACAGACCAAGGAATATCATTAAAACAACTATGAAATCCACACCCAAAGAGGGGTGGCGGAAGAGCCCTAAAAAGTCATGACGTGAGAGCCCGCAGAATACGGTGTGCGCGCATGAAAAGCACCTTGACAAAAATGCCGGAAATGGTAGAATAAAAGCGCAGAAAGCTTGTTTGCTTCGCAAACAAGGGGATTTGGGCTTCGCCCAAATCCCATAAACCCTTATTGCCAAAGAGATGCAAGGCAGGGCATGCACGAGAGAAAATTGCAGGGCTGAAAATACAGGCTGGTTTTTAAGATGTTTTATGAAAGCACCTGGGACAGATTCTCCAATTATTATACGCAAAGATGTTTCGGGCTCACCGGCGCTGTGGACATGCTCGTGTTCATTTTCGCCGTGCTCATCGTCTTTTATTCTTTTGCCAGTTTCTCCAAAAGAGTGAACACGCTCAAGAGGGTCATCTGGGTCAATGTCCTGCGGGTTGTCGTTCATGCGGCAGTGATGTACGGCGTGTGGCTGCTTGTCGGCGGGCTGCTGTTCATTGCGACAGACATAGACCTTGTCATAAATTACGTTCCCAAGCTCTTCGTGCTTGTGGCGTACGTCATATTCCTCAACCGGGGAAGCGTCAAGGCAAGGATTATATCGGCGGCCACGCTTTTCACCATAAACATTGTGCTCATAGAAGTGGGCGGCTCGCTTACGGGCGTGCTTAACGCCGCCAGCGCAAGTTCAATAGAGGAATACATAAGAGCGGGGATCACAGCTCTCACCTTAGTTGTGGCGGTTTTTCTCAGAGTCTGGGACATAGACCGCTACAAGGAGATTCCCCTTTCCACTGTCATCATAGTACTCATATACAGCGCAATAGGCTTTGCCCTGGCCATTCTCCGTTCGGAATTCATGTCCTATTTCAACGCCTTTGAGGGTACGGAGAATTACGAGTACAGCTACTACATCCAGCTCTATGCCACAATTGCTTTGGCCGTCATCGTTCTGTTCAATCTGGCATGTTATTTCCTTATATACTACATCACACGGTCGTACGAGAGAAACAACATTCTGCACAGAAGCATAGCCCAGATGGAGAACAGGGAGGCAATGGAGCGCATTAGCGAGGAGAATTACAAGCAGCTGCGCTCCATACGGCATGACATGAAGAACAGGTACGCCATCATGCAGGGCATGCTGGATTTGGGCCAGTATGAAGAGCTCAGGAAATATTTCAGGGAAATGAACAAGGAGGCGGCGGAACCCCTGTCGCAGGTCAACTCCGGCAACATCTCGCTGGACCTTGCTTTGAACCTCGAGATTTCCAAGGCTGTGGCGTACGGCATAGAGACGGACACCAGGGTCATTGTCCCTGAAACGCTCCCCGTTCCGGACCTGGACATGGACAAGATCCTCACAAACCTTCTGGACAACGCCATAGAGGCCTGTCAGAAGATAGAGACAGGGAAGAAGAACATCAAGATAGACATCGAGACGGTTCATGACACTTACCTCGTTATGGAGATATCCAACACGGTAAGAGAAGACAGGCTGGACACAGCCCTGTCCCTGGAGACAGACAAGCCGGACAAGAAGATGCACGGCCTGGGTTCAAAGATAGTGGACGGAATTGTGGCAAAGTACAAGGGGCAGATAAACAGGAGCATAGAGGACGGAAGGTTCGTGGTGAAGGCCATGCTGGACATGTCCTCAATCCGCAAGTAATCCGTGATGCCGGATGCTTCAGACGGGCCATATAATAATCCGGCACTGGTTGCTCCTGACGGGCCATATAATAATAAGGTATAAGAGCCGGGCAGAGTGAGAGACTGCTTTGGCTTGAGCGCAGGCGATGAAGCTGCCTGCGGATATGCAAATGAGGGAAAATTGGGCAGAGAGAAAAGAGCAAGGAGAGGAATGAGGATCAAATGAAGACATTGAAGGCATGCGTCTGTGATGATGACAGTGCCATGCTTCCCACCTATGCTGCATCCGTGAAAGGATGCTTCCAGGGATACGGCGTATCCTGTGACGTAGACTTCTTTTCATCAACGCAGGGCGTCAGGGCCCGGCTTTCAGAGTACGGGTATGACGTCATCTTTCTGGACATAGACATGCCGAGGGAGGACGGCATATCGTTTGCCCAGGAACTGCGCAAGCTTGACAGTCCAATACCCGTGATATTTGTCTCGGCCCGCGAGGACAAGATGTATGACACATTTGCCGTGAGGCCTTTCGGTTTCGTGCGCAAGAGCCACTTCCTGAATGACTTAAGCGAGACCGTCCGGCTGTTTCTGGAGGCCAATCCCTCGATAACCGAGGATAATGTGCTCTTCTCCACGTCCAAGGGAGACTTCAGTGTCAGCGCAAAGCAAATCGTGTTTATTGAAAGCTATCAGCATAATCAGTACGTGATTCTCAAGGATCTGCCCAAGCTTGAGATACATTCATCCATGGACAACGTGGAGAAGCTCCTTGCGGACAAGGGCTTCATCCGCGTGCACAAAAGCTACATAGTGAATTACCGCTACATAAACCGAATAACGGAAGGGGAGATAATTCTTTCCACCGGAGACAAGCTTCCCCTGTCCCGCCACAAGAAGGCGGAAGTCAAGGCACTCTGGCTGGAATACGGCACCAAAAACGGCTTCACATACATAGAAGACCAGTAACCGAACCTCTGCGAAGCAGACTGGCGCAGCGGAATAAAATATCAATATATATGCGGAAACAGACAACCCCGGCGGCTCAATAAGAGCTGCGGGGGCTTTTCTTATGCCTTGAATTCCAAATCCGGAAGTATTGGGCCCATGTATAGCGCCGGACCTGCATTTCGTGTGCCGAAAATGACCTTTCGTGAAGTCAGAAGGGCAAAACGCGCAAATGAAAAACCCGTGAAGCAGGGTCCGTTGAACGGAGTTAACAATATTTGTAAACTTGGTGCCAGCAAGTGATTCCGTGCCGGTGGGCTCTCGCCCGGCAATTCTTCAGAGAAAATTGACAGGCAATAGATAACAGGCAATAGATAAGGAGAAGAGGAGAGAAAATTGGACGGAATCCAGCAGAAAACATTTTGGAGGAAATAAATGGTTAAGCAGAAAAAATTGGTCAGAGTGCTGAGCGCGACAGCCGTAGCGGCTCTCCTTTGCTTAAGCTTCGGAGCATCCGCCTATGCCACTACTGTGACAGCATCAGCGGATGACACGACTTACTCTCAGCAGGACCTCTATGAGGAAGGTTACAAGCTTGATGTTGAGATGGAAGAGGACGGCGCCGTGCTGTTCCAGAACAACAACAATGCTCTTCCCCTCGGCACCGGCGTTACAGCTGACCTCTTCGGATATGCAAGTTACAATGTATGCCATGGCGGCGGCGGTTCAGGAAAAGGCAAGTGGGATGCAGACTGCATGCAGGAGAAAGCTGCGTTTGAGGCCGCAGGGCTTGACGTCAATGATGAGCTTTGGGCATGGCACGGCTCTTCCAGCGGCGCAAACATCACTCAGGAGAGCTGGGTAAACGAGTCATCCGGAAAACTGGTGGACGGCTCCCCATACAACCTTCCCGAGATTACGGCCGACACTTATAAGAACAAAGGCGCCGAGCAGTACATGAACAAAGACCATGTGGCCATCGTCACATTCGCCCGCCAGGGCCATGAGGGCGCAGAGCTTCCCATGGACATGTCCAGCAACTATATCGACAGCAATCTGTCCATCCGCGGTGCATCCGACAGGACGTATCTTGACCCCACAGAAACAGAGCTTGAGCTCCTCCAGTATCTCAAGGAATACGGATACAGCAAAATCATAGTTCTTATCAACTCTTCCAATGTCATGACCATCAATGAGTATCTTGAATACTCAGACGCATGCCTGTGGATAGGCGGCCCCGGAGAGGCAGGACTTGTAGGCGTAGGCGAGGTCCTTGTAGGAAAGGATACATCCGGAAACCAGATCAGCCCCAACGGCAGAACGGCAGACACCTGGATGTCTGACTTCTATTCAAATGTTGTCTTCTACAACAACGGCGGATCCACAAGGTATGACAACGTTAGCCAGTACGTTTACAACCAGTACGAAGAGGGCATATATGTAGGATACAGATGGTATGAGACAGCGTATGCTGACCAGCTTGTTCTTGAAGGAGCGAACGATCTCGACGGCGACGGCAAGTACCTTACTTATGATTACTACAACGATTACGACAGCATTGTGACGATGCCTTTCGGCGGCGGCCTCTCATACACAACGTTTGACTGGGAAGTCGTTGACAGCAACATCACCCTGACTCCTCACGGCACCAACTCCATAACCGTCAAGGTTACCAACACCGGCGACTATGCGGCAAAGGACACCGTAGAGATTTACATGAACGCCCCCTACTATGACGGAAGCATAGACAAGGCTGAAGTCGTTCTCGTAGGATTTGCGAAGACCGGAAGGCTGAAGCCCAACGAGTCCGGACAGGTCACAATCACATTCGATACAGACGACCTCGCATCCTATGATTACAGAGGTTATTACGCAGACTACGGCGAGAGCGTAACAAGCTCCACAGACTACAACGGCAACCCTCAGTACGGCGGATTCGTCCTTGAGGCAGGCGACTATGAGTTCAGAATCCAGAAGGATTCCCACAACCAGATGACAGATCCCATCGACGTGACCCTCGATGAGACATATGTATACAACGATGCCACAAACTCCGGAACAGATCTCACAAGCACCGGCGCAGCCGTAACAACAGTAGGCGCAAGGAACGGGGACGAAACTGTAGCATACAACAAGCTCAACGACGTCAACGCAACAGATGGCAGCGGCATGATCTGGATGCAGAGAAGCACGATGGCCGAAGACTGGGATACAATCACCAACAAGGATTCCAACGGAAATAGATACCGTCAGGACCAGCTCTCAAGCGTAAACATGGGCTCCGATCTTGCAAGCGGCATCAACACGGCAACAAACGGCACAACGAATGTAACGCTTACAGCTCCGTACAAGGACAGCGACACGGCAGCCCAGATCAAGATGACATACTACTATCAGGGCGCAACCGAGTCCGTATATGCATCAAGCAACAACAACCGCACCAATTACTGGGGCAAGACAGATGACTATTATGCAGATGCCATCAGCAATGTCGGCAACAGCACAACAACTTATACCGCCAACACAAGATGGCAGAAGACTAACGGCCAGATAACGGAGAATGACACCGTAACAACAGGCACTGGCTCAGACACATACGGCTGGGATGAAGTTCCTTACGGCGACAGCCGCTGGGATTCATGGGTGGACCAGGGCACATGGTCCGATATGGTAAGCCTTCAGGGCACAAGCTGGTCCAGCGCATTCACAGACTGGGGCATCAGCGCGATATCCGCATCCGACGGCCCCGGAGAAGCCGGGACCGGCGGAAAGGACGGAAACACATGGTGGTGCTCCGAAGTTGTAATGGCATCCACATGGAACCCTGAGCTCATTGAAAGAGTAGGCGCAGCATACGGCAGGCAGTGCATCCGCACGAACATTACATCATGCTATGGCCCCGCAATGGACACTCACAGGTCTCCGTTCGGCGGCAGAAACTTTGAGTATTATTCAGAAGACGGCTTCCTCGCCGGAATGATGTGCGTCGCTGAGACCGCAGGAATCCAGAGCCAGGGAGTGGGAACATTCAACAAGCACTTTATGCTTAACGATCTCGACGGCGGAAGATCCGGCCAGATGGACTTCTGCAACGAACAGGCAATCCGTGAGATATACATCCGCGCATGGGAGTTCTCAATGAAGAGCGACGTTGCTCCGATGAGCGGCATGATGGCATCCCTCAACCGTATAGGCATCACCTGGGCAAACAGCGGCCTGTATGTGGGAATCATACGTGAAGAGTACGGCTGGCACGGAATGATAATTTCAGACGGCATGGACGGAGTTGCATACTCCGGCGCGGTAAAGGCGGCCTTCTCGGGAATCTGCTGCCTGCTCTGGTCCAGCACTGTAAACGGCTCTGAGGCGTCAAGTGACGGCTATATCTTCACAGGCGGAACCACGAATGCCAGCGACATAGCAAGCAACTACGGCGCGTACATGCTCCGCGAGACAGCCAAGTCAAGGCTGTGGTATGACACGCACATCCTGTGCTCAGGCACAATTTTCACTACAGATTACTTCGAGATGCTCAACAGCTACAACTATGAGTCCATGGATCTGGAGAACCTCACCGGCACGGACTATGACGTGGCTCTCAATGAGGACATCATCGCAGCGAACGAGTCAATAGGATCCTCCAATAACAAGGCACTCGTCATATCTCTCAGCGTGGTAGGCGCTGTGGTTGTGGTAGCGGTTGTGGTAGGAGTTGTCCTCGGCGTCCGTCACCGCAAGAAGAAGGCAGGCAGCGGAGCCGGCAGCTCAGACGACGACGAAGACGACGAAGACTAAACAAGCCAATTTTCTCTCAGTCCGTGTCCGTCCTTCGTGGCGGCGCGGATGAGAGGAATGATACAGGTCAGGGAGAAAATTGTTATGACAGATAATACAGAAGAAGCTGAAGTTAAGACATCACCTGCAGCTGAAGTGAGCGCTGAAGCGAATCCTGCAGCTGATGCAGCCAAAGCCGGAACTGCAGCGAAGCCAGGGAAAAAGCACAAGAAGCACAGCAAGGCATACAAGGCGGTCAGCAAGTTCTTCGGGTTCAAGAAGAGGGGCACGAACATCAAGACGGAAATCTTCGCCGGCATACTCCTGTTCTTCGAGCTTGCGTTCTTCATCTACGTTAACGCGTTCATGTTAACCGACACCTTCGAGGGCGTGTCCTCTTTCAACCTTCTGCCCGTTCACAGCTTGTATTTCATCATGGCCATGGTGTCCTGCGTGACAACCATAGCGGTGGGAGTTCTCTGCAACGCGCCGTTCGCGCAGGCCGGATCCCTTGGAATGACGATGCTCATCGTCTCCATAACCGGACAGTATGCAGGACTCACATATGCCAACATAATGGCTATATCGCTTGTTGCCAACCTTGTGTACCTGGTAGTGATGGTAATACCGCCGGCAAGGAACTTCGTGTTCAACGCTGTTCCCGAGCAAGTCAGAAAGGCGCTTCCCGCAGCGATGGGCGTATTCCTCATAGTATATGTCCTCGTTCAGATGAACATCCTGTCCCTCACGTCTTATGACTTCAGCAGTGTGTTCTCCAATGTGCAGGATACAGGCGGAGCCCAGATAGGTTTCTTCGGACTCACGTTCCTCACCCTTTCCGTGGACGAGCTAACAGCGGATTCATTCTTCTACGTAATGCCCATAATCTGCGCGTTCTTAGGTTTCATCATCCTTCTCGTTCTCAAGAGATTCCATGTAAAGCATGCGACAATAATTTCATTCGCCGGAACATTCGTGCTCTACATCATAATTTACTACTTCGTGCGCTTAAGCCCCATAGGCCTTACGGACTACAAACTGTTCTCATTCGTAATGCCTTCATACGGCGACAAGATGTACTACAGCGCAAGCATAGACTCCATGATGATGGTGGCTAACAACAGCTATATCTGGGCAGCGTTCAAGCAGGGCTTTGACTTCACGGCATACACCGAAGCAGGCGGCACAGGCGTGGCAGGAATCTTCATTGTGACTGCGCTGACATTCCTGATCCTCGGAGTCTCCGAGACAGGAGCAGCCGTAAATGCATGCGGCTACATAACCGGCAGCCTTGACGAGAACGGTCATGCAATGTACATCTGCCAGCCCAAATACAAGAAGGCAG
>JAJPZA010000186.1 GCA_021204625.1 Clostridia bacterium | reverse complement strand
CGCTTTGGGTGGATTACATCCGTCTGCTCGAGCAGTGCGGAAAGGATGTCCACAATGCCCACTATGTCTGCCCGAGGGATTTGAAGGAGGCACACGACCGCTATCAAGAGAGGCTGAGGATTATCCAAGAGAGGAAAGACCGCGAGGCCCAACTGAAAAAGGCGAGGGAAAACGAGGAGCGGTTCAGAGAACTTAAAGGCAAGTTCTTCGGTCTTTCATTCACGGACGGGCTGATTGTGGTCAGCGTGTTGGAGAGCGTTGACGAATACTATAAGGAGGGGAACGCCCTGCACCATTGCGTGGGTCAGTGCGAATACTATCTCAAACCGCAGTCTCTTGTGCTGTCGGCTCGGATTGAGGGTAAGCGCATCGAGACCGTTGAACTGAGCCTCGACACGTTCAAGGTGTTGCAGTCAAGAGGGCTTTGCAACAAGAACTCGGACTATCACGACCGCATCATCAGCCTCGTGCAGAAGAACGCCCCGAAAATCCGCAAGAGAATGACCGCTTAGTTTGCTCTGTTTCTTTCATTTTTGTCAGCCACTTGTTACAAGAGCATTGTAGCAGGTGGCTTTTTCGCGGCCGGCCACGGCCCTGTCCGGAACCGTGGCAACTACCTTTATATACTGAATATTAAACTTTTATAGAAGAAACTATCAGAAATATAAAGAGTTTAAAAATCCGGACGTGAGGACGGCCAATTCCTCATACTGCCTCCCAAGGTTACATCGGGAGAGGCCGGCGGCCTTTCCGGCCCTACGCCCGGACTAAAATCTTCATTTTAAATGGAACTGCCCCTAATCACACGGCATCCTCTCATAGGGTCAAGGGGATATTGAGTCTGTAGCATCCCGCAGTTCCTATAAAAAACTCCCGTTCCGCCGTCACTTCTGGAGGGGCTCATCCCCCCTCAATATCCGTCAGAATGGAAGTCTGTCAGTTAAACGGAAAGGCGCTCCCGCCGCCATTACCCCCGGTAAGCCTGCCTAAGCAGTTGGAGCAGGTGCTGTCGCTCCAAACCTTTCCTTAAAATGGAGAGAACGCATTACCCGCCATACTACGGATAAACAGTCTGCCGAGACTGTTGGAGAATCGCAGGATGCCGAACAGAGCGGCACAACAGCATCCTCCGGCATGCACTACCCCTGCGCTCTCTCCACCGACAACGTTGTCAAAATGGCGTCTCCGACAGCACGATGGACATTGTCGGAACCCGGTCATATAGTGACGGGTCTGCGGAATGACACCGCTGCTCCGCAGAACGCTCTTTCTACTCGTTAACCCTTTGACACTGCAAAGGAAAGTCTTGTTTGTGCCAAAGTGCGGCACATGCAAGAATAATTTTCAAAATTCCGAGAAAGGTACCGTCGGCGTTTGAAATCGACCGGAATCGAACCGGCAATCTCCTGATTATGAACCAGGCGCTTTAACCATTAAAGCCACGAAGTAACCGACGGCTTGACTACGGAATTATCTTTCAACGCCGCAAAGATAGGATAGTGCTGCGCAACCTATTGTCGTAGTTGAAATTTTTTAGAAAATTCGGGCGTGAGGACGGGCAACCCCTCATACGGCAATCTCTCGATACGGCTTCTGACAGTGCCCAAAAGCCGCAATAAGCCACAAATCGGCAACTGACCGGCACTTACAGTCCCAAACTCGGCCGGGTTGCCCCTTGAAGGTCACTTCTGAAACAATCAGCCCCGAACTGGTAACGAACAGTACCAACTCGGGGCTTTTATAACTATTACTGAAAACTTTTCACGGGACGCTTACCTGTCCAGTCCCACAACGCGGGTATAGATCCATCTGTCAGGCTATCAAGGCATCATTAAAGCCATCCCGAATATGAGGAAGAGATAGTCTCATAGTCGGAAAGCCCGGTGCATCCGGTAAAACAGCCGCTATATGAAGTCGGCTTGGAATAACGGTAATCGGGTTTTCTCTCGTAAAGATGGACTTTTGTACCGTTGAAATCTGTATAGGGAGACTCGCCTGTCAGGGCCGTGCAGCCGTTGAAAGTCTGCTTAAACGTTACGGCGACCCAGCAGTCGTCGAACATATCCGCCCTCAGTGAAGTCAGACCCGTGCACCCGCTGAACGCCGATTCGAACGTAGTGACTTTGGAGCAATTCGCGAACAGGTTCTCAGGTATTTCTGTTATGCCGGTGACTCCATTAAACACATTTTTGAACATCGTGACGGCCGTGCAGTTAGCGAACAGACCAGCCGGGATGGAAGTCAGACCGGAGCCGCTGAACGCTCCGGAGAATGTCGTGGCACTGACATTCTTGTCGAACAGTCCGGAGGGTATGGACTTCAGACTCGTGCACCCGCTGAACACAGTGGCGAAAGTATTCGCCGCCGGGTTGTTGTCGAACAGATGTTCGGGAACGGTGGTGAGCGAAGTGCAGCCGCTGAACGTCGAATCGAAATAGTACGCGGCGGCGCATTTGTCGAATAGCCCGGCGGGAATTTCCGTCAGGGATGTGCATCCCTCGAAGGCGGACGAAAGCTTCATGAAGTTATCGCAGTTGTCGAAAAGGTCCGCCGGGATGGCTGTTAGGGATGTGCAGCCGGAGAACACCGCCTCGACCGTCGACAAGAGCGGGCAGTTGTTGAACAGTTTCGCGGGAATGGCCTTCAGTGAAGTGCAGTTGTAGAACGTCTGCTTATACTGAGTGACCGCCGTGTTGTTGTCGAACAGACCGTCGGGAATGGATTCGAGGGCGGTGCAGCTCTTGAAGGCGTAGGTGAATGTCGTGGCGGCGGTACATTTGTCGAATAGTCCCGTCGGTATTGATTTCAGTGACGAGCATCCAAAGAAAGTCGACTGGAACATCGTCGCCAATGTGCATTTGTCAAACAGGCCCTCAGGAATGGACGTCAATGAGGCGCACTCGTAGAAAGTCTGCATAAATGTTTGTACGTCGGGACAATTGTCGAACAATCCGGACGGAATCTCAGTAAGACCTGTGTAAGCTAATGTATTGTAGAAGGATGTTGTCTTGACGTTCTTTTCGAACAGTTTCGCGGGCACCTCCGTAAGGCTGTAACATTGGTAGAAAGCGTTCTTGAATGAATCGGCCTCCGCACAGTTCGCGAACAGGTCTGCCGGAAGATTCTCAAGTCCCGCATTGGCGAAAATGTATTCGAAATTTTGAGCGGCGCACCCTTCAGCGAATATGCCGCCTTCGGGTATGGACTTGAGCGAGGAACACTTGTAGAAAGAGTATGTGAATGTGGTCACGTCAGGGGAATCGGAAAACAATCCGGAAGGAATGGATGCCAGATTGGAACAGCCGCTGAAGACATAGGCGAATGTAGTCACGCAGAACAGCCGCCGAAAAGACCTGCCGGAACGGAGGACAACCCGGTGCAGCCGTAGAAAGTGTAGGCGAACGAAGTTGAAGCAGAGCAATCGGCAAACAGATTGCCCGGCAATTCGGTCAGGGAAGTGCAACCATAGAATGCGTCGGCGAATGAAGTGACATCCGTAAAGGACTCGAGATTGTCTTCCGGAAGGGCGGCAAGACCGGTACAGTTGTAGAAGGCATATCCCATGTTGGTGAGTCCCGTCTCGCCCCAGTCATTCACGGCAGTGAGATATTGTGTGTAGGTTTTGCCTATGGTCTGGCCGTTGAGCGCGGTGACGGTTCCGTTGACCGAGACCGTATACTCTCCCTGAGATTCGTAAACGTGCGAAGGAGCCGCAGAAGACACTGTTTCCACACCGCTTCCGTCCCCCCAGTCAACGCTGCAGTCAACGGTTCCGCTTAAAGGCAACTTGACCGTGGCGTTGTCGGCGGTGATTGTGTACACCAGTTCAAGTGAGCGCGAGAAAACTTCCTGGGAAATTTTAAGAACGCACTCGGCATTGTTTTCTTTCCCGTCTCCGGCCGAAAACGACACGGTCCCTTCGCGATCGCCTTCACCATCGTTCTCAGTCACTGTAATAGACACGCCGTCACCGTTCTTTTCGACGGAGAACCATCCGTTGGAGGTGTCATAAGAAAAATCCCATTCGAAATTGGATTCCACCGAAACGGCGTACGATCCCTCGGCACCGAGAAATGACATGGAGTCCTCGCTTAGCGAAATATAAGCTCTCGCGTCTTGAGTGACGGAAATATTTTCATACGTCGATCTAATCCCGTCGGAACAGATTATGGAGACATTCGCGCTCCTCTCTTCGGTTTCCACATTCTCCTCGGCGGTAAGCGAGACGCCCGAATCCGTCTTCTCAACGACAAGCCATTCTATAGAACTTTCTGTCGTCCAGTCTGCAGAAGCCTCGACAGCGATTTCAATCGTCAAAGAGCCGACAGCCGGAGCGTGCCACTCGGTTGTATTCACAGTGATCTCAGGTGAATTGTAGGCATTTTGAGTAACGGTAATGACTGCAAAAACGATGTGAGATGCAATCGTGTAGAGAGTGATTGTCGCCGTTCTTGCCTCTTCGATGGAGTTCTGATAGGCAGTAATGGTCAGCGTTCCGGCCTCGACATCCGCCACTGCTTCGAAGACATCCATAGCATTGTTCGATGCTGCCCAGTCAGTTCCGCAATCCACATTTATCACCACCTCGCCGCCTCCGGTCTGGAAAGCGATTGCGCCGCCTTCGTCTGTAGCGGTATAGGAGGAGTCATTCGAACTCATAGACGCGTGCTCGGCATAATATGTCTCGTCATATTCAGTCTGGGGCTCAGGGTCCGGCTCGACATTTTTGGTACATGCGTATACTGCCATCAGCACGCACACGCTTACCAACAAAAATTTCAATGTTTTCATATTTTCAATTTTATGGATAAAATAGTTTGAATAATAAGGTTTGTCTTATAATAGTATATTGCGCATTACATCATGCGCGGATTCAAAGCACGACAAAAGAGGCCGGTACGATGTCGCCTGCAAATGCTGGAGTTTAAGGCAGCCGAACCAGACGTTCTTTGAAAAGAATGACGGGAAACAGCGAACATAGAATCTGTTTTTGAACCATAATAAACTGATTTATAGCAATTTACTCCGCTCGAAACAGGTGTGGAGACATCATCGGAAAGGTTCGTAGACAAAATCATTTCAATTGCCTTCAAAATGCGTTAGTTTAGAATGTAACGACGGCAAAGGTAAGAAAATCTCATAATCTCCGTCATGAAGAGAAATATTTTTCACATATTGACGAATTGACAGACAATATGTTAATCTTACATTTTCGTTGGAAATCACGAGATATTCAAGGAAATTCCTATGTATTATAGAAATTTGCTTTTACATTCCTATTAATTCCCTTGCATATAGAGCGATTCAGAATAATTCATTCTCGATGCGCGGGGATAGAACAATTCAGCCGTGGAGAGCCAATGTCCCCACGGCTGAAAAAGAATAGTCAGCGATGCATCCCGCCGTAAAGTCAGCGGCGCATTCCGCCGCCGTGGGATACTTCCTCATCCTGCTCGCTCTCCATCTGGGCGGTCTCGTCGGAGAATTGCAGGTAGGCCACCGAGGTGTAGAAGGTCTTTTCCTTTGTGGCGTCAGCCTTAAGGTCGCCGCCTTGGCTCATGTCCTGCTTCTGCGCGGCGTCCTGCTCCAACTCCTGCGCGATTTTGTCAACGTTCTGAGTGACCATCGAGGTCGCCTTTTTTACGTCAAGGAGAGTGGACTTGATGAACTGCGGAGACTCCTTCAGCTGCTCCAGCCACGATT
>JAJPZA010000038.1 GCA_021204625.1 Clostridia bacterium | reverse complement strand
ACCTGTATTTCCAGTTTAAATGAACTATCAGAGGTTTTTTGACGCCTCACGGAAATGGCATAGTCTATGCAATTTTGCCAATATATATTATCAAATTCAACAAAAAATCTTTGTTTCAGGGATTGACAGCGACCGGCATACGTGGTAAAATGATAATAGTTCAAATGAACCATTAAAGGAGGCTGACCATGTACCGCACCTACACCGTTGACATCCCCACTGAAAGCCACAAAATTATACAATCCTCCTCCAGCGGAGTTACATATATTTACTACACTATGAGTTCCGGATACAACTCGGAGCTCAAGAAGAACCGTCCTGTTCGTAAGCTGATAGGCAAGAAGGATGTTAATGATCCTAAGAAGATGTATCCTAATGATGCCTACTACTCTGTTTTCACTGATGAGAAGGCACCTGAAGAATGCGATCTCAAAAACGGACGCTGCAGCCGTATGAACATTGGGTCATTTCTTGTATTCCAGAACCTTGTTAATAAAACCAAGCTGGTTAACTGTCTCAAGCCGATTATGGGCGATGAGACAGGCTTCTTCCTGGATCTTGTCTTCTATATTCTTGAATCTCAGAACAATGTTATGCAGTTCTACGAGGATTATGCTTGGAACCATCCTGTGATGACCACAAAGCAGAAGATATACAGTGATTCAACAATATCCAACTTTATCTGGAAGATTGGGGCGAAGGCCTGGGATGTTGACTTCCTGAACAGATGGAACGATGGAAGAGATCCTCGCCAGAAAATATATGTGTCATATGATTCAACAAACAAGACATGCCAGGCCGGAGACATTGACCTTGCAGAGCCAACCAAGCACAACAAGCCTGGTGAATTGTCCAGGGTGATTAATTTAGCAATAGTATATGACCAAACCAACGATGTACCCCTCTTTTATCACTTATATGACGGTTCGGTTGTTGATACGCAGCAGCTTAAAATCATCGTGGACAAGGCCAATGCCATGGGATACACGAACATTACCATTGTGCTTGACAGAGGCTACTATTCTGCCGATAACATCCGGTATCTTGAGGAGCATGGCATAAACTACATCATTATGGCTAAAGGACTTAAATCATGGGTCCAGGCTCTCATACTGGACAACTTTGGCAAATTTGAGCATGATGCAACCCACCGCATTTTTGAGAAGGGCGTTAATGGCACAACCATATACAATGAGGTTCTGCACATTGATAACAATTTGAGATGCTGCCATCTGTTTTACAGCACAGAGCTGAACACTTCGGAAGCAAAGAAGATTGATGCCGAGGTAAACAAGCGCAGGAAAGAGCTCAAGAAGGTCGAGTTAGTTAGAGGTGCAAAGATAAACGATGACAGATATGCTGACTATTTCAATCTTATATATGCAGATGATGAAACTACAGGAGAAAGCTACTTGCTTGATTTTGTAGAGAATAATGATACCCTCAGCATAATGTACAAACTATGTGGCTATTTTGTACTGATAACCTCTGAAGAGATGTCCGCAAAGAAGGCATTGCTGACATACAAGGAAAGGGACGAGATTGAAAAACTCTTCAGTGAGGACAAAAGGTTTGCGCGCAGCGAGAGAGTTCACTCCACTGAGGCAGCGCGCGGCAAAATGCTGATTGAGTTTGTTGCCCTTATCATATACAGCAAGTTCAGGGAAATCCTGGCAAAAGCACTGATGGACTCTGATTCCCATCCCAACTATTTAACCTACACAGCAGCGGAGAAGGAGCTCGATAAAATTGCGATGACAATTGGAACAAACGGCAAATACAAGCTGGAATCCGCATTATCCAGAAAGCAGAAAGAGATTTTGGGCCTGTTTGACATGACAGAGAATGAAGTTAGAAACCATGCGGACAAGCTCTCCAGCATCTATGCCAGGAAACCGGCCGGCAGCTTGCTGAATTTGGTATAATTGCATAAATTTGCGAGGGGAGCTCCGGCCTCCCCCGGCGTCCTAGGCCTGATAGTTTAAAGACGTTGGAAATACAGGATACAAAATTTCCAGAAATTTATAAAAGTACGAACGAATGTTTGTGATTTCGGCCATTCAGCCAAATTTGCAAGGGCAAATGAGGGGATATGCCTTGCAATGGACCCGCGGGCGTGGTATACTGTTTGCATGAAGGGCAGGGATGCCCGGACAACAGAAAAACGGGGAGCTTGTGAGACAGGCTGAGAGGATGGTTGGAACCGGAAGACCCATATAACCTGATACGGATAATGCCGGCGTAGGGAACATATCGCTGCAAACTGCGGAGGCTGCCGTATATCCGGAACCTTCGCTTTTTTGTTGTCTCCAGAGGGCCCGCAGGAAGCCTTCAATCGCGTATATGCGGCGCGCTATGCGCCCGGAGTGGAAATGGTAAAGATTAACGGAGAGATAAAGGACTGCGCCGGGGAGACCGTCGCAGACTACCTCGGGGATAACCGGTACAGCTGCGCAAGGGTGGCCGTGGAGATTAACGGAGACATTGTGCCAAAGGCAAAATACGCGGACACCGTTTTCCGGGACGGGGACAGCGTGGAGATTGTTGCATTCGTAGGGGGCGGCTAAGACATGCTCACAAGGGAAGAGATAAGCCGTGCCCTCATGCAAAAGCAGGGAGATATAACCAAAGCATTCAGGGATGCGCACATAACCATATGCGGGCTCGGAGGGCTGGGGTCCAATGTGGCCATGATGCTTGCCCGCTCCGGGATAGAGCACATGAAGCTAATAGACTCGGATATCGTGGATATAAACAATCTGCACCGCCAGGCATACAAGGCATCCCAGATTGGGATGCCAAAGACTGCGGCCCTCAAGGCCAACATATTGGAAGTGGCGCCTTTTGCGGAGCTGGAGCTTCATATGGCCAGAATAAATGAGGCCAGCATGCCGGATCTTCTGCAGGACACGGAGATGGAAACGGACATAGTGGTGGAGTGCCTGGACGGCCCGGAAGACAAGGCCATGCTTTGCAATTACGTTCTGGAAAACACACGGGCATATCTTGTGGCTGCCAGCGGAATGGCGGGGGATGCAAGCCCCAACGGAATCCGCACCAGGAAGATAACAGACCGCTTTTACCTCTGCGGGGATGAAGAGACGGACATAGAAGGAAGCGTGCTTTTAGGCCCCAGAGTCATGGCCTGTGCGGCTCATGAGGCTATGGCCGTGCTGCAGATTCTGGCAGACAGGAATAAGGGCTAGCGGGCCTGCAGGCCGCTGGATAGAAGGACCCGTAATGCATGATGCATGCATGCGCCGTATGGCGCATGCCGTGTGGGTATCAAATCATTGGAAAATCATCCGCCGCAGGCGGATTCATATATAAAGCAACGAAAGGAGATGCTGCAATTATGGAAGGGAAAGACACGTTCACGCTCGGAGGGAAGGAGTTTTCCTCCAGGTTCATTCTGGGCTCCGGCAAGTATTCGTTGAAGCTCATAGAGGCCGCCGTGAAGGATGCAGGGGCGGAGATAATAACCCTTGCGGTCCGCAGGGCCAACACCAAAGAGAGCGAGAACATCCTGGACTATATACCAAAGAACGTTACCCTGCTTCCCAACACATCCGGAGCAAGGGATGCCACGGAGGCCGTCCGCATAGCAAGGCTTGCAAGGGAGCTTGGCTGCGGGGACTTCGTGAAGATTGAGATTATGAGGGACACAAAGTATCTTCTGCCGGACAATGCGGAGACCATAAAGGCCACAGGCATTCTGGCGGATGAAGGGTTCACTGTCCTCCCGTACATGTTCCCGGACCTCAATGCGGCAAGGGATCTGGTCAAGGCCGGGGCTGCTGCCGTAATGCCGCTTGGGGCGCCTATAGGCTCCAACAAGGGCCTGGCGGCAAAAGAGTTCATACAGATACTCATAGACGAGATAGATCTGCCAATCATCGTGGACGCAGGCATCGGCCGCCCTTCGCAGGCTTGCGAGGCAATGGAGATGGGAGCAGCTGCCGTAATGGCCAACACGGCCCTGGCAACCGCCGGAGACGTCACACGCATGGCAAGCGCCTTCAAGAAAGCCATAGAGGCAGGCAGGGAAGCGTATCTTGCCGGCCTCGGCAGAGTGCTTATGCGCGGAGGAGATTCCTCAGATCCCCTCACGGGCTTTTTAAGGGACTAATCCCGTTCCCGGATTATTCCGCAAACATCATGCCGCAAAATTGTGCATTATGCACAGCCAGCGGTGTCGTGTGCATGCATGGAAGAAGCCTTTCTTTGGCGTGGATATCCTGCATGCTCAGACGGGAGACAATGTATGGAAAATGAATTTTACGTAGACTCGGAATACCTTTCCAAAGCGGCCCTGGAGAAGAAGCACCGTCTGGAGAATGACCCTTCCTCCAGAACCAACCATATGGAGTACATGCCCGGGATGGAGATAATATCCCATGACGTCATGAGAAACGTCATGAGCCGCGTGGAGGCGTATGATCCTTCCAGATATACGGCAAGGGACGTCCAGGCCGCCCTGCATCATGACAGGGTCACTATAGAAGACCTGCAGGCCCTTTTGTCCCCTGCCGCGGCGCCTTTTCTGGAGAAGATGGCGGAGAGGGCCAGGATTGAGACGGGCAAGCACTTCGGCAACACGGTGTACATCTTCACGCCCCTGTACATAGCCAACTATTGCGAGAATTACTGCGTGTACTGCGGCTTCAACTGCTACAACCACATCCAGCGCATGAAGCTCACGGGAGACCAGATAGACCATGAGATGAAGATCATAGCAGACAGCGGCATGGAGGAGATTCTCATTCTAACCGGAGAAAGCCGCGCGGCCTCCTCCGTGGAGTACATAGGGGATGCCTGCAAGAGGGCCAAAAAGTATTTCAGAAACGTTGGCCTTGAGATATACCCGGTCAACTCGGATGAGTACAGGTACCTTCATGAGTGCGGCGCGGACTATGTCACCGTCTTCCAGGAGACGTATGACAACGTGAAGTACGAGACCCTGCATTTAATGGGCCACAAGCGCGTTTGGCCGTACAGGTTTGAGGCCCAGGAGCGCGCTCTCATGGGCGGCATGAGGGGAGTCGGCTTTTCCGCCCTTCTGGGCCTTGCGGATTTCAGAAAGGACGCATTGGCCACTGCCCTGCACGCATACTTCCTGCAGCGCAAATACCCCCAGGCAGAGATATCCCTCTCCTGCCCGAGGCTTAGGCCAATCGTGAACAATGACAAGATAAACCCTCTGGACGTGGGAGAGAAACAGCTCTGCCAGATCCTCTGCGCATACCGCCTTTTCATGCCGTATGCAGGCATAGTGGTATCTTCCAGGGAGAGCGCCTCATTCCGCAACGGCATAGTGCGCATAGCCGCCACGAAAGTCTCCGCAGGAGTTTCAACGGGCGTGGGAGACCATGAAGAAAAATACACCGGTTCACAGGACGAGACCGCCGGGGATGAGCAGTTTGAGATCTCGGACGGAAGGTCCCTCAAGGCCATGTACCAGGACATCTCCTCGGAAGGACTGCAGCCCGTTCTCAATGATTACGTAGACGTCCAGGACATGAAATAACCCCAGACTATATGCCAGACACCGCTACCGCAAAAAACCGCCATTACAGGCTCATATGCGTAACAGACAGGCTCTCCGTATCCGAAGGGAATGAGGAAGTATTCTTAAGCAGAATCCGTGAGATAGCCTCAAGCCGCGTGGATGCCATAATCCTCCGCGAGAGGGATCTTTCCCCGCAAAAGTACATGGCCCTTGCAGAAAAGGTATTGGATATCTGCCGCAGAAAAGGGATGCCCTGCATACTGCACAAATACCTTCCGCAGGCCAAGGCCCTTGGCGCGCAGTACGTGCATCTCTCCGTTCCTGCATTAAGGGAAACCGCGCAGGAAGAGCTGGCCTGCTTCAAGGCCTTCGGCGTATCCTGCCATTCTCCGGAAGAGGCCAGATATGCGCAAATGAGAGGGGCATCATATATTCTCGCCGGCCATGTATATGACACGTCCTGCAAGCTTGGCACCCCCGGCAGGGGACTAACATATCTCAAAGAGATGTGTTCCTGCGTGGATATACCGGTGTATGCCATAGGAGGGATATCCCCGGACAAAGTTCCGGATGTCCTGGAAGCCGGAGCTTCCGGTATATGCTCCATGTCCGGCTTCATGACGGCCCCCCACATATACCAGTACATACAGGACCTCACCGTAATCCCGCCCTTTAAGAGGGAAGACCTTAGGCTGTATGCCATAACGGATGCAGTGCAAAGGCCGGTGGCTGAGGAAGCGGAGAGAGTGCGTGAGGCTATCCTTGGAGGGGCCACTATAATCCAGCTAAGAAAAAAGCTGGACAGCCAGTCCTTGTACGAGAATTACGCCGCAGGCATATCCAGAGTATGCAAGGAGTACGGAGTGCCTTTCATAGTGAATGACAACGTAACGGCCGCTCTGCGCTTTGCAGACGGCATCCATCTCGGCCAGGGAGATGCAGACATCCGGGACGTGCGCTTTGCAGCCCCCAGGGGGTTCATAATAGGCGCAACGGCCAAGACCGTGCAGCAGGCCCGGGAGGCAGAAGAATCAGGCGCGGATTACATAGGCGTAGGGTCCATGTTCCCCTCTCCCACAAAGGAGAACGCCATACGGATATCCCGGGAACAGCTGGATGAAGTGTGCTCTTCCGTCCGTATCCCGGCCGTGTGCATCGGCGGAATAACCCAGTCCAATATCTCATCTCTCAAGGGAAGCAAGGCAGCGGGGGCTGCGGTAGTTTCCGCAGTCTTCGGCCAGGAAGACGTCCAGGAGGCCGCAAGGCAGATGAGAGCCCTTGCAGAGGAGACTTTCTCATGATTATCCAATTTCCCGGACCCGCCGCAAACGGCGCCATAGACGAGAAGCAGACAAAGCAGACAATGACCAGGATGCCAGCGGTTCTAACCGTGGCGGGCTCAGACTGCTCCGGAGGGGCGGGGATCCAGGCAGACCTCAAGACCATGACAGCCTTGGGAGTGTACGGCATGAGCGTAATAACGGCTCTGACCGCGCAGAACACTTTGGGAGTGCAGGGCAGGCTTAATGTAGATGAGGACTTCATTGCCGCCCAGCTGGATTCCGTCTTCCGTGACATCTTCCCGGATGCCGTAAAATGCGGCATGATTTTCACCCAGGAGGCCGTGCGCGTCACTGCGGAAAATTTCCGCCGGTATGGAGCGAAAAACATAGTTGTAGACCCCGTGATGGTCTCCACGTCCGGGTTCTCCCTCACAACCTCTTCTGCCGTACGGGAGATGGAAAAATCCCTCTTTCCGCTGGCAAGCATAATAACCCCCAACATGAAGGAGGCCTCGGCCCTTTCCGGCAAGGAGATTGCATCCAGGCAGGATATGGAAGACATAGCCAAAGCCCTGTCCGGCGAGTACGGCTGCGCAGTCCTTTTGAAGGGAGGCCATCTGGAATCCTGCGCGGATGACTGCCTAGTTATGAACGGCAGGGCCATATGGCTGAAACATGACAAAATCCCCAATCCAAACACACACGGCACAGGCTGCACCCTTTCCAGCGCAATAGCATCATTCCTCGCCAAAGGGGAGGACCTGCAGACAGCCGTTATAAAGGCCAAGGAATACCTTTCCGGAGCCATAGCCGCAAATCTGGATTTAGGGGCCGGCAGAGGGCCTTTAAACCACATGTACAACATTCCACAGGAATAACGCAAAAAGCCGCCGGAAGGGCTCCAGGAGCCAGATCCGGCGCATGCTATGAATGAACCAGCAAATTCCGCCCGCATATGCTTTGCGCATATGCAGCCTGCATGCAATACACACAGCAAAGTATCATATGAAGGAGTCCAGTTATGGAAAGAAACTACACAACGCAGATGGATGCAGCCCGCAGGGGAATCATTACCCCGGAGCTTGAGACAGTTGCAAAGAAAGAGCAGATGACAGTGGAGGAGATGAGGGAGCTGGTTGCTTCCGGCAAGGTTGTAATACCTTCCAACAGGAACCACACCTGCCTCAACCCTGAAGGGGTTGGCTCCATGCTCCGGACCAAGATTAACGTTAACCTTGGAGTCTCAAGGGACTGCAAGGACTACAACATAGAGATGCAGAAGGTCAACTCGGCCGTTGAGATGGGGGCGGAGGCCATAATGGACCTGTCCTCCCACGGCAACACGCAGCCCTTCCGCCGCAAGCTCTGCAGGGAGTGCCCGGCAATGATAGGCACCGTTCCGGTATATGACTCCGTTATCCATTACCAGAGGGACCTCGAGACCCTTTCCGCAAAGGACTTCATAGACGTGATCCGCATGCACGCCGAGGACGGCGTGGATTTCGTGACCCTTCACTGCGGGATAACGAGGAAGACCATAGACCAGATCCGCACCCACAAGAGGAAGATGAACATAGTCTCCCGCGGAGGCTCCCTTGTCTTTGCGTGGATGTGCATGACGGGAGAGGAGAACCCCTTCTACGAATATTTCGACGACATCCTGGACATCTGCCGCGAGTATGACGTAACCATCTCCCTTGGGGACGCCTGCCGCCCCGGATGCCTTGCGGATGCCACGGACGTATGCCAGATAGAAGAGCTCGTCCGCTTAGGCGAGCTCACCAAGCGCGCGTGGGCGAAGGACGTGCAGGTCATGATAGAGGGCCCGGGCCATGTTCCCATGGACCAGATAGCGGCCAACATGAAGATAGAGCAGACCATCTGCATGGGAGCCCCGTTCTACACCTTAGGGCCATTAGTGACAGACATAGCCCCGGGATATGACCATATTACGGCCGCAATCGGCGGAGCCATTGCGGCCATGAACGGCGCTGCATTCCTCTGCTACGTTACCCCTGCGGAGCATCTTGCCCTTCCAAACGTGGATGACGTGAAGCAGGGCATAATAGCGAGCAAGATAGCGGCTCACGCCGCGGACATAGCCAAAGGCGTGAAGGGGGCCAGAGACATAGATGACAGGATGGCGGACGCCCGCCGCCGTCTGGACTGGGAGGAGCAGTGGAAATACGCCATAGACCCGGAGACAGCCAAAGCCATCCGCGCTGACCGCTCCCCCGAGCAGGACGACACCTGCTCCATGTGCGGCAAGTTCTGCGCCGTGCGTTCCATGAACAAGGCCTTGAACGGCGAGAAGGTGGACATCCTCTAATTCCGCCCGCATCATGCAGGCTCATACAACCGTATATATGCCAAAAGCAAGCAAAAGGGAAGGACAATGTCCTTCCCTTTTTGGATAGCTGGAATATGGACGGCATTGCATTGGCCGGTGTAAAATTCTGCTTGCCAGGGCATGTAAAAAACCTGTTACCGTTCCGTACAAAATCTCATTACCGTATTACCTCCAGAGCCCTTGTAAGGCCTTGTGGATACAGTCCGTACAATTCCTTTGTTTAATCATACGTGCACGCATATGGCCGTATAAAGCCAATATGAGAGCTTTGGCACAAGGCTCTGGAGACGGATTTGGCCTGGACTATGGCAGGATATGTAGCGCAAGGGGAGTGTTGCGCCGGAGGGCAAATTCCGTTTGGAAATCTGTGAAATACAATTGCTTTTGGAAAGGCCGTGTGGTAAAATATTCTGTAAAAGCACAGCTGGTTTGGAGTGACTTATGACAAAATATATTTTCGTGACAGGCGGCGTTGTTTCAGGAATGGGCAAAGGCATCACCGCGGCATCTTTGGGAAGGCTATTGAAGTGCAGGGGATACAAGGTTGCCTCTCAGAAACTGGATCCGTACATCAACATAGATCCGGGCACAATGAGCCCGTATCAGCATGGAGAGGTTTTCGTCACGGATGACGGAGCCGAGACGGATCTGGACCTCGGACATTATGAGAGGTTCATAGACGAGAACCTCAACAAGTACTCCAATTTAACCACAGGCAAGGTATACTGGAACGTGCTCAACAAGGAGCGCAACGGGGATTATCTCGGCCAGACCGTCCAGATCATACCTCACATCACTAACGAGATTAAGTCCTTCATATACAACGTAGGGAAGACCACGGGCGCGGACATAGTCATCTGCGAGATAGGCGGCACCATAGGAGACATTGAGAGCCAGCCTTTCATAGAGGCCATAAGGCAGGTGTCCAGGGAAGTGGGCAGGGAGAACTGCTGCTTCATTCACGTCACCCTCGTTCCGTACATTTCCGGCTCGGAGGAGTTCAAGTCCAAGCCCACCCAGCATTCCGTAAAGGAGCTGCAGGGAATGGGAATTTCGCCGGACATAATCATGGCCCGCGTGGACGCTCCCATGCCCAAGGAAATCACGGACAAGATTGCAATGTTCTGCAACGTGGAGCCGGAGTGCTGCATAGAGAACAGGACGATGCCAATCCTCTATGAGTGCCCCATAATGCTTGAGAAGAGCCGCTTCTCCGCAATTGTCTGCAAGATTCTCAATCTGGACCCCAGGACCATAGACCTCACGGAATGGAACACTATGCTGGCCCGCATATATGCTAGGGACAAGACCGTTCACATCGCCCTATGCGGAAAGTACGTGCAGCTGCATGACGCATACCTCTCCGTTGCGGAAGCCCTGGCTCATGCAGGGTATGAGAACAGGGCCAAGGTTGAGATTAACTGGGTCAACACGGAGCTCCTCACAGAGGACAACATCGCAGATACCCTTAAAGGCATGGACGGCATCATAGTTCCGGGAGGCTTCGGAGGCCGCGGAATAGAGGGTATGATCCTCTGCGCAAAGTATGCAAGGGAGAACAACATCCCGTACTTCGGCATATGCCTCGGAATGCAGACGGCCGTTATAGAATACTCAAGGGACGTCTTAGGCTGGACGGACGCCAACTCAACAGAGTTCAACGCCATGACGAAGCATCCCGTAATAGACCTCATGCCGGACCAGCACGGCGTGAAGATGGGAGGCACGATGCGCCTGGGCGCATATCCGTGCAAGGTATTGGGACCCATAATGCAGAAGGCATACAAGACGGAGAACATCTCGGAGCGCCATCGCCACAGATACGAGTTCAACAACTCCTTCCGCGACGAGCTCAGCCAGTCCGGCATGATGATAGCCGGCACTTCCCCGGACGGATATCTCGTGGAGGCCGTGGAAATTCCCGCGCAGGAGTTCTTCATAGGCGTTCAGTTCCATCCGGAGTTCAAGTCCCGCCCCCAGAAGGCGCAGCCCATTTTCCGCGAGTTCATAGCCGCAGCAGTAAAGTACGCTAGGCAGAAGTAATTCCGCGGCGCATGCATGCCGGGCCAAAGATAAGGGCTTGAAAGCAGCATGAATTGGATATATGCAGGCTTCAATGCCTGTGTGGATATAGAGACATAGAAAGCAGAGAGTATAGACAGAGCATATGAAGTACAACGAACATTTCAGTGACATGACGGAGAATTACCTCTTCGCGGAGGTGGCGGACAGGGTGGCCAGGTATTCCAAGGCCCATCCGGACAAGAAGGTATTAAAGCTGGGCATAGGTGACGTAACGCTCCCTTTGGCGCCTGCCGTAATTGAGGCCCTTCACAGCGGCGTGGATGATATGGCAAAAGCGGAGACCTTCAAGGGATACGGCCCGTATGAGGGATATGACTTCCTCCGTGAGGCGGTGCAGGGATATTACAAAAAGGCCGGCGTGGAGCTTGCCCTGGATGAGATCTTCATCTCAGACGGAGCCAAGTCCGATCTCGGCAACATCCTGGACATCTTCTCGGAGAACAACACGGTTCTCATTCCGGACCCCGTATATCCGGTATATGTGGACACCAACGTCATGGCCGGAAGGAAGGTTATATACGCCTCGGCCAATGAGGCGAACGGATTCCTTCCCATGCCGGATTTCCACGTGGACGCGGATATCATATACATCTGCTCCCCAAACAATCCCACAGGAGCGGCATACACCAAGGAGCAGCTCAAGGTGTGGGTAGATTATGCCAGCAAAAAAGGCGCCGTGATACTGTACGACGCCGCATATGAGTGCTTCATAAAGGATGACACCCTTGCCCGTTCCATATTCCAGATTCCGGGCGCAAGGACATGCGCCATAGAGTTCTGCTCCCTTTCCAAGATAGCGGGATTCACCGGAACCAGATGCGGATACACCGTAATACCCATGGATCTTAAGAAGGGCGGGTTCATTGCCAACAGGATGTGGCTTAGGCGCCAGTCCACGAAGTACAACGGAGTGCCGTACATAGTCCAGAAGGGCGCCGCTGCTGTCTTCACGGATGAGGGCATGGCGCAGATAAAGGCAAACCTTGCGGTATACCAGAAGAATGCGGACACCATAGCAAAGTGCATGGACAGGCTTGGCATCTGGTACACCGGCGGAAAGAATTCCCCGTACATATGGCTTAAATGCCCGGGCGGCATGGGAAGCTGGGAGTTCTTTGATTACCTCCTGGGCGAGGTCCAGGTTGTAGGCACGCCCGGAGCAGGCTTCGGAAAGAACGGCGAAGGCTTCTTCCGCCTCACGGCCTTCGGAAGCCCTGCCACTACAGAGGAAGCCGTGGAGAGAATGGAGAAGCTTCTCAGGAAGTAGCACATAAACAGAGACAGGCATATAAACAGCAGACAGATAACAGACAGACAGCTTGCATGCAGAGAATATTATAAGGACGGGAGAAAGTATGGCAAAGATAGAGCGCAGCGCAGGAATCCTGTGCCACATATCATCTCTTCCCGGGAAGTACGGCATAGGGAGCCTCGGAAAGGAGGCCTATGAGTTTTGTGACTTCCTGCACAAGTCTCACATAAAGTACTGGCAGATACTGCCCCTTGCGCAGACGGGATACGGGGACAGCCCGTACCAGTCCGTGTGCGTGAATTCCGGCAACCCGTACTTCATAGACCTGGAGGACCTAAGGAACCGCAATCTTCTGACAGAAGACGAGCTCGCCGGCTCAGAGATGCCGGACGGCCCTGTGGATTACGGCACCCTGTACAGGAAGCGCTACGAGACTCTCCGCAAGGCATATTCCCGCTTCAACACCAAGGACCAGGATTTTCTGGCGTTCATGAAGACCGGCGAGTTCGAGGACTACGCCCTGTTCATGTCCCTCAAGTCCCTGTACCTCGGGACGTGGGACACATTCCCGGATTCATACAAGTACCGCGAGAGCCTGGCTCTGTCCGAGTTCAAGGAGAACGTGTACAAGACGGATTACTGCTTCTGGCTCTTCCTGCAGTACGTCTTCGAGGAGCAGTGGGCAAAGCTCAAGGACTATGCAAACTCGCTCGGCATAAGGATCATAGGGGATATCCCCCTGTACGTTGCGAATGATTCAGCGGACGCCTGGGCCAACCCTGAGCTCTTCCAGCTGGACGAAGACCTCAAGCCCAGAAAAGTGGCAGGAGTTCCGCCTGATTATTTCAGCCCCACGGGCCAGCTCTGGGGCAACGTCCTGTATGACTGGGATGAGATGGAAAAGAGGAATTTTGACTGGTGGAAGGCAAGGATACGCAAAGCCTCCACTCTCTACGACGGCATCCGCTTCGACCATTTCAGAGGCCTGGACCGCTACTATTCCATCCCATACGGGGACAAGACAGCCGAGAACGGCAAATGGGTTCCCGGCCCCGGCATGAAGCTCTTCAACGCCTTAAAGGAGGAGATGGACAGGCTGGACGTGATTGCCGAGGACCTCGGCAACATAGACGACGGCGTAATAAAGCTCAAGGAAGACTGCGGCTATCCCGGCATGGCGATTCTTCTCTTTGCCTTTGACGGCCATCCGGACAACTCATATCTTCCCGCCAACATTACATCCAACACCGTAATCTACACCGGAACCCATGACAACGACACGGCTCTCGGGTTCCTGCGCAACATGACCACGACGCAGCTGAAGATCTTCAAAAAGCGCCTCCGCGCCGCACTCAAGTCCGAAGGAGAGGAATACCCCTTCGTGACCCGCGAGGAGACCGTGAACGCCCTCATCGTCTGCGCTCTTTCATCCAAAGCGGACCTCGCCGTCCTTCCCATCCAGGATGTCCTGGGCCTGGACAACTCCTGCCGCATGAACACCCCTGCCGTAATGGAAGGCAACTGGCGTTTCCGCCTTTCCAATATGCCCACTCGTGTGGATGCCGCGTACCTGCGCCTGCTGGTCAAGCGCTTCAGGCGCGAGCCCAAGGCAGACACTCCTCCGGAAGACGACATCTTCTCATAATCCAGCACAGCAAACTGCACACAAGGCTTCGCTCCCCGCGAGGCCTTTTTCTTAAGCTAAAATTTCCGCACCTGCAACATATCCCGGCAAAATTCTCTTCTGCAGGCCTCCAAAAGGTCATTTTGGGCTGTCAATGTACATTTACATCTGTCACCTGCCATCCCGGCAAAAATGCTGTACGCTTTAACTGTAGCAAGAAGAAAGGCGCCTTCAGTGCCTTTCCAAATCCGCAGGGAGGAACGAGAGATGGCAATGCGCAAAGGATATCACGGAACCCACAAGCTTGGAAAAGCACGCAGAAGGGCAGAGACAAGAAGGCAGCAGTCCAACGCCGCCGCAGCCACAGGATTCTTAGCCGGTCTTCTGGGACTGTTCCTGCTTTGGAAATAACGGCCGCCAAGGCTAATGATAACCGGCACGGCATTGAATGATACAGGAGGCAGATTATTGGGGATGCTTTTTGGTGGGGAATCATTATAACGATTGTGATTGTAGCTGTCATAATATGTGCTGCATTTGGAGCAAGCTTTGTGGCCGGCGTAGTTGTTGCCTCCATAGTTGGGACCTTTGTACTGATATTCCTTGCTGCTGGTTTGTATTACATTGTTTTACAATACAGGGAAGCCGCCAAGGCAAAAATTGCTGCGATGAATGCCAGAACAGAAAAGATGATTTCATCCAAGGAATTCAAAGACTCCGTGAAGAAGATGTTTTCCAAGGCAACAGTTGAAATTCAATACCCGGATGCCCCGGTTGCAGTCAAGCCTGTAGAGCCGGAAGAGGTCTGCGGACTCCAGGTCTCCACTAATCCGGAGACTGAGACCCTGAAGCTTGGAACGCACACGGCAGCCTCTCTTTGTGAGTATATGGATACTCTGCATGATGAATGCATGAAAGAAGGATGCCCTGCACAGCCTGCTCCGGCAAAGACTGTGCATACAGCCCAGATTATTAAGCCGTACAAGCCGGTTCATTATATTCCGGCAGATGAAGACGAAGAGGATGAAGAGGAGGATGACTGGCTGGAGCCATATAAGGATCCGGCAGAGAAAGAGTGGGATCTGTGCGAAATGGATGAGGATGAGAAATGGGTGAATAACCTTTTCGGGATGGATGAAGACTAACCTGTGGAGGGAGATATGAAAAAAAGACCCTGTTACTGGTTCCGCAGTTCTGCGCTTTGGACCATGGTTCTGCCAATCACCATAACCGTGATGATGTTCATCATTGGCTTAATCGTTATTGCGGTTAGTGAAGACAATGAACAAGTTACGGATATCGGAGCCATCATTTTCACGCTTGGGTTGTTCTGTGCCTTTGGCTGTTACGGACTGTACTGCCTGCACCAGTCATATCTCAAGATGACTCCGGAGCAGAAAGCCGCTGGAGAGAAAGTCATAGAGGAGCGCAGGGCCCGCAGGAAAGCCAGCCGGAAGGCCTGGTGGGAGAAAAAGCAGGAACCTTTGAAGGCCTGGAAAGAGAAGTTGCATGCCAGTAAAGAGGCCAGGGAGGCTTCCAAGCCTGCAATGGCAGAGATAAGAGAAGCCAGGAAGCAAGTCAAGTCTGCAACAAGGCGGCTAAGCAAAATAGCTCAGGCGGATGTCCGGAATGCGAATGCATCTGTCAAAGCGGCCAGAGAAACAGAGAGAGCCACGGCAAAACAGGCCAGAATAAAGGCCAGAGCGGCTTCCAAAGTTGCAAGAGTTGAGATCCGTGTAGCCAAGGCGGTTCTTAGGGCTGAAGCCTGGAAGGAAAGGCAAAAGGACATGGCTGTAAAAGATGAAGCCAAGGCAAAGGCTATGAGGGAAAAAGCTGCTTCCAAGGAGCTGGCAAAAGCGCTTGGAAGAGAGACCAGAATGGCCGCAAAGACATCGGAGGCAGACGCTCAGAAGGCCGTAAAGGACAGAATGAGAGAACCCGGCAGAATATGCCGTCTGCCTGAGAAGAAGAAAGAGACTGTGCCCCAAGGCCTGCAGTCACGCGGATAATTCAAGGAATTGTGAGGAGGATTGCGAGATGAAAAAGAACAGAGGATCAAAGCTGATGCTTTTCGTGGACGCGCTGGCAATCATAGTGTTCGGAGCCGGGCTTCTGCTCCTTGCATTCTATTTAAGCTTTGAGACAGGCGTCATAGCCTCAATACTTGCAGGCATTGTTGCTGTGGTCATTGCTGTAACGGTTATTGCAATGCGAGCCGCGAGAAGGCACAAGGCCAAAGAGACGGCCAAAGATGCAGTATAACTGAATTTGAGTATGAATTTGAGTATAATAAAACACGGCTTCCCGCATGCGGGAGGCCGTGATTTCATTTTATGCCGGTTTTTCTGCGGAGCGGAAGATCAGTCTGTGATTACCCTCACGCGGATAACGCCGGGTACCTGCTTGATGGCTTCGATGCCTGCATCGGATACGGGAAGGCCTGCATCGAGAAGAAGGTATGCGTATTCGCCCTTGGAGGCGTCCTGCATGTTCTCAACGTTGATGCCCTCGCCAGCGACGATGGCAAGAATCTTCGAGAGGATCTCCTTCACGTTCTTGTGATGGATGCAGAGACGCATAGCGCCGGAGCGTGCCATGGAGACGTCCGGATAGTTGACGCCGTGGCAGATGTTGCCGTGCTCGATGTAGTCCACAAGCTGCCTTGCGGCCATGACCGCACAGTTGTCCTCAGCCTCAATGGTGCTTGCGCCTAAGTGAGGCACGCAGATGCAGTTGGGAACGCCTATCATTGCGTCTGCAGGGAAGTCTGTGATGTATCTTCCGAGCTTTCCGCTCTCAAGGGCTGCTATGCAGGCGTCTGTGTCAACAAGCTCGCCGCGGGAGTTGTTGATGAGAACGCATCCGTCCTTGAGTTTTGCGAAGGTCTCTGCATTGAACATGTTCTTCGTGTCGGGGGTTAAAGGAACGTGGACGGTTATGAAGTCCGCGCGCTTGTATACCTCTTCGCGGGAAGGTATAAGCTTTACTGAAGGGGATAAAGCGAGAGCGTTGGCAGTGGAGATGTAAGGGTCGCATCCTATGACTCTCATGCCGAGGGCTACGGCTGCGTTGGCGACAAGGACGCCGATTGCGCCGAGGCCGATGACGCCGAGCGTTGCGCCGGAGATTTCGCCGCCGGCGAACTTGCTCTTGCCCTTTTCAACCTGCTTGGAGATGTCCCCTGTGCCCTTGAGGGTCTTGACCCACTCGATTGCGTCCGTGATCTTTCTTCCGCCTAGGAAGAGCTCGCAAAGGACCAGCTCCTTTACGGCGTTCGCGTTGGCGCCGGGTGTGTTGAACACAACGATTCCCATATCCGCGTACTTTGCGGAGGGGATGTTGTTGGTGCCTGCGCCTGCGCGGGCTACGGCGAGAAGGTTGTCATTCACGGGATAATCCGCCATCTGCGCAGAGCGGACCATGATGCCGTCCGGGCTTTCAACCGTATCTGAATATTCCTGGCCTGCGAAGATCTCGTCTGCGAGAGGGCTTATTTTGTTGAGCTTAAGAATTTTCATAAATGACCTCAGATTGCCATTCCTTGCGTATCATGCGGCACGTCCTGCCCCGGCCGTTGGCCAGGAGCATTTTTGGCCGTATATGTGAGGGAAAGTTACTTGTTCTCCATCTCGAACTTCTTCATGAAGTCGATGAGGGCCTGGATGCCTTCCACGGGCATTGCGTTGTATATGGAAGCTCTCATGCCGCCGACGAGCCTGTGCCCCTTGAGGGATACGAGGCCGTTCTTCTTTGCCTCTGCGATGAACTTGGCGTCCATGTCCGCGTTGCCGGTGACGAACGGGATGTTCATGATGGACCTGTACTCGGGCACAACGTAGTTATGGTAGAAGGAGGAGTTGTCTATGAAGTCATAGAGGAGGCCTGCCTTGTATACGTCTATCTCGTTCATGGCCTTTACGCCGCCCTTCGCCTTGAGGTTCTTGAGCACGAGGTCTGCCATGTAGATGGAGAATGCAGGGGGTGTGTTGTACAGCGAGCCGTTCTCGTCCTGCACCTTCCACTTGAGCATGGTGGGGCAGATCTTGAGAGGGTCCTGGATGAGGCTGCGCTTTGCGATGACGATGGTAACGCCTGCGGGAGCGAGGTTCTTCTGGGCGCCGCCGTAGATTACGGCGAACTTGGAGACGTCTATCTCTCTGGAGAAAATCTCAGAGGACATGTCCGCAACGAGGGGAGCGTCGCACTCAGGGAACTTTGTGTAGCGTGTTCCGAAGATCGTGTTGTTGGACGTGATATGGACATAGTCTGCACCAGGGGTATAATTAAGCGTATCCACATCGGGGATATACGTATACGTCTTGTCTGAGCTGTCTCCGATTTTGTTGGCGGTTCCGTAGATGCAGCCTTCCTGCCAGGCCTTCTTCGCGAAGTTGCCGGTTACGATGTAATCCGCAACGCCTGTGTGCATGAGGTTGAGGGGCACTGCAGCGAACTGAGTGGATGCTCCGCCCTGGAGAAAGAGGACACAGTAGTCATCGGGAACATTGAGAAGCTCTCTCACAAGGGCCTCTGCGTCTGCCACAACGGCTCCGAATGCCTTGTCTCTGTGGGATATCTCCGTAATGGACATTCCTGTGCCGGCGAAGTCCAAAAACTCTGCCTGCGCCTGTTCAAGCACATTGAGAGGGAGAGTGGACGGACCGGCCGCAAAGTTGTAAACTCTCATATAGACTCCTTCGTACATAATGCGCCCGCCTTTTGCGCCGTCTGCAGCATATATGCCGTCTGCAACATATATATGGACAGTCGCACGCGGGCGCGTACAATAATTGCTAAATTTTTACTGAAATCATTATACATTGCCCACTGAAAAAGTACAACTGATTTTGCCCCCCCCGCGGCATATTGCGCCTAACTTTCATTGCTTTCCGCGGCAAAATAACGTATTTCACAGTCCCGGCCGTTCTTTTTCCGCCCGGCTTTCAGGCCTTTCTGGCCGGTTTTTTTCTTGCCATGGCCCCGGAAATTCCCGTATTTGGCCCTGCAGTAAGCCCCCATTGCGCAGCCGGCTCCATCCTGCGGGATTTTGTGCGGGATGCCGCTGTTTGAGGCGGGAAAAAATGGCCGTTCGCCGGACTTTTTTCCGGCCGCGGGGAGAGGGCGCGCCGGAGGGGCCTTTAAAGGCCCTTTTTTGCGATACACCCCGTAATATGTGCCAACCACGGCGGATTTTTTTTGTGTTTTTGCTTAAAAAAGTGGCGCGAGATTATTTACATTTCACTCGGTTTAGTGTAAACTATGTTTATGATATTCTGTCATCCCGCAAAAGGATGAGGGGAAACAGAGCAGCAACCGCAAAAAACATGTACATGAGGTATTGCATATGGCGACAAACAACGGGTACATCCCTCCGGCAACCGGAGGCCAGGTACCCAAGAAAGCAGACGTTATCATTGAAAGGACGGATGCCATAATCAACAGGGAGCAGATAATCATCTCCAAACAGGAAGAGATTGTGGCCCGCCAGAACAACCTGAGCAACAGACAGACGGAGCTCGCCACAAACCAGACCGCACTGGCCGGCAAGCAGGACAACCTGTCCAAGAAGCAGGACGCTCTGGCTGCGAAGCAGGATCTCCTTTCATCCAAGCAGGATGATCTTTTCAGGAAGCACGACGAGCTCATCGGCAAGCTGGGCGAGCTGGGCGGAAAGGTGGACTCCAACATCGACGCGATTTCAAAGATCCACATGGACCTCAACCTGAACGCGCGCCAGAACGAGGAGATATACACCAGGCTGAAGGAAGACTACGCCGGGATGAAGACGGAGATAAGGTATATCGCCGCCCAGAACGAAAAGATTTATGACTCCATACTTGAGTCAATCAAGGGGCTGAACGAGAGGATCGACGCCATCAACGCAAGGTTCGACGGAATCGCGGACCGCGTCGAGGATCTCAACGACAGCATGGACGACCTTGCGGATTCCATGGAAGGCGTAAACGGCTCGATGGTCGGGGTTTCCAACAACATGAGTTCAGTCAGCGACACCGTTGCCAATCTCAACGACACCGCGGACGACATTCTCAAGAAGGTCGAGGCCCTTCCCGCAGACGAGACAATCCAGAAGCTGGACGCAATCACGGCCGTTCTCGAGCAGCCTGAGGCAGTCGAGGACATTGCGGACGTTGAAGCAGCCGGCGTTGAGGAAGTTTCCGAGGACGTCACCGCAGACGACCTTACAGAGGACGACGTTGACGCAGGCGTGGCTGAGCCCGAAGAGACTGAGCCCGAAGAGGAGCCTGTGGAAGAAGCCGCAGCAGCCGCTCCCGCAGCAGCTTCAGCCGTTCTTTCCGCTGAAATCGATTACGACCAGCTGGCACAGAAGATTGCCGAGTACATACCCATGCCGGAGACCATCTCCGCAGACGAAATCGCATCCAAGGTCGCAGAGCAGATCATCATCCCCGAGGGGAATGCATCCACTGTTTCCTATGACCTCAACGATGACGAGCTCGTGGACAAGCTTGCTCTCCGCTTAGGATCTCTCAAGGCGGACGATTACGATATCCTTGTGGATGACGAAGGCTGCGGCACAATCGCGCAGGCCATTTCCAAGGAGCTTGACATTGACGCCATCGCGACCGCGATTTCCGACAAGATCCGCGAGAACCTCGGCCTCGAGAAAGAGGAGCCCGATTACGACGACCTCGCTTCCAAGATTGCCGAGAAGGTACAGATTCCCGAACTCAACGAGGAGGCCATCGCCGACAAGGCGGCCGCCGCTCTTTCCAACTATCTGCCTGAAATCGATGCAGAAGACATCGCAGACAAAGTCGCATCCCAGGTTGCGGCAGTCCTGCCTCCTTCCGAGAAGGATGCAATCGTTCAGGAAGTTTCAGCCAAGATCGATGAGGCCAAGGATGCAATCGCAGCAGACGTCATGGCAAAGCTTGACGAGGACAAGACCGAGTCATTCGCAAAGCTCGACGATGCCAAGGAAGCATTCTCCGCAGACCTGTACGCTAAGCTGGACGAGGAGAAGAACGACATTCTCGCAAACATCGACGCCGACAAGGCAGAGACCCTCAGCAAGATAGAAGACAGCAAGAACGATACAATCGCCAAGATTGACGAGAGCGAAGCGAAGGTCAATGAGGCCAAGTACGAAGTCATCGCGAAGATCGCCGACGCCGAAGAAGAGCTCATCGACGAGTTCACAATCGACGAGACCGACGACACTGCTTACGCTTCCGCCGAGGATACCGCTCCCGCAGATGAAGAAGCCGCTGAAGAGACCGCAGAGGACGAGGCCGCCGCTGAGGCTGAAACCGCAGAGGACGCCGCAGACGCTGAGACCGCCGAGGCCGAGGCTGAAGCTGAGGAGACCGTATCCGATGTGGATCTCATCATCAACGCTCTTACTGCCAAGATCGACGAGACCAAGGACGAGATCCTTGCAGAGCTTTCAGGACAGAGCGAGAACGCCGATGCAAGGGCTGAGAACATCATCAGCAGCATAGAGGCCAAGGCAGACGAGGCCACAGAGAAGATTGCACAGCAGCTTGCAGACCAAGCAGGCTCCAGAGAGGAATCCGCGGACGCAAGGGCCGAGGATATCATCAACACCCTCAGCACCAAGGTTGACGAGGCAAAGGACTTCATCGAAGACGACCTTGCCGCAAAGCCCGCATGCGCATCCGCAGAAGCCGCCGAGGAAGAGCCCGCAGAGGCTGAAGAAGCCGAAGTCACCGATGACGACATGGCTGACGCAACCTGCGAGGTCGCTGACAACATCATCTCTGCTCTCTCTTCAAAGATTGACGCCACTGCATACCATATCATGGACATCCTGGCATCCGACAGAAACGAGTCCGACGCCCGCGCTCAGAGCATCATAGACGGCGTATACGACAAGATCTACGGCGAGAAGGATGTATTCGACATAGTAATAGATGAGGACGGAGTTGGCCAGATTGCTGACCAGATTGTTGAGAAGCTCGCTTCCGACGCTCCCAGATTCGACCAGGTGGACAGCGAGATAGCAGACCTGAAGACAGGCATCCAGACCATCGCCGACAAGCCGGCCGAGATAGACCCCGCCCGTCTGGACAAGATGGAGCAGGATCTCGCATCCCTCATGGATGAGGTCCAGGTTCTTGCAGACAAGCCGGCGGACATCGCTCCGGAGACCGTTGAGTCCGTAACGGCGGACATCGCCGCCATAAAGGACCAGATCCAGGCCATCGCCGACAAGCCCGCAGAGATTGATCCCGCAACATTCGATTGCATCTCCACAGACCTCGCAGAGCTCAAGGACGAAGTCCAGGCCCTTGTTGAGAAGCCCGCAGAGATAGACCAGTCCGTGCTGGACAAGATAGATGAAGACATCGCCGCCCTTTCAGACGACGTGAACACAATGGCCACCAGGCAGGCCGCCGCTGAAGAGGCGCCCGCTGAAGAGCCCGTTGACTACACCGACAGGTTCGACAAGATAGACGAGGCCATTGAGGCTATAAAGGCAGACTTAAGCAGCCTTGCCGGGAAGGTTGAAGAGGCAGCCGACATCTCCATAGATGAGGAAGGCGTTGACCAGATAGCCACACAGATAGTTGAGAAGATTGGCGACGACACCGGTCGTTTCGACCAGGTGGACAGCGAGATAGCAGACCTGAAGACAGACATCCAGGCCATCGCTGACAAGCCGGCAGACATCGCTCCGGAGAC
>JAJPZA010000212.1 GCA_021204625.1 Clostridia bacterium | reverse complement strand
GCTGTGGGCACGTCCTTGCCAGAGTTCTTTGCCTCTGTGATAGCCGCCCGCCGTGGGCAGACCGACATGGCATTGGGCAACATCATAGGCTCGGTCACGTTCAACATTCTCAGCGTAATAGGTGTCGCGTCTGCCATTTGCCCTATCCACAACACCAATGTGGGCTTCATTGTCGACTACATAGTTATGGTGCTCATCTCCATGGTGCTCTACCTCTTCTCCCATCTCCACCACGCCCTTGTGCGCTGGGAGGGGGCGGTGTTGCTCCTTATTTATGTGGGGTATATAGTTTATACGTTCTACATTTAGAGAGGAGCAAAAGAGGAAATCCTTAGGGCAGGACGTAACCATCACTGCACGAGCAAAGGTTAGTCACCGCACGAACAAAGACCAGTCAGTGCACTGATTCGCGCATGTCAGCACACTGACCACGGAGCGGTGGTGCGGAAGAGAAGGAAAGGTTCTCAACGAACTCGCCAATGAAGAAGCGGGCCATGTCCGAGGTTTTATACCATGCCGGTTTCCCCTCCATATCATCGGTAATGCGCAGCCCGTTTATACGGAGGTCTTGGAAGCGGACGCCACTCACCTTGCGGTCGTCACCGTATCCGATTATGAGCGAGGGTTCGGGGGCAGAGCCAGAGTATCTCACGTGTCGGAAGGTGATGTCGTTGATGCTTCGCCCTGGGGCGGTGCAGTACTTACGGTTGTAGAAGAGCCTGAGCTGCAGCAGTGCCCCCTGCCGATGCTCTCCACGCGGATGTTGTCGAAAAGGACGTGGCTTACCAGGTTGTTGTCGCCAGCGTTAATGGAGAGGCAGCCCTGATAGTCCATCCGCGGCTCCTGCTGCCCAAGGATGTCGATGTTCTGGTATGTGAGGCGCACGCAGCTGTCTGGTTGCTGGCTGTTGCCGTGCAGGCCTATGAATATCGGGTGCGCCACATCTGCCCAGAGGATGCTGTTCCGCATGGTGATATCTGAGCTGCTGCCTTTGTAACCGAGGCGGGTGGCGTAGACCGTGATGCAGTCGTCGCTGTTGCGGCAAAACACACGGTCGAAGAGCACACGGCCACGTTGACCTGCGCCATGTAGGTGGGTATCTCAACCCAGTCTCCTCCCTCAGCCCTCGCCTCAACCAGATAGTCACGCATCAGTGGCGCGCCATCGGCTGGGGCGGGGTAAGCCAGCAATTTTGCCTCATATTCCCCGTCCTTTCGCTTAGCTGGCTTGTTCTTTAGCTGGTTAACTTTTGTTCCATTATAGAAGAAAAGCGAGCCGAAGCCAACGTCATCGTTGCCTGTTCCTTCCCCCTCGGGGCGCAGATAATCGTGGAGAACCGCCGAGGTGTATGGCATGGAGAGCCCCTTCCTGCCGACGTAATGATTATAAGGAAGCTCGAAACCTGGCCGCCACTGGCCAAGAGCCTTAGTCCCAAGTTCGTTCCAGCCAGAGTAAAGCCCCGTTATGTCGTCCCACCGCTCAAACGGCACCTCATAGCCGAGATTGGCGCACGCGGCATACTCGAAGCCGGCGAGTAGGCGGTTTTCCAGCGCGCCATAGAGGTCGATGCCCTGGCTCCAAGCCACCTCACACGTCTCCGCCAGTGTTATTATCCCCAGCATGGCGTGCGACTGGTCGCGTCCCGACTCCTGGCACTGCCCAGTGGGGGCGATATAGTGCGGCAGAGAGCCGTTGTCGTAAGCATTGAGATAGTAGTCCACAGCGTGCGAGACGAGAGTCGAATCGCACAGGAAAACACCTGTGGCAAGGCGCATTTTGTTCACTATCGCTCCCCAGTTGCCATTAGCGTATGGCGACTGCCTCTCAAATTCTTCCAGCACTGGCAGAAACGCACTTCTGAGACAAAGTTCCACGCCATGGGTATCCTCGTCGGTCCATTTGGGGTATGTATATCGTAGCAGCTCGCAGGCATTCACGAAGATAAAGCCGTTCAGCCCAGCCATCAACGGAGCGTCGTGCCCGTCGATATGGCGAAGCTTCGAGGCGTAGGCACGCACAATCTCCATCGCCTTGTTGGCGTAAACCTCCTCGTCGGTGAGGCACCACATCAAGGCGCAGTGATAGGCGGCGTTGAAATCTCTTTCGTTGCCGTTCTTGGTATTGCCAAACTCCCCGTCTCTCGCGATAGTCTCCCACGGGCCAGCCATCTGGTAGTCGGCATTTGTCTGTTCTTTCAGCTTCTGGAACGAGCTGTAAGCAGGTTCCGTCTCAGTAATAATATAGCCACGCATCCGCTCTATCGCCTCACTGGTGTGCAGCAGCCCGGGGTGAACCCACGCCTGAGCCTTGAGGCAAAAGAAGAAAAGTAGGATGAGCAGACCAAAAGCAAATGTCGTTCTCATATCTCTTTCATTTAACAATTATCTTCTTTCCGTTCCTGATATAAACACCATGAGTGGGTCTGGAGACACGTTGCCCCGCTAGGTCGTACCACGCTGCCTCTCCCCTGTCTGTAGTTGCATGGGGCGCTGTTACGGCAGTGCCTTCGTCCACCCATTGCACGAGGAACGGATAGCCGTAGAGCGTGTCGCTGTAGTCGAAATTGATTGAGCCGTCCTTTTCCACATAGATGTACTGCCGGGTCTTGGTCGTGGGGCGAGAGTAGATGGCGGCATAGTCAGTTCCTGCCGCAAAGGAAATCGTGTAAGGGCGGCTGTAGAGCTTGTTCACCATCTCGCCGCTGGCGTTTAGCGTCGTGCTGTCTACCAGTGAGCGCAGTTCGCAATATGGGTTCTTCTCGCTCGAGCGGTAGAGATACCACTGCTGAGTCTCGGGGTTATCCTCGTCGAGCGGCTGGAAAGAGGGTGTGCTGCCCAGCCCATTGTTGGTCATGTATGTGCCGTCCTGGCGCGACTGTATGGTGTAGTTGCCCAACTCTAAGAGACGCTCCTGCGTGGAAGTTACCAGCACCTCGAAAGAGAGGCTGTAGACCGTGCCGTCCTTAGTGTAGCTCACCGTGTGGGTGGAACTTTCTGTGACTGCGCCAAGGGAGAGAGTCATCTCAGTCGATCCGTCGTCCCAAAGATATGTGCCGCCTGTGAGCAATTCAGCCGTGCTTGCCTTTAGCGTAACATCCGCCCCCTCGTCCACTACTATGTAAGAGGACCCTTCTATCTCCACCCCGTCCACTATGGCGAGAGGCGATATAGCAGTGACGTTGATGTGGAAAGTGAACAGGAAGCGGCGACCTCCATGGTTAACGAGCACGCCCGAAATCTCGCGGTCGTGAGTTACGGCTGGGAGAGTGAGAGTCTCCGCGGTGGAGCCGTCAGCCCACTCGTAGTGGTTCCAGCCGCCATTTCCGCTGAGCCCTAACGTTATGCTCGAGCCGAAGGGGAAAGTGACGACTGTGTCGTTTACTGTCTCGCCATTAAGTATGTAATAAGGCGTGACGGAAAGTTCCTGGCAGTCGCCCTTTGCCGCTATGGTGAAGAGCTGCTCGCTCTGCGCCCCATGGGCATTAGTGTAGGTCACGCGATAGGCGAAGCTCTTGTCGGTGGTGGTTATGCTCTGCGTTGTCTCGCCCGTGTTCCATTGCCACTGCCCAGTGTTCTCCTCTCCCTCTGGCAGTTCTGCCCAGAGAGTGACACTTTCGCCCTGGTCAGCGGCAGTGGTGCCATTGTCCCAATAGGGATTATAGAGTCCGCCAAGATTGCCTTGCTGTAGGGTTTCTCCCTCGTATGATATATAGGGAGTGAGCGGAGTAGGTATCTGCTCGGCGGCTGCTATGCTGTCGCGGGTGTTCATGAGGATGGAATAACCAAGGTGGTCGTAACTGCCGCTGGTGCTGCCCGTTCCGCCTGCGTCTATCCCCATCTTCTCGTAGACAACCTCGCTCAGAGGCATCTTCACGCCCTTCACGCCTTCGTAATGCCCGATAACTGTGCCCCAGTATGCGCGAATCTGCTCGCCAAGGGCTGGTTCTGTCATTAGCCACGAGCGTGAGTCCGTCCAGTAATAGCCGCTGGAGGCGTAATGGTAGTTAACCCATGGTAAGTTTTCGAGGCTCTGTATCTGCCCTGCCACATACTCTATGCCGGCTGCCAGGCGGTTGTCCATATATGAGAACAGGTCGTCTCCCTGGTTCCATCCGAGATGTGCGAAGTCTACTGCCAACCCTGCTGCCATTGTGGCGTGTCCTATGTCGCGTCCACTCTCCTGCATCTGTCCGAGTTTGCCGTATGCCCCTGTCTCAAGGTCGCTCTCGTAGGTGGTAACCACAAGGTTGCCTAAGAACTCCGTCAAGCCGTCGTTCAGGATGGGGTCAGCCGTCCGCGGATCCTCGAAGGTGCCGACCTGGTCATATTTGAAGAACGACATTCCTTGGTTGTAGATGTATACATCGTCGCATAGCACGCCAATGCTTGCCACGCAGAGGGCGTTGCACAGCCCCCAGTTGCTCCAGTAATGTCCTGGGCACTCCCACCATGTTGAGCTGTTCTCCCACGTGCCGTTCCTCACTCGCAGGAACCCTATGGCAGAGGGATACCACACGTTCAGCATCCATTGCTTGAAAGTCTCGAAATCAGTGGCATCCCAACCATCGTAGTCACGCATCAGTTCCGCGGCCTGCGCAAACTCATACCCATAGATACCAGCCGCCAGAGCGTAGTTGCTGTCGCCACTAATGCCTGTCGTCGTGTTTGCCCACGCCATCAGCACCTCCACCGCATGTTTGGCCGTAGAGCTCATTACCAGAGATGCGCCAGCGCAGGGCGTTCAGGCGATAGGCGTGATAGATGCCCGAAGAGGGGGTGTGTCAAAATGGGCTTCGCAAAGAAATCATGCAGCACAAAGGAAAAAGAGAGCCGAAACTCGCATTAAGCGAGAGGAGAGAGGGCTTGCACGCTCTCCCGAGCGCCAGCGAGTTCAGCGAAGCTACCGTGCTCCCCTTTGTTAGCCGCGAGCCTTTATGGCCTGCGGACAATGAGCAAGTAGGGAATGAGTGCCGATAGGTACTTGCTATTATTCCGTGGGTTTTTACCCACGGCAGAGGTTGTAACCCCCAGAATATTAGAGGGTACCTTCGGCACCCACATCCTCTCGCATCTATACCGTGGGTTAAAACCCACGGCTATTAAAGGGGAGCGCCTTCGGCGCTTGGACTGCTTGTGATTTGTTATTTTGACACACCCCCATGGCTCGGTTTTTCTTATATGGCTTATCTGCGTCCGCCACCTCCACGACTTCCCCCTGGCGGTCGCGTACCACATATAACCATGGCTGTCTTGCATCATACGGCGCACATGCGCCACAGGCAACTGCATCTGGTTTGGCAACGACGTGCGCCGCATCTGCACGCTCCCGCACACGAGGAGAGGCAAAGAGATGAATATAATCAGCAGTTTCACCGCTTTCATAACGCCAAAGGTAAGAAAAAACGCTTGCCCCTCAAACCTTTTTCACCGTCAGAGGCTATATTCGTATAGAATTGCTTACCTTTGTCGCTGGTATCATAACGAAGAGCTATGCCTGAAATATAAGAACGGTCAGCCCAGCTAACTAATATGAATAAAATACTCTGCCTACTTGCGATAATGTGCCTGTCCACTGCGGCATGCGCCAAGGTGAACCGATATAAGGGATATCGATTGGCTTGGCACGATGAGTTTGACAAAGACGGGAAACCAGCTGACCACTGGGACTATGAGCATGGCTTCGTTCGCAACGAGGAAGAGCAATGGTACCAGAGCGAGAACGCGACTGTAAAGAACGGTATGCTGGTGATAGAGGGAAGACGGGAAACAGTAGATAATACACGGTACGACCCCGAAAGCCCCAAATGGCAGCTGAACAGAAGAGAAGCACGATACACTTCAGCC
>JAJPZA010000233.1:50260-79902 GCA_021204625.1 Clostridia bacterium | reverse complement strand
AAGACACAATCACTCGTCCAACTAACGATAAACTGATACATCACTAACAATAGATGTGAACGAAAAACAAAGCTCATGATTATTGATTTCTCCACCGTTATGTGCTAGTATTACAGACAAGAAGCTATTTATTACTGGATTATGAGGGAAGCTGCCATGACTGATATTAAAAAAAAGAAAATTCATCTTGGAGCCAGAACCTATATACAGGCACTGAATTACTACTATGTGGACAAGACACTGTTCATCCGTGATATACTGGAGGATGGAGCAGATGTCACACTTATAACGCGCCCGAGAAGATTTGGCAAAACCCTCAATATGGACATGCTGAAGACCTTCTTTGAGATTTCGGATGAGGATACTTCCAAGTATTTCATTGACAAGAAGATTTGGTCATACGGTGATGAAATACGTAAAAAGCATGGTGCATATCCGGTTATATTCCTAACTTTCGCAGATGTTAAAGGCGATACGTGGGAAGACTCATACGATAAAATCACAGAGCTTATCAAAAATGAATACAACAGACACAATGAGCTTAGGAACAGTGATAGGATATCCGCAGTTGATTTGAATGATTACAATCAGATATGCAACAAAACCGCATCCAGAGCCGTCTATGAAGAGTCTCTCAAAAAGCTGTCTATGATGTTGCATGAATACTATAAGGTAGACCCTATAATCCTTATAGACGAATATGATGCTCCTGTTGAGGCCGGCTATGAAAATGGATACTATAAGCAAATAACCGGTTTTCTGAGAAGTCTGTTATCAGCCGGTTTGAAGACTAATACCAATATGTCTTTTGCAGTTTTAACAGGCGTGTTGAGGATTACGAAGGAGAGCTTCTTTAGTGATCTCAATAATTTTGTTGTCTTTTCCACAGAGGAAAAAGAGTTCTCCGAATATTTTGGATTTACACATGATGAAGTAAAGGCAATGCTGGCATACTATGGTGCGGAGAACAAGTACGAAGAAGTCTTTGAATGGTATGACGGCTATATGTTCGGTGATACAGAAATCTTTAATCCATGGTCCGTATTGAACTATGTCAAGTTTAATTTTGCAGCCCAGGATTATTGGGTTAACACTGGCAGGTACGGTCTTTTACGCAAGCTGACTGAAAATCTGTCGCCTGACGCCTCCTGCAAGATGAACATGCTTAAAGATGGAGAGGTAATCACAGCTAAAATCAATGAACAGCTTACCTATGAGGAACTCATGAATGGAAGTGAAAACATTTTCACTTTGCTATTAAACTACGGATACCTTAAATTCTGTGGCAGGAACACTAATCAGCTCAGTATGTATGAATGCAAGGATCTTAACGAAAAGGATCTAAGCAAGTTGACAAGTGTTTATGATTATTATTACCTCAAGATACCCAATAAGGAGATTAGAAGAGTTTTCATCAAAGAGGTTATGGACAGAACTTTTGTCAAGGAAGATGATTTTGCCAAAACTTGGAACGCAATAGAAAGTTTTGACGAGAAGAAGATAGAAGAGGCTCTGCATGACTTTATTTTGGACATTGTCAGCTACACAACGTCTCCTTATGAAATGTTCTATGAAGCTATACTTTTAGGCCTTTGCAAATACAAGAAGAATGAATATTTAATTGAGCCGGAGCGCAATTCTGGGTCTGGGAAACTGGACATATCCCTGGAACCCAGGCTTACTGAGTCTGGCATATTTAGAAAGCCCGGTATAATCATAGAGATTGAAAGAATCAACGAAAATGAACCTGACCCTGATTTGAAGATACTTAAGGGAAAGGCAGATAAGGGACTGGCTCAAATTATAGAAAAAAATTATGATACAGTTCTGAAAGTCCGTGGCATCACAGATATAGTCAATATGGGGATTGCATTCAGCGGAAGCAATGTGAGAGTTTCTATATCACGCTGAATCAGTATATGAAGTCTGACTTGTGCTGACTGTAACGCCCACAGCAAAGGCATCTGCCCGAGGTCCGCAAAACGCCTGGAATATGCCATAGGCCTTGGAATATCATCCAATCAAAGAACAAGCACCCCTGGCGGGTGCTTTGTTTGGAAAACTCATGAACAAATGTTTCTGCTCTGGCTTATTCATAAATTCCGGACGGCCGGAAGGCGAAAGGTGCCGGGATATGGCACAGCCACTGCAATATATAACCCTGCAGCAGGCACGGAATCCGGAGACAGAACGGATGGCGCCGAAGGAACAGTGGAGGATGGGGAAATGCGGCAAGAGAACAGCCGTACTCGGAGGGGTACGGCTGTTCAGAGGGTTAATATGTGTATCTGTAGGATTGTGTTCCGCTAAAATGACGCCTGGAAGCAGCGGCGGTAAGGATTACTCCTTGCCGGCAAGCTTCTTGTAGCCTTCGAGACGCTCCTTGGAGGATTCCTCAACCTTCTCGTAGAGCTGTGCGGCAACTTCGGGGCCCTGGGTCTTGGCAAGAGACGTGTAACGTGTCTCGCCTGCCAGGAATGCCTGGTAGTTCTCGAATGCAGGCTCGGGCTTGGAGTCAAGGGTGAAGACTTCGCCTTCGGGGTTGTAGCGGTAGAGCTGCCAGTATCCGCAGTCAACGGCTGCCTTTTCCTCGAGCTGGCTCTTGGTCATGTTGATGCCGTGGTTGATGCAAGGTGCGTAGCAGATGATAAGCGACGGTCCGTGGTAAGCCTCGGCTTCGGTGAGGGCCTTGAGGAGCTGAGCCTGGTTGGAGCCCATTGCGCACTGTGCGACATAGACGTAGCCGTAGGACTTGGCTATCATGCCGAGATCCTTCTTCTTCACGCGCTTGCCGGCTGATGCGAACTTGGCGACAGCGGCAATGTTCGTGGCCTTGGATGCCTGTCCGCCGGTGTTGGAATAAACCTCGGTGTCCATGACGAGCACGTTGACGTCTTCGCCGGATGCAAGGACGTGGTCCAGTCCGCCGTATCCGATATCATATGCCCAGCCGTCTCCGCCGATGATCCATATGGACTTCTTTGCGAGGCAGTCCTTGTCCTTGAGGATGTCGGCGACGAGAGCGTCAGCTTCGCATCCGCAGTCCTTGCACTCTTCGAGGCACTTTACAAGGGCGGCTGTGGCCTTCTTGGACTCGGGGCGGTTGTCGAAGGAAGCGATGTATGCCTCGCATGCGGCCTTGCCTTCATCCCATGAAGCCCAGGCCTCGGAAAGCTGTGCGACCTTTTCCTTCAGGGCGCCGCGGCGTGCCTTGTACGCAAGGTTCATGCCGTAGCCGAATTCTGCGTTGTCCTCGAACAGGGAGTTGGCCCATGCAGGTCCGTGTCCTTCCTTGTTCTTTGCATAAGGGCATGTGGGGGAGGAGCCGCCGTAAATGGATGAGCATCCTGTGGCGTTGGCGATTATCATGTCCTCGCCGAACAGCTGGGTGACAACCTTCACGTAAGGTGTCTCGCCGCAGCCTGCGCATGCGCCGGAGAACTCAAAGAGAGGGGTAGCGAACTGGCAGCCCTTGACGGTCTCCTTCTTGAACTTGGAGGTGTCAACTTCGGGAAGAGTCTCGGCGAAATCCCAGTTTGCTTCCTCGCCTGCCTCGAGGGATGCAGCGAGGGGTATCATCTTTATGGCGCCGCCGTCCTTTACGGGGCAGACAGTAGCGCATACGCCGCAGCCCATGCAGTCCAGAGGGGAAACCTGCATCCTGTATTCATATCCGGGAAGGCCGATGGCGTTCTTTGTGTCAAATGTCTCGGGCTTGTCTGCGCCGGCAGCAACGAGAGCGGGGCGGAGGCATGCGTGAGGGCATACGAATGAGCATGTGCCGCACTGTACGCACTTGTCCTTGTCGATGGCGGGAACGGTCACGGCCACTCCGCGCTTCTCATACTTGGTTGTGCCTGTGGGAACGGAACCGTCTGCGTTGAACTGTGAGGACTTGAGCTTGTCTCCTTCGAGGTAAAGGATGGGCTTGATGATTTCCTGGTAGTACTCGTTGTCGCTGCCCTTAACCATCTCGGCGCCTGTTGTGGCGTTTGCCCACTCTGCGGGAACTTCAATCTTCACGAGGTTGTCGCCTGCGGCTGAGTCGATGGCGTCATAGTTCATCTGAACGACGGCGTCGCCCTTGCGGCCGAATGACTTCTTGGCCATGTACTTCATGTACTCGATGGCCTTGTCATAAGGCATAATCTGGGGATTTACACGGAAGAACGCGGACTGGAGGATGGTGTTGGTGCGTCCCTTGAGCCCGAGGCCTGCCGCAATCTTTATCGCGTCTATGACGTAGAGGTTGATGTGCTTTTTAGCGAGCTGCTGCTTAACCTTGGCGGGCAGGAACTCCTCTAATGCCTCTACGGTTGTGGCCGATGTGTTGATAAGGAAGGTGCCGCCCTCTTTGATGTCGCTCGTCATGTCATAGCGGGTGATGTATGAGGGGTTGGAGCACTGAACGAAGTCTGCAGAGTCAATGAGGTACTCGGACTGGATGGGGGTATCGCCGAAACGGAGGTGGGATACGGTGATGCCGCCGGACTTCTTGGAGTCATAGAAGAAGTATGCCTGGGCGTGCTTGTCCGTGTGGTCTCCTATGATCTTGATGGAGTTCTTGTTTGCTCCGACTGTTCCGTCTGAGCCGAGGCCGTAGAACTTGCAGCTTGTGGATCCTGCGGGAGCGGCGTCGAACTTCTCGGAGAAGTCAAGGGACGTGTTTGTGACGTCATCCGTGATTCCGATTGTGAAGTGGTTCTTGGGGATTCTCTGCTCGAGGTTCTTGTACACGGCGAGAACCATGGAAGGGGTGAACTCCTTGGAGCCGAGTCCGAATCTTCCGCCGTAAACCCTTACTCTTGCGCGCTTCTCAAGAACTGCGGAGCATACGTCGAGGTAGAGGGGCTCGCCAAGCGACCCGGGCTCCTTGGTCCTGTCGAGGACGGCGATTCTCTTTGCCGTCTTGGGAAGAGCGGCAACGAACGCGTCTGCGCAGAAGGGGCGGAACAGACGGACCTTGACTAAGCCGTACTTCTTGCCCATTGCGTTGAGCTTGTTGATGGACTCTTCAACGGTCTCGCATCCTGAGCCCATGCAGACGATGATCTGCTCTGCGTCCGGAGCTCCGACGTAATCGAAGAGATGATAGCTTCTGCCGCACTTTGCGCTCACGACGTCCATCATCTGCTGAACGATGGCGGGCGTTGCGTTGTAATAGCTGTTCGCAGTCTCCCTGTTCTGGAAGTATGTGTCCGAGTTCTGGGCTGTGCCCTTCTGGATGGGGTGCTCAGGGTTCAAAGACCTGGACTTGAAATCGGCGATGTCGGCCTCTGTTCCGACTTCCTTGCATATCTCGCGGATCTCGGCGTAATTGTCCGCCTCGTCCCAAACGTCTATCTTGGCAACTTCATGGCTGGTCCTGAATCCGTCGAAGAAGTTGATGAAGGGAACCTTTGCCTTGAGCGTGGAAAGGTGAGCCACAAGGGCAAGGTCCATGACTTCCTGCACGGAGCCGTCGCAAAGCATTGCGAATCCGGTCTGCCTGCAGGCCATGACGTCCGCATGGTCTCCGAATATGTTGAGCGAATGAGCCGCAAGGGCGCGCGCTGAAACGTGCATTACCATAGGCATCAGCTCGCCGGAAATCTTGTACATATTGGGGATCATGAGCAGAAGGCCCTGGGATGCCGTATACGTTGTTGTGAGAGCGCCGGCGCAAAGGGACCCGTGAACCGCGCCTGCGGCGCCTCCCTCTGACTGCATCTCGGCGATCTTTACCTTCTGACCCCACATGTTGGTTCTGCCGGCCGTAGCCCACTCATCCGCAACCTCTGCCATAGGGGAAGAGGGGGTTATGGGATAAATGGCTGCGACTTCTGAAAAGGCATACGCAACATGGCTGGCGGCGGTATTGCCATCAATAGTCAGTTTTTTCATCAATAAACCTCCGTGTTTATGTTACAATATTAAGTCTTCCTGCTGACATCCCGTCTCAAAGGCCCTATAAAGCCCTTCCCCGGAAATGTCTTCACAATTATAATTCAGTCCTTTATGCTTGTCAAATTTTTGACGCCCCCAAACTTTAAAATTATAAGTAGTTCACACACGCACGCGCACGCACGCGTGAAAAGGCGTTTCACCGCAAGGGTTCGACCGTTTTATGCAATGTCCTGGCAATTCAGATAAAATCAGGCTTGAGCCTGAAAGCCTGCATGTCCACACATGGGAAACACGGCAGGTTTAAAAACTCCAGACAGGCATGTGCCTGCCAATGCAGCTGTTTCAAATGCTGGGCGGACAGAAAAACGCGAATAAATCGGCCATATATATTGAGATATTTTGACATGTTAAATTATAATAACATATCTGGCATGACCAATGCTTGTCGCATGTCATTTTCGGAGTATAATATTGCCGTATCAGTCAATAGGACAGTTCTGTCATGACATAGGATCTGTTGCAGCAGGCACGGTTTCTATGCTGATGACATTGCAAATACCACCCACATAAAATTATGATGAGAATTTTAAATTGACATTATTCGCAATCGGGAATATAATTTTTATTGTTGACAGGAGCAGGAGACATGGCATTCATTTCAGCTCAGGAAGCTGCTAAAAAATGGGATATATCAAAGCGGAGGGTGCAGACGCTTTGCGCCGGCGGAAGGATTGAAAACGCCGCGCGTGTAGGAAATATGTGGCTCATTCCCAGTGATATCAATAAGCCGTATGACGCTCGCCTTAAGGTGCAGGCTGACATCATTAAATCAATTACTCCCAATCCCATCAGGGTGACCAGGAACGAAATCCGCGCCATGGTGTCCAGATATGTCAGGGAGCTTTCTTCGGTATGCGGCTGTTTTGAGGAGCTGAAGATTAGCATCCTTTCGTCATTTGCCTGTGGAGTCCTCTCTTCCGTCATGGACTTCGATGAAGAATGCCCGGACAGAGATTTGATACGCTCATATGTCCGCGGCGTGCTTGGAGCCGGAACAAGCGGCAGCGATGCGGAAAGGAAAATAGAGGAAGACGTCAGGATTTTTTTCAACGGCAAGTCATCATATGTGGATGATGCTTTCGGCTGGTGTTATCAGTTCCTTAACAGGCACGGGGAGCCTTCGTCCCTGGCCCAGACCCAGTTCTTTACTGAGAAATACATGATAACCACGCTTGTGGACAACATCGGGCTTAGAAAGGAGGACACCGTCTTTGATCCGGCATGCGGCGGAGGCAATTTCCTTCTGTACTGCTACGACATGCTTGCATCCGAATCATATGAGCAGATTGACAGCTACAGCAGCTGCCTGAGGATCATGCAGGGCATTCTGGACAGGCTTCGCGGATATGACATTGATCCTGTGCTTGCAAAAGTAGCCGCTATGAGCCTTATCATAAAATCCGCGTCGCTGGCTGCAGGACTGGGCTATGGCATCCGACTGGATGACCTGCTCGGCCTGTCCGCTCGAATATACTCGCCCGCATCTGATACCATAGGCGGATCCCTGGATTTTGCCAGGAAAGACTGTCTGATTATAAACAGCATCAGCGGAGAAACAGCTTCTTCCGGAGCCGTTTTCGGAGGCTGCAGCGTCATCCTGACTAATCCGCCGTTCCAGACAGTAAAGGGCATGCCGGATGCCCTGAAGGGATATTTGAGAGAGGAATATCCCCTTGTCAAGTGTGACATGTGCAATGCTTTCATAAGTTTTGCCGCCAGCATTCTTCCCGAAGCCGGCCGCGCCGGCATGGTCACGCAAAACAGTTGGATGTATCTTGAAAGCTTTGAGATTCTCAGACGGAATCTCCTTGAAACCGTGTCCATCGACTTCGTGTGGGAGCTTGGCTCAAACGCTTTTTACGATCTCAGCGGGGAGAAATCGAATGTGGCTCTGGTATGCTTCAGGAAAGCGAAGCCGGCTGACAATTCTGAGATTCGCCTTTATTCCATGAAATCCCTTCCGCAGAATGAGATGGAAGATATCCTTTCCGACGACAGTCTTCCTTCATTATATGAAAAAAGGATCTCTCAGGCAGGGATACTTATGAATGAAGGGGCAAGGCTTGATGCGGTAAGCTCTGACAGGCTGAGAATCCTGATGTCGGATTCCTCAAAATACGGCAGCCATGCCGTTCCGATGCAGGGCACTTCAACGGGAGACGCCAAAAATCTGATAGACTATTTCTGGAATCATCCTGATGACAGCGACTGGGTTCCGGTAAGCAAAGGCGGCGGTTATTCCCGCTGGCGCGGTCTCAACTCATATTCCGTCAAGTGGGGAGAAAACGGCGAGTTCATAAGAGACACCAAGGGCTTTGCACTGAGGAACGCCGGCTATTTCAAAGATACGCAGATGGTGTTCAGCGATACCGGCACATCGGGCCTTAATGTCCGTGAACTGCTTCCCGGACAGATTTTCGTGGCGTCAGGCCCTGGAATTCGCATTACGGACGGCAAGAAATTCGCACACCTTGCATTCCTTAATTCGAGGCTTGCATCATATTACATAAGGCTCATATCACCCAAACTCACCATAGCGGCAGGTTATATCTCAAAGCTGCCTGTATGCGGAGAGATACTGGATTCTGATTATCTGGACTGGCTTGGAAGAAGATGCGTCTTGCTGAAGACAGACAGGCTGCAGAAGCGGCCCTGCAATCTGGAATTCAAATACTTTACACATGATGGTTCAGTGCCCTTGTCGGACGCTGTATACGAGTGGTTCAAGGAAGACATGGAGGATGAGTGGGAGCAGCTTCGGAATGAGGAGCTGATAGAGAATTTTATCAGCAGAGCCATTGGCCTCTCGGACAGGGACTCTGATGTAATAGACGGATTCGTGGGAGTGAAGAGAATATACGACGCGGATGACAAGGCTCCGGCTCCCGTTTCCGAGACGATAGGTCACATGGCGGCCAGGATGCTTGACTCCAATTGTGAGCTGAACAGAACTAAATCAGGAAAGTCAAATCTTGGCTGTGATGGACTGCTGGAATTCATATCGCAGAAATACGGATGCGCATGCGAGAAAGCTTACAAGGCTATCATGCAGCCTGACGCATATTCCGGCACACTGAAAAACATGTACACGGACTTGTACCTTCATGCGCTTACAATGTCCGTCATGGATTACAGGCATCCCGCCGGCACTCCGGTAGCGGCCTGTGATATCGTCAGTATGTCCGGAATAACAGACAAAGCCGACACGCTGTTCTATTCCGGCTGGATTGACAACAGGTTCAATGCCGTCCATGAGGCGTCAATGTTCTCGGCACCGATTTACAGGCTTGAAAACGGCTTGGTTCATTATTTGAGAGCGGGTAATCTCAATGACTGCAGATAAGATCCTCTCATATTTCATAAATAAGACCAACATCCGCTTTGACGGAAAGTGTTCGGACATCAAGGCTGTGAAGACATTCTTTCAGTCTCTTGTCTTTATATTGTTCACCCATATCAACTTTCACAGGATTCAGCCCGGAACCGCTTATGAACCGGAATGCATGGAAAAGCTGGGCCTGATTCCGTCCGAGCTTGTCTTGTTTGAAAAGGCGATGCCGGATCTTTCGGAATGTCTTGATGAAATGGCCTTGAGCGTTCTTGGTGGCAATGCTGATTTGCCGCTTCTCAGGCAGGAGCTGCTTTCTGCAGAGATCAGCTTCGCCAAGTCCGGGATAAATGGAGGCATAGGGAAAAACACAAGAGACAGCCTGGGCAGTTATTATACTCCGGAGCCGCTTGCTGAAGAGGCGGTGAGAAAGCTGATTCAAGACACGGCGCAGTGCGGCAGGAATTCCTGGGACACGATTTCCATTGCCGACCTTTCCTGCGGGTGCGGGGATTTTTTCTCTGCTGCGCAGAAAGTGCTGAATGAGGAGATGGCGATCCCTTATGAAAAATCCGCTCTCATGTTCTGGGGGGTGGATATTGACCCTGTTGCGCTTCAGATATGCGTCTGCAGCATTATGATGCAGGCAAAGGAAGCCGACTGGGGAAAGATTATAAGCCATTTCAGGCTCGGCAATCCGCTTCTCGCTGCGGCTTTCTCTGGCGACTATGCCAAATTTAAACTGTTCTCCGAGGGGCGGATTTATGCCGCTGATATGGGGATTGACCTTGAATCATACATCCCGCAAGACGGATTTGATTTCATCATAGGCAACCCTCCATGGGAAAAGGTCCGTTTTGAAGAACGCAAATTTTATGTGAACACCTGTCCGTCAATTGCAGCCATGTCCAAGAAAGACGGCAGAAACGCCGCCATAGGCAGGCTTCAGAATGACTGGCCAGAACTTTACGAGCTGGGGAAAGAACTTGAGAAGGATTATATGAGCTTCGGCCCTGCACACGCCAGTCCGTTTCTGTGTGAATCATTGTGCGGGGAGCTGAACACATACTCCATGTTCACTGAACTTGCGTACAGGATTTTGAATGCGAACGGAGCCTGCTCTCTTATAGTCAAGAGCACGCTGGTAACAGCTCCGGCTCATAAAAGATTATGGCGCTATTTGCTTGATCATGATGCGGTATCGTCTCTCTGCCTCTTCGACAACAGTGGAAAATTGTTCCCAATAGATTCAAGGGAGCGTTTTGCCGTACTCACACTGACAAGATGCGGAATTCAGCGGTTCTCATTTGCGGCCGGCCTCAGCGACATTGAAGGGTACAGGGAAAGCAGCGGAATATTGCTTGCCGGCGAGGATATCCTGTCTGTGAATCCATATACCGGAATGATTCCTAACATAAGCGACACAAGCGATATGGATACGCTTGTGAATTTCCACCATAAATATCCTTTATTTAAAGATGCTTTCCCGGACTGTCATTTTGGGCGGCTGGTTCATTTGACTTCTCATGCGGAGCATATAGAGACCAAGACATCTGAGGACAACATCCCAATATATGAAGGCAAGTTTATCGAGCGGTATGACGCCAGATATTCAACTTTCGAGGGGATGCAGGATGACTTGAAATATGTTTCAAAAGCTCATGCTGCCAAATGTGTCTTTAATCCGGACGGGACGAAGCGTCTTCCTGAGAGCCGTTTTTTTATAAAGAAGGATTTCTGGGAAAAGATTTCCAGGCAGTACGTTGAGCCGTTTTCATTGTGCTGGAGAAGTCTGACATCCACAACCAACAGAAGAACGACCATAGCGATGATTCTGCCGTTCATTCCGACCTGCCAGTCAATTCAGTTTTTGCAGGTGCCGGACGAGGCAACCCTTGCATTTCTGCTGGGGATGTTCAATTCCAAGCCTTTTGATTATCTGGTGAGGCTTAAGATGCCGGGGCTTGATTTGACACAGAGCGTCATAAACCAGATACCGGTTCCAGTAAAGGAGGCCTTTGACAGAACAGCAAGCTGCAACGGCAGGGATGCGTCAATAAAAACCCATGTCCTGTCATGTGTCTGCCATATATTGAGGAATGAGCCAATGGTAAAGCCGCTTATCGAGCGTCTTGAATCCAGGACTTACTGCCTTGACGGGTGTGTGACATCCGGTGAAGCCATGGATATGATTGACACGATGTTTGAGATTGCATATGGATACGATCAGAAAATGCATGACAAGGTAGAGTCGAGTTTCAAATGACTTGCCATGAATAATTTACATAAAAAAAGCGGGGAGACTGAAGCCTCCCCGCTGTTATTCTTAGTTTGCGGCATTTCAGTAGCTCAGCTCAGCATGCCGTATCTCTTTGACATCGTTCCGATTCTACCGTTATAAGCCACAACATAACTCTGTTCTATCACGGAATCAATCTCTTGCTCATCCAAAACAGACAGTGAATAATAATCCGTGCGGATCTTCTCAAAAATCAGAATCTTGTGGCGAAGCCAGCCTGCTCCCTGAAGCAGATGAATCTTGTCGCCTGAAGCTGATGTGCCATGCAGCTGAATCCTCCAGGATCCGTTGTCTGGTGCATATTTGATAGTGTTGGACGTATAATCGATGCCTCTGTAATGTATTGTTATATCTTTCTGAGTCCTGTCTGTGTCTGATGGGTCAATGTCAAAGAAAGCAACCGATCCGAGTATGTATCTGTCATTATCTGTTTGATATCTGGTACCTGTGGCATCTCCGTTTCCGGCAATGCTGCCAATAGAGGAAAGGTCTAGAATATTGGAAGAGCCGCCTGTCATCTCGCGTGTTTCCACCCACATGCGTTCGGAGTTGTCATTTTCTTCAATTGCGAACACAGGCCTTATATCATGAGGAAGAGGGGTTACGTGTTCCTGCTGTTTTTTATTCTGGCCTTTTGCAACTTGTGTACCTGCCGAAGTTGCGGCAGGGAAAACCCTCGGAATTGCAATATCAGACTGAGTTCCAAATATTGGCGCACCATGCTGGCCTCTGCGGGCATGGTTTACCAGTATTCTGTCACTCCGGATGCTTGCTTCCATACGGATATAATCCCCATCGAAAAGTGTATTGATGTCATCTGTCGAGGATATCATTTTTGAGCATGCAAAGGCGGGGTTTTTATATCTTGATATGAGAGCCTCATATTCCGGGAATACGGCATTGATTTCATCCGCTCCATCAAGAAGTACAGCAGTTTCGTAGTTTGTCCACAATCCTCCACCGGTCAGATTGTTTGATCCAACAGCCATCCAGTCAGGATTATCCCCGCCGGCCAGCATATAAACCTTTGAATGGAAGGTTGTCATGTTAGTCTCAGAATGCACAATATACAGTTCATCGCACAGTCCGAACAAATCAATCAAGGCCTCGTAAGAGGTTCCATGTGCGTCAACGCCAATAAAAGCGACAAAGTATCCGCCATTGGCTCTGAATGCTTCTATAAAAGGCTTAAGCCTGAGAACTCCGCTTACTTTTGCAAAAGCTGACAGTATGGTAAATTCGGTGTAATTATTCTTTAATTTGTCTATCAGGATTTGTCCGAGTTGACCAGTAAAAGGCTGATTGAACAGTTGCATACGCACTCTCCTGTCTGTTTGATGACTATGAAAATTATAGCGGCAAAGCAAACAGTTTTCAACCATTTCATGTTAATCCGTCTAAAATCAGCCAGCATGAACAAATAAACTGTGTATGATGAAGGCAACAGGCATTCTTTCCTCTAGGTTATACGAAATAAATCCATCTGCAACAGATAAAGGAGTACTAAATCAATAAATCATGTAATTATTTTCTTGCGTTCCGCAGCAAACATTGCCTATTACTCATATATGCCGTATAATTCTTGCAGGTGGAAATGATGAGAAACTACAGCCAAGACTTATTGACAAAATGCTGACAGAGACACTTGAGACCATGGGAGCCGTGTGCATACGCGGCCCCAGGGGATGCGGGAAGACTACATCTGCTATGCAGATATGCAAGAGTTCCGTCTGCATGGAAGAGCCGGCTGCAAGCAGACAGAATCTGCAGATGGCGGGCATAGACCCGTTCCGGCTTTTGAAAGGAGACACGCCCAGGCTCATAGATGAGTGGCAGCCTGCTCCCAGCCTTTGGAATGCAGTCCGGATTGAAGCGGACAACCGCGGCGAGTTCGGACAGTTCATCATGACGGACTCCGCAGAGCCCCGTCCGGGAGATCTCCCATATTCCACACCGGCACTGGCCGGATACGCAGAATAACCATGGAGCCCATGACCCTGCTTGAGTCCGGGGATTCAAATGGCACTGTTTCCCTGGAGGACCTTTTTAGCGGCAAAGAAAAAGAGGATATATCCGGAACATGCGAAATCGGACTGGATGAGCTTGCTTATCTTGTGTGCAGAGGGGGATGGCCCGCAGCCGTAGGCAGTCCGGAGAAGGCCGCTCTGCGAGAGGCGAAGGCATATTATGACAACCTGGCAGAGACGGATATTTCCACGGACGGAGTAAAGCGCAATCCGGACAGGGTCCGGATGTTCATGCGTTCATATGCCAGATTCACCGGCACGCAGGCCAAAAAGCCTCAGCTTGCCTTGGACATGAAATTCCATGACGGGGACACGCTGGACCTCAAGACCATGGACTCATACATTTCAGCCCTCAAAAGCACGTACGCCATAACGGAGCTGGATGCATGGAACACGGGCTTAAGCACAAAGGCAACTGTACGCCTTGCCCGAACAAGGCATTTCACAGATCCATCTATTGCGGCCGCGGCACTTGATCTCAATCCGGATGATCTCATAAACAACCTGGACCTGTTCAGCGTGCTGTTCAAGTCCATGTGCATCCGGGACCTCAGAGTGTACGCAAGATATCTTGGAATTGAAATACACTATTACAAGGATTCGACCGGAATGGAAGTGGACGCCGTTCTGGAATACGCCAAAGGAATGCATGACGTATGGGGAGCAGTCGAGACGGATCTCGGCGCGGCCCGTCTGGATAAGCTGGCGGCAAAACTGTTGAAGTTCAAAACAAGGGTGAAGATGGAAGGAGGGCCCTCTTTTTCATGATTATAGCAGGCACATCCCGGTATGCGTACAAACGCGAAGACGGCGTCCTGGTGGTTCCAATAGGATGCCTAAGGCCGTAACCCCCGGACTTTTTTGCCATGGGAACGGCAGCCTTGAAGCATATTCAGGCGCTCCTTCGGGGGCGCTGTTTAATATGATACGGAAAAATTCAGTTTTTAGACATATGCTGCGATTTTGTTAATTATATGTGCTATATGCACAAAAATCTGGGAATTGAGGCAGGTTTTTTTGCAAAAAATTCACAAAATTTCATTTAGAGGTCACTTTACTGGACAATTTGCTATTGTACAATATACTGGTATCATTATAAAATCTAAGTACAAGGAGGTTTGTCGCCCGGTATGGAACAGGTAGAGGCAGAGGATATCATACGGTTTGAGAATGTTTCATACACGTATCCCGGGGAAGACGGCGTCCTTGCAATCAACAAAGTCTCTTTCAGCGTGAAGAAGGGAGAGTTCCTTTCCGTCATAGGACATAACGGCTCCGGAAAGTCTACCCTGGCCCGTCTTATGAACGGCCTTCTGGAAGCGGACGAGGGCAAGATATATATCCTAGGCGAGGATATGGATGACTCCGCCGTGCACAGGAAGGCTCCCAGCCATGTGGGCATAGTTTTCCAGAATCCGGACAACCAGCAGGTTGCCTCCATCGTGGAGGATGACGTCGCCTTCGGCCCGGAGAATCTCGGGATTCCAAGGGAAGAGATAGGACAGAGGGTGGACTGGGCTTTAAAGGCCGTGGACATGGAGAAGTACAGGGACGGCACTCCATCGAGGCTATCCGGCGGCCAGAAGCAGAGGGTCGCCGTGGCGGGCGCCCTGGCTCTGAAGCCGGAAGTCCTAATTCTGGACGAGGCAACGGCAATGCTGGATCCCAGGGGCAGGAGGGAGGTCATAGACGTGGTCTCCAGGCTCAACAGGGAAGAGGGCATGACGGTCATTCTCATCACCCACTTCATGGAGGAGGCCCTTCTTGCGGACAGGACCATAGTCATGAACCGCGGGGAGATTGTGCTCACGGGAACGCCTGAGGAGATATTCGAGAACGGCGAGTCTCTGGAGACATTCAACCTGGCGCTGCCCCGAATCACCGTCATAGCCAACAAACTGCGCTCCGCAGGCATGACCCTAAGCAACATGCTGAAGCCTGAGCAGCTGGCTGAAGAGATAACGGAAAACATGCGTGAAAAGGGGATATTCCAAGGCGAATCATCTCCGTACACGGAAAAAGAGACAGAATCGTCCCATGAGTGGGATGTGGACATACAGCACCTTTCATACACCTATTCTTCCACGAAGAAAAAGTCACCGTTTGCCACCAAAGCTCTGGATGACGTAAGCCTGCACATAGACAGCGGCGAGTTCTTCGGAATAATAGGGCATACGGGATCGGGCAAGAGCACCATAATAATGCATCTCAACGCCCTCATAAAACTCCCGCAGGCGGACAAGAAGCAGAAGGTTCCCAAGGCGAAGAGGGGCCAGCCGGCTCCGGTTCTGCCGCAGATTACGGTCGGCAAATTCAACCTGGCGGACAAGAAGTGCGACTTCAAGTCGCTCCGGGCCGCAGTCGGCATGGTCTTCCAGTATCCGGAGGCGCAGCTCTTTGCGGACACCGTCTTTGCGGACGTGGCCTTCGGCCTCAAGAATTTCCGCAAGGGAATTTCGCAGGAAGAGATTGAGGCGGCGGTCAGGGCCAGCATTGAGATAGTCGGCCTCAATTATGACGAAGTGGCCCAGAAGTCTCCATTTGACCTCTCCGGAGGGCAGCGAAGGAGAGTGGCCATAGCGGGCGTCCTCGTGACCCGTCCTCACATTCTGGTTCTGGACGAGCCTGCGGCCGGCCTGGACCCCAAAGGAAAGCAGGAGATAATGGAGCTCCTGCACAAGATACACGGCGAATGGTGCGAGACCGTGATAATAGTCTCGCATGACATGGACGAGATAGGGGACAACTGCTCCCACGTGGCGGTAATCTCCGAGGGCAAGGTCTTCGCCTGCGATACTCCGGCCAGACTCTTTGAAAGGCTGGAGGAGCTGAGGGCTCTCGGGCTGGACGCGCCTCTTACGTCCAAGGTGGCGGCGCTTTTAAAGGATGACGGCTACCTGGTGCACAATGACTGCAGCGCGGATGATTTCGCGGAAAAGGTCATAGAGATATACTCCGGAGGAAAGTCCAATGAATGACGTAACCTTCGGGCAGTACTATCCCAGAAAATCCTTTGTGCACAGCCTGGACCCCAGAGTGAAGCTTTTGGGGCTCATAGCCTTCATAGTCCTGCTGTTCTGCTCATACAACTTCTATTCGCTGCTCCTTTGCGCCATACTGCTTTTCGCGGCCATAGGATTCGCTAAGCTCCCTTTGGGCAGCGTCTTCAGGTCCGTGAGCGCCGTGATCTTCATTCTGGTCATAACGGCGATCCTCAACGTCCTGTTCCATAACGGAGACCATCCGCTTGTGGAATACGGCGTGGTCCATATAACGGTTGAGGGCATCATATTCACGGTGTTCCTTTGCCTGCGCTTGCTGTTTCTCGTCATGGCCTCATCCGTCCTGACCCTCACGACCACTCCTGTGGCCCTGGCGGACGGCATAGAGAGCCTCCTTGGATTCCTCAAGGTCATAAAGTTCCCTGTCCGCGAGCTTGCCCTCGTCATATCCATCGCCCTCCGTTTCATACCCACGCTCATGGATGAAGTCCACAGGATCATCAATGCGCAGAAGGCGAGAGGTGCGGACTTTGACACCGGCAACATCTTCAAGCGCATCAAAGCGCTCATTCCCGTCCTTATACCGCTGATGGTAAGCGCCTTCATGAGAGCGGCGGATCTGGCGGACGCCATGGACGCGAGATGCTATTCCGGATCGGACAAGAGGACCCGTTACAAAAAACTGAAGTTCACGTGGCGTGACCTTGTCGTTACAATTCTGTTTGCGGCCCTTATTGCGGGCGTGGTTCTTTTCAACATATACGGCAGCCAGATCTGGCCGGAGATTTATCAATACATACAGGTACACTGATCCGGATTCCTCGCTTCCGCGGAAACTTCTTCGGCCCGCGGCATGCGTCCCGGAAGGAAAACGTCTATAAAAGAGAGATATATGAGCCCCTGCGCATAAGATGCGCCATGATGTAGCATAGGAAAATGCATGAGGGGGAGAGAATATGAAATATGTGCTGAAGGTAGCATATGACGGCACGAACTACGCCGGGTGGCAGGTGCAAAGAGATGTCCCGACCATCCAGGAAGCCCTTGAAAAGGCGGTGAAGAGTCTTACCGGCTGCGACGCCGTTGTAACGGGAAGCGGGAGAACGGACGCCGGGGTTCATGCAAAGGGGCAGGTCTGCTGTTTTTCCGCGGACAGCTCCATACCTCCGGAAAGAATGGCGGACGCCTTGAACAGCTTCCTGCCGGATGACATCAGCGTGCTGGAGTGCGTTGAGGGGGATGCGGCTTTTGACCCCGTGCGCGCCGCAAAGCGCAAGACGTATGCGTACAAGATATACAACGCCCCGCACAGAGATCCTCTGAGGATGCGTTATTTCAACCATATCTCACAGGATATAGACACCCACGCGCTCTTCAAGGCGGCGAACTTCTTCACAGGCGTCCATGATTTCAAGGCGTACTGCGCCTCAGGCTCGTCCGCAAAGACCACCGTCCGCGAGATATACAACATAGGCGTGGACGTGGCGGAAACTGTGTACGGGCGCGAGATAACCATCTATGTTACGGGCAACGGATTCCTGTACAACATGGTGCGCACAATCGTGGGCACTATGGTGGGCTACTCGTTCGGCATAATCTCAAAGGACCGCATAAAGCTTTCCCTTGAGACGGGAGACCGCAAGCTGGCCGGAAAGACATTCGCGGCCAAGGGCCTCTGCCTTCACAGCGTGGAGTACGAGGAGGACCCATTCGACCCGGACAAGGAGAAAATCACGGGCCATGCGATTTTCGCCGAGCCGGAGGACGACCAGCCCCAGTGATTCTTCATGCGCCAATTCCGCCGGCTCCGTGCGCCGGCGCAATAACACAGATCTCAGGCTCCTTGATATAGGTTTTATACAATACGGCAGCAGCCAGGCTATTCAAGCCCGGCTGCTGTTTTATGCGGACCCGTCATGCGGCATAAAACCCGCTTCCACCTCGGAAAGGGCTGGATGCCAGCTTTTGGTGTGTTCAATTTTCACAAATCTTTTACATAGCATTTTTACAGTTTACAACATTGCTTATTAAAATACGAAAAAGGTAGATAAAAAAGAGGCTCACGGAGCAGCAAATGGATTTCTTTCAGTACGCCAATATTGTAGACGCATACGCGACATTCGAGACGAGATGGCTCACATACCTTGTGGGCGGTCTTTGCTACGCAGTGGTTTATGTATTCCTTGTAGTGGCTCTCTACATAATCGCGAAGCGCGAGGGGTACAAGAACAAGTGGATGATCTTCATCCCCATCCTGAATACTTTCTACATCGGGGTCTGCTCCACGAAGAACAAGCTCTTCGGAACCATAGACGCAAGGATCGTTTCGGCCATATGCGCCGCCCTGGAGCTCCTTCTTGTTGTTGCCAACATACTGTACTATGTTTCTTTTGAGTCGCTGATCTCCGGCGGGTATCTCGGCGAGACACTCTATGAGGATTACTATTACGGTTCATATTACGTGTACACGCTTGTCAGCCCCGTGCCGGACAGCATGGCGTGGATGTCATGGTGCTACTTCGACATGTCGAACTATGTCACCTGGTGGCTGGACATCCTCTACATGGTCCTTCAGCTCTCGACGCTCATTCTGTTCTTCAAGACGTACGCGGCCCGCAGATATCTTCTGTTCTCCATCACAGGCGTCCTTTTCCCCATCCAGGGAATCCTGGCGTATACTGTCAAAGGGAACAAAGGGTACAATTACAACCAGTTCATGAAGAAACAGCAGGAGCTTCAGTACCAGGCATACCAGCAGCAGATGCGGCAGAATCCGAACTATACGCAGAACACCGGAAATCCGTACAGCTCCAATCCTTATGACAACCCTTACAGCCAGAAGCCCGGGGCCACAGGCTCCGGCCCGGATGACGATCCGTTCGGCGGCGCCGGCGCGCAGGGCGGAAGCGGCAAAAAATCCGGCGGCAGCAATGATGACGACGACCCGTTCGCAGAGTTCGGCTCTTCGTCCGGCGGAGGATCGGGCGGAGAATCCGGCGGAGGATCCGGCGGAGGCTCAGGTTCAGCAGGATTGTCCGGGCACGACGATGACCCCTTCGCATGACGCCCGCAGGAAATCCTGCTTTCAATTTTCAATACATCATATATCCAATTGATTTCAGGCACCCTTCCGGGTGCTTTTTAAGTGCAGCAATTTTGCCATGCATGTCTCTGAAAAAGTATGAACAACAGTTTGTAAACTTTAGTGCTTTAGCGCGATAAAGCGCCTGGTCCGCAGAATATCCGTCTTCAAAGCATTCACGCCTGTTTGCATTTTTTTGGAAAGGTTGCAGAATTTTCTTTTTGCAGGCCTGTCATTTTGTTGACCTCACCCCGTCCAAATGTTATAATCTCACGCAGAAGTATAAGCTGTGGTTATACCTGCGGCGGATCCGGATTTTGCCGTTTGCGGCCATTGGACGGATTCATGCAGGCTTGGCTTCAAGAGGAATATGGACACTTGCATAGCCGCCGTATGCACCCCTGCAGGCAGGGGAGGCATAGCGGTAATCAGAATAAGCGGAGAGGGAGCCCTGGACATTGGCCGGGGCATGTTCGCCTTTCCGGATACAGTGGAGCCAAACTACATGTACCCAGGGACCATTCACGGGGACGGCTTTACGGACTTCGGCTATGCGGTGTATTTCAAGGCCCCCAGGACCTTCACGGGAGAGGACATCGTGGAGCTGCACTGCCACGGCGGGCAGCAGATAGCGGACGGCATTCTGGCAAAAGCCATCTCCCTCGGGTGCAGGCCTGCGGACAAGGGGGAGTATACCAAGCGGGCTTTCCTCAACGGCAAGCTTTCCCTCTCATCCGCTGAAGGGATGGCGGACATGATTAACGCCGAATCCCTGGCGCTTCTCAGAGCCGGCCGCGCCATGCAGAGCGAAAAGCTTGCAAAGAAAATAGTCTCCGTGCAGGATGAACTCAAGGATATTCTGGCCCGGATAGCGGTTGAGATAGATTATCCGGAAGAGGACTCAACAGGCGATGAGCTAAACGGCATCCGGGAAAGCATACAGGACGTGTATGAAAAAGTGGCCATTCTCGCGGATTCATTCACCTGCGGGAGAAAGATAAAGGAAGGAGTGTCCGTGGCTATATGCGGAGCTCCCAACGCCGGCAAGAGTTCGCTTTTAAATGCCCTGCTCGGATATGACAGGGCCATAGTCTCCAGCATAGCGGGAACAACAAGGGACACCGTGGACGCAAGGCTCCAGATAGACGGCGTACTGTATTCTCTTACGGATACGGCCGGCATCCGCGAGGGAGCGGGGGAGATAGAGAGCATAGGAATAGGCAGGGCTAAGGACGCGGCGCAGGAAGCGGACGTCATCCTCTCCATGACGGACAACGGCACGTATGCGGACACTCCGGGCTCCGGAACCGTAATCCATGTCTTCAACAAGTCTGATATCATAACGCCCGCAGGGGATTATGACATCGCCGTCTCGGCAAAGACGGGCGAAGGCTTGGAGGACCTCAAGCGCATGATATCCCATGCGGCTGTGGGGGAGCTGTCCTCAAGCAAGCTGTACATCATAGAGGAGCGCCACAAGAGGGCCCTGGATGATGCCGCGGAAAGCCTTAAAAGCTGCCTGGACAATTTCAATGATTTCTCTGCGGACATCCTTGCCGTGGACCTTCGCGAGGCTTGGGAGTCTCTCGGCGAAATAACGGGCGAGACGGCCAGCGAGGAGATAGTCTCCAGAGTCTTTGAGAAGTTCTGCGTGGGCAAATAACGGCCTGCCCAGGGCCTCAAGTCACAAGGTCCGTACAGGCCCGCTCCGGAGCCCCAATGACAGGGACAGTGCTGGCCCGCTCCGGAGCCCAAATGACAGGGCCAGTATTGGCCCGCAAGAGCCCCTGCACGGCTCATCAAATCATTCCGGACAATTACGATAAGCCCGGGAATATAATTCAGACAAGCGCAGACAAGGCGCCGTCCGGCGCCTTGCATACACAGGTGCATGTTATGGTGAATCTGGAACTATACAGGGTCTTTTATACGGTTGCGAGAACCGGGAGCTTAACCAGGGCCGCGCAGGAGCTGTACATATCCCAGCCCGCTGTTTCCCAGTCCATTAAGCAGATTGAGCTCCAGATGGGGGTGGCCCTTTTCAACAGAACCCACAGGGGAATGGAGCTTTCCATTGCCGGCAAGTCCATATATTCCGAGGTGGAGCAGGCGCTCTCTCTTCTGGACGAGGCGGAGAACAAGATAACGGTCCTGAACGCCACGGCCACAGGAACGATACGGATAGGCGCCACGGACTCCATCTTCTATTACATCCTCGCGGACAGGATAGCGCAGTACAATGAGAAATATCCCGGAGTTAAGCTGGAGCTGGTGTCCTCCACATCCCCGTACACGCTCTCGCAGCTCAAGGAGGGCAAGTGCGACGTAGGCTTCATAAACCTGCCCATAGATGACGAAGAAGTAAAGCTCCAGGGCACAGTGGCCCTTTTGTCGGACGTCTTCGTGGCCGGCAGGAAGTATGAGGACCTCAGGAGAAAGAAGATAGCCTTAAGGTCTTTGCAGGAGATGCCCCTTCTCATGATAGAGGAGAACACCATAGCCCGCATGGCGCTGGCGTCTTTTACAAGCACGCTCGGCATCACCCTCAATCCGGAAGTGGAGGCCGCAAACTGGGACCTCATGAAAAAGCTGGTCATCAACGGAATGGGAATCGGATGCATACCAAAGGAATACTGCACCAAGCAGCTGGAGAGAGGAGACCTCTTCGTGCTGGACACAGACCCGGCCCTGCCGGTGAGAGGCGTTGGCCTCTGCCTTCCCAAGAACGTGCCCATGTCGTTTGCCATGCGCGAGTTCGTCTCCATGTTTACCGGCATGAACGGCCAGCAATAAGGCCCGCACAAGGCCGTACGGCCGTGATACGGCCGGGAATATGCGGCGCAGCGATACGGCCGGGAATATGCGGCAATGAAATATGCCCGCCGGGCATATATGGCCTGCTTTGAAGCGCAGGCGGCTATACAAGGCAATCCAGGAATGAAGTATACAGAGCTTAAAAAGAGCATGCAGGATGGCGTCCAGGGGATTTATCTTCTGGAGGGGGATGACGCGTATTTCCGTTTGAACGGCGAGAAGATGCTGGAGTCTCTCGTGCAGAATCCGGAGCTCAATATTACCAGCTTTTCCGGTGAGGACATAAAGGGGGCGCAGGCCTTCACGGAGTTCGCGGACGCGCTGAAGGTGTTCCCGTTCATGTCGGAAAAGCGCATGGTGAAGGTGACCGAGTTCTATCCCACGGAGACGGAGTATGAGAAGTATCTCAAGCCCGTCTTCACCAGTTTCCCGGACACGACAATCCTCGTAATAACCAACACGGGTGCGAAGAAGTCGGATCTTAAGAAGAAGAAAGGGGTCACGTTTGTGGACTGCTCCAAGTCGGACAGGGAGACTGTCGTGAAGTGGATATTCCTCACCATGAAAAGGGCGGGATGCTACACGGACGTGGACGCCTGCGGAAGAATTGCGGACTACTGCATGTGCGACATGTCCAGGGTTTCCGTGGAGTGCGAAAAGCTCCAGGCATACAAGCCGGGGGAGAGCATAACGGCGGAGGACGTGGACAGACTGGTTTACAAGGATGCGGAATACAGGATGTATGAGCTGACAAACGCCATGGCGGCGGGCAAGTACACGGATTTCTGCAGCATAGCGGAAGACCTTAAGAGCAAGGGCGTGGACGAGATCTCAATGGCCAACACCATTCTGACTTTCTTCCGCAACCTTCTCACGGTTCTCTCATATTCCGGCACCAGCGCGGAGCTTGCCTCCCTTTTGAAGGTCAAAGAATTCGCCGTGAAGCGCATGAAGGACCAGGCGCGCTCGTACGGCGCTCCAATGCTGTATGAGCTGGAGAAGAGCGCGTACTCCTGCATAGCGGACATAAAGAGCGGGGAGGCCACTCCGAAGAGCGCCTTCCAGAATCTTTGCAACCGGATTTTTTTCGGCGGTTCCAGATAAAGGACGGCGCCGGTCCGGCGATATGATATAAAGACCGGGCAAATATGAAGAACGCGGGATATATGTCCCTCCGTCTTCAAAGATGCGGCATATTGCAGGGGATATGATGCATTGCGGAATATGTGCGGATTATCCCGTGATTGCGCGCGGGCTAGGGATTGCCGCCGCATAGTGCGGCATGAAACGGAAAATGACGCGGGATATGCGCCCGCAGCCGCCTGCAGACAGCGGGCCGCTGCAGAAAATTTTTGCCCTGCATATATAATTAAACCTTGAAAATCGCTTTATTTTTGGGCAGTGAATATATATAATGAATGTAAGCGGGATTATGGGCTATAGCGCAGCAACTGATTTGAGGTGAATGTTGGCTTACTGGAGCGAGATTTGGGAAAACTTGGAAAGCTTCTTCTCTGCGGAGACATGGAAAGAGGGATGGTTCTTCTTCATCCTTCAGTTCCTGCTGCTTGCCGTAGTCTTTTACTATGTCTTCAAAATTCTGGAAAAGAACCACGCCAAGAAGTTCATAATCATCATCGCGGTCGTTGTTTTCGTCGCCGGCATAGCTTTCCTGTTCTCGGATTTCGCCCCCGGCATTCTGCTTCTTGCAATCGTGCTGGTTGCGCTGCTTGTCTTCACAATGTTCAGCACGGAGGTGAAGAGGTCCCTTCTGGACTCCGCGTACAGGAAGGATGATCAGGGGGATGCCACAGAGGCAAAGAAGTCCATGGACGAGATTGTGAAGGCGGTCTCGAACATGTCCAAGCACCGCACCGGCGCCATGATTATCCTTTCGGACATCAAGCTTCCGAACGGCGTAATAGAGAGCGGCACGCAGATCAACGGAGAAATTTCAGCCCCTTTGCTTGAGTCCATCTTCTTCCACAACAGCCCCCTTCATGACGGCTCCGTCGTAATAGCCAAGAACAGGGTTAAAGCGGCCGGATGCTTTGTGGACATGCTGGCGTATGCGGACATGGTTCCCTCATACATGGGAGCAAGGCACAGGGCGGCGTTCAGCATTGCGGCCCGGGCTCCCGTCACAGTCCTTCTTGTCTCGGAGGAGACGGGCAGAATCTCCATTATGGACAACAATCTTCCGGATCCCCCCAAGTATCCCGTATATCAGGCAAATACCAAACAGAATATGGCCCCGGACAAGATGACGCCCACAAGCGTCCTCGCCAACGGGCAGAAGTACATAGAGGTTGCAACGGAGTTCGACATCAGGGAAGTTCTCAGAAAATTCTTCTGGGATTATGATTTAGGCAAAGAAGAGGAGGCGAAGAGAAGTGACAGAGAACACGGCTGAGAACACAGCAGGGAACAAGCCGGAAATGACCGAAGCGGAAAAGCGCGCCGCCGCTCTTGCCAGGAAAAAGAAGAGAATTGAAAACACCAAAAGGTTTTTCAAGGACCTCTTCACACAGCGCGTCGGATTAAAGCTCCTCGCCATAGTCCTTGCTTTTGTTTTGGTGATACTGCTTAACGTATAGAATGTGCGGAGTGCGCGGCGCCATCCCGGAAATCCCGCAACGGCGCGAAATTAACAGCCCCTGTGCCTCATAATGGCCCGGGGCGCATGCATGCAGACAGACATAAAAAGCCATGGGAGAGGCTGCCCCTCAAGGGCTTGATTTTAGAGGCATCATGGTGAATACAGTCATAGTTCCGGAAATACTGTTGCCCAGGACGGACATACAGATGGAGACGTGGGCGGTCAACGCCTGTGACCAGTTCACGTCCAACCATAAGTACTGGGCGGAAGTGGAAAGGCTGACGGAAGGCAGATATTCCGCATACAACCTAATCTTTCCGGAGATATATCTTTCGGACAATCCCCGCAAGAGGATAGCGGACATAAACGGGCATATGCGCAGGTATTTGGACGAAGGGGTCTTCCGGACCGTGGACGGCATGGTCCTTGTGGAGAGGACCACGGAATCCGGCACGAGGCGCGGAATAGTCCTTGCCGTTGACCTTGAGGACTATTCCTTTGAATCCCAGGCCAATACCCTGATCCGTGCCACTGAAGCCACCATAATGGAGAGGATACCTCCCAGGGTTGCCATCCGCAAGGACGCGCCCATAGAGCTCCCTCATGCCATGCTTCTCTATGATGACGAGCAGAACACGGTTATGGACTCCGTCCACAGGGGCGAGAAACTGTACGATTTCGACCTCATGCTTGGCGGCGGGCATGTCCGCGCATACCGGATAGCCAATCCCCAGGACGTCATATTCTCGCTGTACGGCCTCTGCGGAAAAGAACACTCTTTGAAGAGATACGGCACAACGGAAGGGATTCTTTTCGCCGTCGGGGACGGCAACCATTCCATAGCCACGGCCAAGGCATGCTGGGACAATCTCAAGTGTTCCCTTTCCCCTGCGGAGCGTGAGAACCATCCCCAGAGATACGTCCTCTGCGAGGTCGTGAACGTCTTTGACGAAGCCCTCAAGTTCGGAGCAATCCACAGGCTGGTCAAGTGTCATGACAAGGACAGGTTTCTTTCCGGCCTTAAGACATCCGGCACGGAGAAAGCATATATCGTAACGGAGAGCGGCAAGACGGAAATAGCGTTCAATGATGATATCCCCCAGGGTATCCGCGATCTGGACCGTTACATAGACTCCTACATAAAGGAGAACGGCGGGGAAGTGGACTATGTCCACGGCGAGGCCGAGGTCACCCGTCATGCCACAGGCGAATGGGTGGGCATCATGCTTCCGGCAATAGACAAGGATGACTTCTTCCGTCTCATTGTCCATGAGGGCACTCTTCCCAGAAAGACCTTCTCCATGGGCGAAGGCCACGAGAAGAGGTATTACATAGAGGCCCGCGCCATCCGCTGACGCGCCCAGCTTCCCGGCACTCAGATCATCCATGAAAATAACGGCTCCGTTCCAGGGGCCGTAATATATGACATATATAACTATAGAAGACTCATATAAGATATAAGGCAGTTTAAAAATGTCAGTAAAGGTTTGCAAATTCGGCGGCACGTCCATGGCGGACGGCAACATCATAACGCGGGTCAAGTGGATTGTTGGACAGGACCCCGCAAGGAAGTACATAGTCGTTTCGGCTCCCGGCAAGCGCTATTCCAAGGACACCAAGGTCACGGATCTTCTGTACAAGTGCCATGCGGACCTGCGCGCCGGAAAGCATATAACGGAAAGCTTCGCCCTTGTGCGCGCAAGGTACAACTCCATAGTAAGGGAGCTGAACCTTGGCATTGACTTTGATCACATCCTGGATGAGACGGAAGAGCGCATAGAGGCTGAAAACAGCGAGAACTTCACGGCATCCCGCGGAGAGTATCTCTGCGCAAGGCTGGTGGCGGAAGTGCTGGGCGCCAAGTTTGTGGACGCGGAGGATGTCATATTCTTCGGCGATGACGGCACAACGGATGACAACGCCACAGACAAGGCTATCCGCGCGGCCGTAGAAGGGGCGGACCTTGTGGTGTTCCCCGGATTCTACGGCAAAACTCCGGAAGGGAAGGTGAAGACCTTCTCCCGCGGCGGCTCCGACATAACGGGCGCAATCGTGGCCCGCGCCGTCGGCGCGTCCGTATACGAGAACTGGACGGACGTCTCCGGTTTCCTGGCCTGCGACCCCCGCATCGTGGATTCCCCCAAGCGCATAAAGTCCATCTCCTACAAGGAGCTCCGCGAGCTCTCATACATGGGAGCCAACGTCCTTCACAGCGAGTCCATATTCCCTGTCCGCTCAGCAGGCATACCGGTGCAGATAAAGAACACCTTCCGTCCGGAGGATGAAGGCACGGAGATTGTTCCCATCTCGCGCTACGTGCCCTCCGGAGACATCGTGACCGGAATTGCCGGCATGAAGAACTTCACAATCATAAGCATTGAGAAGTCCATGATGAACTCCGAGATAGGCTTCATGGACAAGGTTCTGGACGTCCTGGCCCGCGAGCACATCTCCGTGGAGCATGTTCCCTCCGGCATAGACACCATGTCCCTTGTCATAGAGAGCGAGCAGCTCACCGGCCTCAAGACGGAGCGCGTCCTTGAGGGCATCAAAGAATCCGTCCATCCGGACCTCATCCGCATCACGGAAAACATAGCCCTCATCGCCACCGTCGGCCACGGCATGAGCTCATCCGTCGGAACCGCGGCCCGCATCTTCGCCGCCATAGCCCATGCCGGCATCAACATCAGGATAATAGACCAGGGCTCCAGCGAGATCAACATCATCCTCGGCGTCAAGAACGAGGACTACGAGCGCACCATCCAGGCCATCTACTACGAGTTCTTCGGCCAGAGCTAAGCTCACAGCAACAGCCATGGAATTTTCATAAGCCCCCGGAACATTCCGGAGGCTTTTTTGGCGCAAAAGAAAGCCGGCTGCTTCTTCGGCAGCCGGCAAACGGCAGAGGCAACCGCAAATTGCGGCTGCGGGCTCCGCAGGAGTGCCTTATTCGATTCTTGTTTTGATACACCGCAAATTTGTAATACAGTGTATTACGGCGTCACTCTGTTTATGTCTCTCGGGAACATGGATGCGAAGCGGACATTCTTGAATCCCAGCAGGTGCATTGTGAGCCTCTCAAGGCCAATGCCGAGCCCTCCGTGAGGGGGAGCTCCGTACTTGTGGAGCATGAGGTAGGTTGTGAACTCTTCGGGGTTCATGCCTAAGCGAACCATCTTGGCAACCTGCTCGTTGTAATCATGGATTCTCTGGCCGCCGGATGTGATTTCCACGCCACGGAAGATGAGGTCGAAGGAGAGGGTGTACTCGGGGTCTTCGGGGTCATCCATTGTATAGAACGGACGGTCATTGCTGGGATAATGGGTTACGAACAGGAAGTCGGAGCCGTACTCCTTCCTGGCCCACTTGCCGAGGAACTCTTCCTCGTTGGGGTCGAAGTCATGCATGTCCGTAATGCCCTTGAGCTTTTTCATGGTGAGGGCCTTGGCGTCCTTGAAGCGGATGGCGGGGATGGAGTCTATCTGCGGGATGTCCGCATGAAGGATCTCAATCTCCGGAGCATACTCTTTCTTCAGAAGCTCCATTATGTTCTTCAGGACTCCGGTCTCCATGTTCATGATATCCTTGAAGCTGTCTATGAATCCCATTTCGAAGTCCATGGAGACGTACTCGTTGAGGTGCCTGCTGGTGTCATGCTTTTCCGCACGGAAAACGGGGCCTATCTCGAAGACGCGCTCAAAGACGGGAACCAAGGTCTGCTTGTAGAGCTGGGGGCTCTGCGCGAGGAATACGGTCTTGCCGAAATAGTCCAGACGGAAGACGTTGGTGCCGCCCTCTGCGCCGGCGAAGTTGATCTTCGGCGTATGGATTTCCGTGAAGCCCTGGGATGTGAGATATTCTCTGAAGCCTCTCTGGATGCCTTCCTGGATTTTGAAAATGGCACGCTCTGAAGGATTGCGCAGCGTTACCGGACGGTTGTCCAGGTTCACGGCAAGGTCTGCCATGACCTTCTTCTTTGAAATCACGACGGGCATGATGTCCACAGGGGAGGAGAGTATCTCTATATTGTGTATCTGAAGCTCATATCTCTCTGAGCCGTCCCTAGTCTCGCTCTTTACAACTTTGCCCGTGACTTTGGCTGAGCACTGCTCCTTGACTTCCGGGCCCATGCGGTAATCCGAGAACTCCGGGGAGTACACGCACTGTATGACTTCCCTTGCCGTGCGAACCAGCACGAAAGCGAAGTCCGACATATCCCTTATATTATGTATGGCGCCCTTGATGGAGACTTCCTCATCCAGATGGTTCCTGAACTCGCTGTACGGAGTGAGGTCTGTATTGATGATTCCGTCTATTCTTTCCGTATCCATGTCTCACCTTGAAAGATGTCTTAGAATGGCTTCATTTTACGGCATCCCGCATTAAAAAGCAAGCGATTGAGCTCTGTGTGAAAAATCCTGTCTGCCATCCAGCATACAGGCTGAAGGCCATGGATACCCGGAGCTATATTGTAGATGTGAGTTGACGGTTCCCGAAGAGCGGGGCTATATCCAGCAAGAGAGTTGACGGCTCCCGAAGAGCGGG
>JAJPZA010000233.1:0-50160 GCA_021204625.1 Clostridia bacterium | reverse complement strand
GTTGACGGCTCCCGAAGAGCGGGGCTATATCCAGCAAGAGAGTTGACGGCTCCCGGAATCATGCCGCTGCCTGCAGAGCGCCGGCCATGAACGGTTCGAAGAGAAATATAAGAAATGCTTATCCCGGATATATGTAAAATTCTGTTGCATTGAACGGACGCAGTTGCTATAATACACATGTATTCTGCGGTGCCCGTGGTATAGATATGCGGAATCCACAATGTGATAAAAGGGAGCTTTAGTGGAGGTCTCTAGGCAAGGTCTGCATTTATGCGGAAAGTCCGATGTTTCGCCCCTGGGCACCCACCTGCGAGAAGCGGGTTCACGACTTTTATATCACGGCACAGGCGGATTACATTTTTTTGCATTGAAATGCTTTGGCGGCCGGTTTGCGGGACCGATAATAGACAGAGTGTTGCAAAATTATCCGGCTCCGGGTCCTCCGGGGCTCTTTTCATGCAGGCTCCGGGGCTGCGATGAAAAAAGTGAACATTTTTTCTGTGCGTAATGAAAATTTGAACGAAAATAACACTTAACAAGTTGTATGATGGTGTTGTTTTGTGCTATACTTGAACAAGTAGAAGTATATACGGATTGCTTTATCGAGGAACATTATGGACGACATGATCAAATCTATAACGGACGCGGAGGGAAAGGCCGCGGAGATGAAAAACGAGGCAGCCGCAAAGGCCGCCGCGCTTGGAGACGAGGCCAGGGCCAAGGCCCTGGAGACCGAGGCGTCCGCAGCCGTAGAGAGAGCAAAATACAGGGAAGAGAACATGAACGCCGCCAGGAAGGATGCGGAGGAGAGATACAAGATTTCCCTTGCGAAGTCCAGGGCGGATGCAAAAGAGGCTGTCAAAAAGACGGACAAGGATCTGGACCTTATAGCAGGCGAGATAGCAGGGAGGATTCGCAGTGGCAATTGCTAAAATGCGGAAGCTCAAGATAGCTGCCATGTCCTATGACAGGGACGCCATTCTGGACCGTCTGCAGAAGACCGGGGCAGCCGAAATAAAGGAGTGCACGCTGGGCGACGAGCTCCCGCGCCTTGAGATAGACGCAGGCGATCTTCGCTCGCTTCTTGCTGTCTCCGAATCGGCCCTTTCCGCCCTTTCAGGCGAAGTGTCTTCGCAGGACAAGGAGAAGAAGGTAAAGGACGGAGAGCTCAAGGACGGCTTTGAAGTGTCATACTCAGATTTCATGGACGCGTACAAGACCGCGGATCATGAAAAAGAGGTCATTAAAAAGGTAAGCTCCCTTGTGGACGGCAGAAACCGCACTTCCAACGAGATTGCAAGATACCAGCGCACTTTGAAGAGCGCAGAGATATACAAGGGCTTGGACGAGCCCTTTGACGAATACAGGGACACGTCCCGCGCGGCTGTGAAGCTGGGCACTGTGGCAAAGACGGCGAAAGAGGACTTTGAGGCCGGTATTTCCGCCATATCACTTGCGGATTGGAAGCAGATAGCTGAGGATGAGGACAATATTCTCATCGCCGTGTACGCCCACAAGAGCGTCAGGGATGACGCGGATTCCGTGCTTTCTTCCGCGGGCTTCACCGCATGCCCTTTCTCCGGCTCCCAGACCGGAGCTGAGTTCTATGCCGCAACCGAGGCGCAGATTGCGGCCCTTGAGAATTCGCTGAAGGAAAACGCGGACGGCTTCTACGCGCTCCGCGCTGAAGTGAAACCCCTCAAGGTATACTGCGATTACCTCGGCTTCCAGCTGGAAAAGGCTGAGACTTCGGAAAAGTTCGCGGTTACGGAGCGCACCTTCATACTGGAGGCGTACGTTCCGGCGTCCTGCGAGGAAATGCTCACTAAGGCCCTGCAGGAAGTGACAGGGGCCATATATATTGAATTCGATGACGTCGCGGAGGGCGAGATGCCTCCCACGCTCATGGACAACAACCCGGTTGTGTCCAATTTCGAGACCATAACCAACATGTACTCCCCTCCGAACGCGAAGGAGTTCGACCCCAGCACGGTAATGGCCGTGTTCTACAGCATTTTCCTGGGGTTCATAATGGGAGACATAGGATACGGCGCCCTCATGTTCATCGGCGGGCTCGCAATCGTGCTGTACTGCGGAAAGCGCCCCTCCGGGCTCAAGAACATGGCGGCCATCTTTGCTGTGGGCGGCGTGTTCGGCATCATATGGGGATTCCTGTTCAACTCGTTCTTCGGCGTGTCCATTCTCGGAACCACGGTGCTTCCGGATGCGCAGTCGGACATGTGGGGGTTCGTAGGCATACAGATACCCGCTGTGCTTGTAATCGCCCTCATAATCGGATGCGTGCATCTCATGGCCGGCTACATCTGCAAGGCCATCCAGTGCTGGAGGCGCAAAGAGACGGGGGACGGATTCTTTGAAGGCATTGTCTGGGCAATCTTCACGGTAGGCGTCATTATCGCCATAGTCGGCGTCCTGGACGAAGTCAACTGCATCAATCTTGCCTATGCCGGCGGCATAATAGCGGGCGTCGCTCTCGTCGTGGCAATCTGCACGGCAGGCAGGCATGAGAAGATTGTCGGCAAGTTCACAAAGGGCTTCGGAGCCCTGTACGGCGTAATAAACTACGCTTCGGACGTTTTGAGCTATGCCCGTCTGTACGGCCTCATGCTTTCCGGCGCGGTCATTGCAAACCTCGTTTCAACATACGGCATACAGTTCATATCCGGCGCTGATTTCGGCGGGGGATGGATCGTCCTCGGCATACTCCTGATACTTGTGGGACATGCCTTCAACCTTGCGATAAGCCTGCTCGGAGCGTATATCCATGACGCCCGCCTGCAGTACGTTGAGTTCTACGGGAAGTTCTATGAAGGCGAGGGAGAGCTGTTCACGCCCATCGGCTCCAAGCACAAGTACGTGTACGTGGCGCCTCAGAAAGACTGATTTTCTGTTCTGCGCCCCTGTGCATGAACCGCGAATTCAGCCCCGCGGAGGAAGCGGCAAACCGCCACATGCGCTATATATGCGTTCCGCTTCCGGCGCGGCCATCCAAACAGCATCAATCCGCCACCGTTCAGGTGCGGGAAAATAAACAGCTTCAGCTTGAGTTTCACCGCAGGAGACTGCGTGAATATTACGGAGGTTTTAATATGGAAACAACTACTATAGGAGGATATTCCATAGGTCTTCTGGGAGTTGCCATCTGTGTCATCTTATGCGGCATCGGTTCAGCCTTGGGCCTTTACAAGACCGGCAGCGCCGCATCCGGAATTCTCGGCGAAGATCCGAAGAAGTTCGGCAAGGTCATGGTGCTCGTCCTTCTGCCCGCAACGCAGGGCATCTACGGATTCATTATCGGCATCATAGCCTCAAGCGCATGCGTTGACACCATGACAGTCGCAGAAGGGCTTGCAGTGCTCTGCGCAGTGCTTCCTATGGCTGTTACAGGACTTGTTACAGGCTATTTCCAGGGCAGAACGTCTGCCAACTGCATTTATGCCGTTGGAAGGCAGGAGTCTCTCAGCGGCAGGCTGATAATCTACCCTGCGATGATAGAGTTCTATGCAATCCTCGGACTCATCATTTCCATCATGCTTCTTGCATAGTTCCGTCTTTAAAGGTGTTGGCTTATGAGTATGCAGGATATTGTGGACAGAATAATTTCGGATGCCTCGGCTGAGGCGGAAGAGACCATGTCTGCCGCAAAAGCCCAGTATGACGACATCCTCTCCAGGGCGCAGGCCAGGGCGGAGAAGGACATGGCGGACGAGAAAGCCGCGACGGAGGCGAAGATTAAAAGCCTTAAGGACGGCTATGAGGCGTCCGCGCGTCTTGACGCCCAGAAGATCCTGCTGGCCGAGAAAAGGGCGGTTATAGATGAAGTCTATGACAGGGCCCTGGCCAGGCTTGTGACGGCTTCCAAAGAAGACACCCTCAGGCTCTCCCAGCTGCTTTTGGAGAAGTATGCGGAGGAGGGGGACGAGATAGTCTTTGCGGACGGCTTCAAGTACGTCAAGGAAGTGTCCGCCCTTTCCGTCGTAGCGGAAAAGGGGCTCAAGGTGTCATTCAGCAGGGCGTCATTCAAGGGCGGGTTCATCCTCTCCGGAAAGAGCTCGGACAAGGACCTTTCCTACGAGGCCCTTCTTGCCGCAGACAGGGAGCAGCACGAGGCAGAGATTGCCTCCAGGCTTTTCCATCACTGATTCCGCTCATACAGGCACGACAGAAGATTTAAGGCACAGGATTCAAGGCACGCCCAAAAACGCGCAGCGCGCAATGCCACCGGCTGCCGGGATGATTGGCCCAAACGGGGCAGGAGCCCAAACGGGGCAGGATTTGCGCGAGGCTTCAGGCACATGATTTGGCGCCGGGATGGCGCCGGTTTACAGTAATTTTTCAGAGAGCTAGACTTATGGCAATGGATCCCATGTTCACAAACGGCATCATAGCCGTAAAAGAGAAGTACTTCCTCCGGGACAAGCTTTCCCGCATGTGCGAGATGGGCGCGGAGGATGCCTTCCGTCTGCTTTTGGAGAGCGGCTTCGGCGCTGGAGCCGGGGCGGACTCGTACCACGAGTATGAGGCCCTGCTTGAGGCGGATGAGAAGGACATAGACAAGTTCATAAGGGATTTCGCGCCTTCCGCAGCGGATGCGGAATATCTTCTCGCTCCCCGTGATTTCCACAACGCCAAGGCAATAGTCAAGGCGGATGTCATGGAAATACCCGTGGACAGGATGCTCGCCCCGGACGGAAACGTTCCGGCGGAGGAGATCAGGAAAGCCTATGCGAGCGAGGATATGGATGAGCTCCCTGAAGAGATGAAGAAGGCCTTTGCCGAGGCAAAGGAGTATCTTGCGGACGGAAACAGGGAAGGGGCAGAGATAGGCACAATCTTCGACAAGGCCCTGTACCGCCATCTTGCGGCGAAATGCAGGCGCCCGGCGGTTCTGAAGAAGTTCGTGGCAGAGAAAGCGGACATGCAGAACATCCTCACATGCATGCGCTCATCCTCAATGGATTTCGCGAAGAAGTACCTTCTTGACGGAGGGAAGCTCACGGAACGCAAGCTTGCCAAGCTCTTTGAGAGCGAGGACGAGGGAATGAAGGCTATGAGCGGCACAGGCCTGGAGTCCTTTGCGAGGATGTGCTATGACGACAAGTCCGAGAAGAGGCCGCTGTCCGACGCGGAGAAGGTGCTGGAGTCCTATGAGATAGACGCTATGGCGAAAAACCGCTTCGACCTCAAGGCGAGCGAGCCTTTCCTGTACTACATTTTCCGCCGCCGCGCGGAGAATGAGAACGTGAGGATTGTCATGGCAAGCCTCATTGCCGGCATGCCGGAGAGGAACATCAAAGACAGACTTAGAGGGGTGCAGACATGACAGGCAGGATGGCAATCATAGGAGACGGCGACAGCATAATGGTCTTCAAGGCCGCAGGGATTGCGACGTTCGCGGCGTCTGACGCGAAGAACGCCCGTGAGCTCATTCGCAAGGCCGCCCGCGACTACAAGATAATCTACGTGACCGAGGAATTCTACAGGCCCAACGAGGAGTACATGAAGAGATTCGACGAGGAGCCCTATCCAGTCGTGCTCATGATCCCCAACGCGGGCGAATCCACCAACTACGGGTATGAGCTCCTGAGGAAGGAAGAGGAAGAGGCCCTCGGCGTTGACATACTGTTCAACAAATAAAACAGGCATGCACGAAATGCACGAAGTCCTTTCGGCTTCGTCAATCGCCCATATTGCGGCACTGACCGGTGCCGTTGGCTGCGGGCGTCAATGCTAAAGCTTTTGACCATATGAACATGACAGGCGGCGCATTGCATTGCAGGCGGAAGAGCCTGCAGCGCAGTGCGCACGCTGAGGCATAAGGTAAACGGTGAATTTATGGCAGGAAAAGTAGTAAAAGTTTCAGGACCTCTGATTGTAGCCGAGGGAATGGGAGACTCCAAGATGTACGACGTCGTCAAGGTCTCCAAGATGGGCCTTATCGGAGAGATAATAGAGCTCAGAGGGGAGATGGCGTCAATACAGGTGTATGAGGAGACGGCTGGCCTTGGCCCCGGCGAGGATGTCATATCCACAGGCGAGCCCCTTTCCGCGGAGCTCGGCCCCGGCCTCCTGACCGGAATCTTCGACGGCATCCAGAGGCCTCTTACCACCCTGTATTTCAAGTACGGGGACAGAATCTCGAGAGGCGTGTCCGTAAACTCCCTGGACAGGGACGCAAAGTGGCACTTCGTGCCCACCGTTAAAGCCGGGGACGAGGTTGAAGAGGGAGACGTCATAGGCACCGTCCAGGAGACTGCGATAATAGAGCACAGGATAATGGTTCCCAACGGAATGAAGGGCAAGGTTGTCTCCATAAAAGAGGGGGACTACACTGTCACTGACACCGTCTGCGTCCTGGACACCGGAAGAGGCAAGAAGGATGTCTGCATGCTCAGAAAGTGGCCGGTAAGAAAGGGCCGCCCGTACAAGGAGAAGCTCAATCCCACGACTCCGCTTATCACCGGACAGAGAGTAATAGACACCCTGTTCCCCATCGCCAAAGGCGGATGCGCGGCCGTGCCCGGACCCTTCGGCTCCGGCAAGACCGTCGTGCAGCACCAGCTCGCAAAGTGGGCGGATGCGGACATAGTCGTCTATGTAGGCTGCGGAGAGCGCGGAAACGAGATGACGGACGTTCTCAACGAGTTCCCTGCCCTCAACGATCCTAAGACCGGCGAGCCCATTATGAAGAGAACAGTGCTCATCGCCAACACGTCGGACATGCCGGTGGCAGCGCGTGAGGCATCCATATACACAGGTATAACCATTGCCGAATACTTCCGTGACATGGGCTACAACGTAGCCATAATGGCAGACTCCACATCCCGCTGGGCCGAGGCCCTCCGTGAGATGTCCGGACGCCTCGAAGAGATGCCCGGCGACGAAGGATATCCCGCATACCTTGCATCCCGTCTCGCAGAGTTCTACGAGCGCGCAGGCATTGTGCGCATCCTCGGCAAAGACGAGAGAATCGGGTCCGTCACGGCGATTGGCGCCGTTTCCCCTCCGGGCGGCGACATGTCCGAGCCCGTATCCCAGGGCACGCTCCGCATAGTCAAGGTATTCTGGGGCCTTTCGGCGTCTCTTGCCTATGAGCGCCATTTCCCGGCAATCGACTGGCTGGTAAGCTATTCGCTGTATGCGGACAAGATGACCGAGTGGTTCGACCGCGAGGTAGGAACGGACTTCATGAAGTACAGGGCCTTCATGATGCGCATCCTGCAGGAAGAGGCGTCGCTCAACGAAATAGTCCGCCTGGTCGGAATGGACGCCCTGTCCTCAAAGGACAGGCTCACCATGGAGACTGCGAAGATTATCCGCGAGGACTATCTGCACCAGAACGCCTTCCATGAGACGGACACATACACATCGCTTGCAAAGCAGCTCAAGATGCTGAAGCTCATATACGAGTTCAACCGCGAGGCGCAGGAAGCGCTCGCTTCATACGCCACAATTAACGAGATCCTTGCAATCCCTGCGAAGGACAAGATCGGCCGCGCGAAGTACGTTGAGGAAGAGAACCTCTCCGAGCTGGATGACCTCTACAAGGAGATGACTTCCGAGCTCACCGCTGTCGCCAAGGGAGGAGAAGAGGATGTATAAAGAGTACAAGACCATCAGTGAAATAGTCGGCCCCCTTATGGTCGTGAACGGCGTGGAGGGAGTCAAGTACAACGAGCTTGTGGACATCGTCTGCGGAAACGGAGAGCTCAGGCACGGCAAGGTGCTTGAGGTCAACCGCGACAAGGCGGTGGTCCAGCTCTTCGAGCGCTCCCAGGGAATCCAGATGGCTACCGCTAAGGCCCGCTTCTTAGGCCACAGCCAGCAGCTTGCGGTCTCCCGCGACATGTTAGGCCGCGTCTTCGACGGCATGGGCAATCCCCGTGACGGCGGAGCTCCCATAATCCCGGACAAGCTCATGGACATCAACGGCGAGCCCATAAACCCGGCCGCCCGCGACTACCCCAACGAGTTCATACAGACAGGAATATCCGCGATAGACGGCCTCAACACCCTGGTCCGCGGACAGAAGCTTCCCGTCTTCTCAATGTCAGGCCTCCCTCATGCAGAGCTTGCGGCGCAGATAGCCAGGCAGGCAAAGGTTAAGTCCGGCGAAGACTTCGCCGTAGTCTTTGCGGCAATCGGAATCACATTCGAAGAGGCCCAGTACTTCATAGACGATTTCAAGAAGACCGGAGCAATTGAGCGAACCGTCCTCTTCACAAACCTTGCGGACGACCCTGCGGTAGAGCGAATTGCTACGCCCCGTCTTGCCCTCACATGCGCGGAGTATCTTGCCTTTGAGTGCGGCATGCACGTGCTCGTAATCCTCACGGACATAACGAACTACGCCGAGGCCCTCCGTGAAGTCTCCGCAGCCCGCCGTGAAGTTCCCGGCCGCCGCGGCTATCCCGGATATCTGTATACGGACCTCGCCTCCATATATGAGCGCGCAGGCAGAATAAAGGGCTGCAAGGGCTCCATAACCCAGATTCCCATCCTCACAATGCCCGAGGATGACAAGACGCACCCTATACCGGATCTTACCGGCTACATAACCGAGGGCCAGATAATGCTCTCCCGTGACCTCTACAAGAAGGGCATCAACCCGCCCATCGACGTTCTCCCGTCTCTTTCAAGGCTCAAGGAGAAAGGCATAGGCAAGGGCAAGACCCGTGAAGACCACGGAGACACCTTGAACCAGCTCTTCGCGGCATACGCCCGCGGCAACGAGGCCAAAGACCTTTCCGCCATCCTCGGCGAAGCGGCTCTCACGGACACGGACAAGCTGTACGCAAAATTTGCGGACGAGTTCGAAAAAGAGTACGTCTCCCAGGGCTTTGAAACGGACCGCTCAATAGAGGAGACCCTGGACCTTGGCTGGAAGCTCATGAAAATCCTTCCCGTCGGCGAGCTCAAGCGTATCAAGCAGCAGTACATAGACAAGTACCTGCCCAAAGACGACGAGCCTGCAGAGTCCTAAGCCCTGATTCCGGTCCGAAGGATGCGCACTATGGCGCATCCGGGCCCGTTCAGCCGGGCCCCTTAACAGGACAAACAGCCGCCCTTTCGGTCGGCACCCTGATCCAAATACCAGACACAGACAGAAACCCACAGGCACACACAGGACAGCCGGAGACAACATATGGCAAGATTGAACGTCAATCCCACGAGGATGGAACTTAAGAAACTCAAAGGCAGGCTTGAGACGGCAGTCAACGGACACAAGCTTTTGAAGGACAAGTCGGATGAGATGATCCGCCGTTTTTCCATACTTCTCCGTGAGAACAAGAGGCTGAGGGATGAAGTGGAGTTGGAGCTTGCGGAGACGCTTCGCCAGTTCTCCGTGGCCAGGGCCGTGACGCCCGCGTACAGCGCCGAGACGGCATTCTCCATGCCTTCCGTGGCAATTGTCGCGGACTTCACTACGGAGAGCATAATGGGCGTGGACGTTCCCAAAATCCAGGTCTCCGAGACAAAGCGTTCGGATTCGCTCCCGTATGCCTACTCGGAAATCACATCCGAGGCGGACTATTCCGTGGCCAAAGCCGTAGCCCTTCTTCCCAAGATGGCCGAGCTTGCACAGGTGGAAAAAGCCGTGCGGCTTCTCGCCATTGAGATAGAGCGCAACAAGCGCCGCGTGAACGCCCTTGAGTACATCATGATCCCTCAGCTGGAAGAGACCATAAAGTACATCCGGGACAAGCTGGACGAGAACGAGAGAGCCTCTCTTGTGCGCCTCATGAAGGTAAAATAAATAACGATTTCAAAATGTCCGCCAAACGGCGGGCATTTTTGCAATGTAATAAAGCCCTTGCATGGCATACAATTATGCTGTACCAGGTGAAAGCCATGCAGATGCGCTCATTCCTGGCGCACCCGGCAGGCGCCTCAAAAGGCGCGCCGGCGGCATATGCGCGGCGCAAACCGTGCGCGCCGTGCCCGCAGGAAAATGTTCAGATAAGGGAGCAGGAAAATGGAAGAAAAGGACATCCTCACAGAGCTGGAGGAGAACGTGCCTGAAGAAGAACCCGTCCAGGAGGACGGCTTCGGCGGCACGGAGGAGGAGAAGCTGTACCTCACGTATGGCGATGACACCATGCTTCTGCACGGCATGGAGGAAGAGGAGGGTGAGAAATCCGAGTCCGCCGGAGACAACATGATTGAGATGCTTTCGGTTGAGAACTACATGGGACAAGTGCTCAGGGTTGTTCATATGCCGGAGCACGTCCTGACGTACGTCTTCGCCATTCTGTATGCGGCCTTCGGAATCGTGTGCATCGCAACCCCTTCCACGGTCATAAATTTCCTCGCATACGTCGTAGGCGGGGTCATGGTCATCATCGGCCTGGTGATGTTCATCTCTGCGGTCATGAGCGGCGAGTACAAGCAGACCAAGACCAACACCACAGCCACATCCGTGATAATCCTGGGGCTTGGCATTCTCTTCATCTGCCAGCAGGCCACGGAGCCTGAGGGCGAGACGGCCGTAATCCTCATATCCATTCTTTGGGCCGTCCTTGGGCTTTTCGAGGTAGCCCATCTTCTCAACCACGCCATAAAGCGCATCGCCAATTCAGAGCGTTTCGTATACTACGTCATAAAGGCCATCATAGAGCTCATCGTGTCCTTCACGCTCCTGTGGGACCCTTCCAACTCGGACGCCCATGAGTTCCATATCATAATGTTCGGCGTGAGCCTCTTAATCGAGGCCGTCACCATGATACCCCAGATCAAGGCCATCGTAACGGCCAAATAACCTGCCGCCTAAGAAGGCTTTCCAAACGCCCTCAAAAGGCCATATCCCTGCACGAATCCGCCGGCGAACACTTTCCCGCCGGCACACCTAAAAGCCGCCGGAGGGCCTCCGGACGCAAATAACGGCAAAAGAAGACACCTGTATGAAAATCACACGCTGGGACCTCATGAAGCTTTCGCAGAGCTTCGATGACGAGTTCATCCTCGGAGAGTTTACGGACGAAGAGATATACGAGCTTTTGGGCCTCAATGATGACATGACCATAGATGAAGTCAAGGAGCGTTACTTTGAGTACTACGATGACATCAAGGACAAGTCGCAGAAGAAGCACAAATGGTCCGATTAGCCGTTCCGCAGCTCCCGTATTCAATATATTCCAAAGGAAAGAATCAATATGAAGCTGCTGTTCAAACAGAAGATATTCTCATGGCTTGATTCATACAATATCTTTGACGAGGCCGGCAACACAGTGTACCAGGTGAAGGGCAAAGTCTCCTGGGGGCACTGTTTCAAAATATATGACGCTGCGGGCAATGAGCTTGGAATGGTGAAGGAGAAGGTCATGTCCTACACGCCCAAGTTCGCCATCTACGCAGGCTCCGAGTGCGTGGGCTACGTGCGCAAGAAGATATCCTTCTTCAAGCCCAAATTCATTGCGGAGTTCAAGGGCTGGAGCATGACAGGCAACATCCTTGAATGGAACTATAATATTGTGGATTCCAAGGGCAATCTTGTGGCGGCCATTGAAAAGGAGGTGTTCCGTCTCTCGGACACGTACGCCATCGATGTCGTGAATCCTGCGGACGCCCTCTGCGCCGTGATGCTGGTCCTTGCCATAGACGCGGAGAAGGATACCAGAAACAATAACTGACCATCTGCCCCAGGGCGCAGCACCCGCACACAAGCAGCATGGAAGACCTAAGACATAGCAAAAGCAGCCAGGCAGATGCCTGGCTTTTGCAATATGCAGACTGTCATATGCTTCTCTTCGGTATCCTGGCATTCCGGCAGAAGCTCAAAATCTCATAAGTCTCTTTATTGGGAACAGTGACCTCCCATGTGTCATAACAGCATGATTTCTCAAATATGGTCAGATAGCCGGAATGTGTCATGACCGGGAAAACATAGTCCAATATTTCATATCCCTCGTCTAAACTAAAACGGCTGCTGGTGACACATATTTTCTCGTGGTCAATCAGTTTTGCAGTCTGTTCAATGAAGAAAGGGTTTTCGCTGCCCATAAGCTCTTTCAGGCAAATAGAAGTAAATTCATCCTGTATGTAAACTTTCGCAACGCCGCCGGAAGCAATATAACATAGAACGGACTGCATGTTAAAAATCTCAGTATCACAGGACCTGTATCCACCATACCAATCCCGTATTTCATCAAACCTGTCCTCAAACCCACGGCATGTCAGCAGATCCATGGCCTCTTCAACTGTGAATCCGAAGGAATCGCCATATTCATTGTCAGCAATTGTTTGCGGGATGTAGTTGTCAAATCCGCCATGCCAGTCTTCCAAAAGGAGAGGCAGCTCTCCGCACACGAAAACATAACTGCTGTGAGCAAAGATTCCCTTGAGCCCCGCAGACAACAGGTTCTGCATAAAATACATGACTTCCCTGTAGTAACCGTATGTGGCCCCAGCTTTGAGAGGTGTGTCATATGAGTCAATTATTACAACAGGTTCAATGCCATAGATGTCTGTAAGCAAGGAGCCAAGATTCTTGATAAAGATTTCATGCAAGGCCTGGCTTGCAGGCTCTGCAAGCATTCTCTCTATGCATTGCCTGCTAAAATTTCCTGAAGACTTCAGTTTTGCGAGTTTTATATGTCTTCTGTATTCTTGTCTGAAGAGGGTCCTGAACATCTCCAGAGTCTCGTCCCAGCTTTTTCCGCGGATATTCTTGAAGTCCAGGTATATGACAGGGTACTTACCCTGCTTGGATGTATATTCCTCACCGCACTGCCAGATCTTCTTATTCCTGAAGTATATGGATGTATCCCGGTCTGTCTTCTCAAAGAATGTCTTGACCATGGACATGAGGGTGGACTTCCCGAATCCGTCCGGCCTTGTAAAAACGGTAACGCGATATTTGAAGTCGATAACCTTCTTGAGAAACAGTGTCTTGTCCACATAGAAGGGAGTGGATGAGAGTTCTATGAAGTCTTTGACGCCAACCGGAATGGCCTTGCTCTTTGTATCGTTCATGCTGTCTGTCTCCGTCCAATTCTGCACAGGATGCATCCAGTATAAAGGCAGATGCTCCAGGCATGTCAAGGACCTTTAGGCAGAAACTTCATGGGCTGTTACCTTTTGGCGTTAGATACAAAAACAGCCGGACGCCATTCTGTCCGGTTGCTTAAATTTTGACGTATTTTATGCAGTGGGAATCACTTAATGGACAGGTACACCATTAGGACGGTTATGTCCGCAGGGTTTACTCCGGAGATGCGTGCAGCCTGGCCCAAAGTGAGGGGGCGGATGCGCTCCAGCTTCTCGCGGGCCTCAAGGCGGAGGCCGGAGATGGTGGAGTAATTGAGGTCCTGGGGCAGCTTTTTGGACTCAAGCTTGCGGAAGCGCTCAACCTGCTTTGCGCTCTTGTCCATGTAGCCGGCGTACTTTATTGTAATCTCCGCAGACTTTATGATATCCTTCGGAACACCGGCAAGTATGCCAAAAACATCGCAGATATCGGCAGCCTTTCCGCCGTGCCGGATGATGTCCGCATAGGTGGAAATGTTGGATGTGAACTGGATGCCCTTTGCCTCGCAGAAATTCTTTAGGATCTTGCGGTCGCACTTGTTGTCCAGGAAAGAGAGGGTGCCGTTGTAGAAGGCAAGGCGGGTCTCGTAGGCCTTCTTCTTTTCGGAAGTGTAGAGGGGCGTGTCCATAATTTTCGGCGTGAGACGGAAGTCCGCGGTGTCATGGCGCAAAAGCAAGGACCATTCGGCGCGGGAGGTCATGATTCTGTACGGCTCCTCGGTGCCCTTGGTCACAAGGTCGTCAATGAGGACCCCTATGTATGACTCGTCTCTTGAGAGTATGAGAGGCTCTCTGCCCTGGAGGGCGAAGGCGGCGTTTATGCCGGCCACGAGGCCTTGGGCGGCTGCCTCCTCGTATCCGGAAGTGCCGTTTATCTGGCCTGCGGTATACAGGCCTTTTACCTTTTTGAACTCCAGCGTGGGCAGGATGTCCAGAGGGTCTATGCAGTCATATTCTATGGCGTACGCATAGCGCATTATCTCGCAGTCCTCAAGGCCGGGAACGGTGCGGTACATCTCGCGCTGGATGTCATGGGGCATGGATGAGGACATGCCCTGCACGTAAGTCTCATCTGTGTCCAGGCCTTCCGGCTCGAGGAAAATCTGGTGACGCTCCTTGTCACGGAAACGGACAACCTTGGTCTCTATGGAAGGGCAGTATCTCGGGCCGGTGGAAAGGATCTCGCCGTTGTAGAGGGGGGACCGGTCCAAATTGGAGAGGATTATCTCGTGGGTGTCATTGTTGGTGTACGTGAGATAGCACTTGCGTATGTTTTCTATGGGCTTTTCTGTGGTGAAAGAGAAGGGAGGAACTTCCTCGCCGGCCTGCGCCAAACACTTATCAAAATGCACCGTCCTGCCGTCCAGACGGGCAGGGGTGCCTGTCTTGAAACGCCGGACATTATATCCAAGACGTATAAGGCAGTCTGTGAGGGCAGTGGCAGGAGCGAATCCGGAGGGGCCGGAGGAGCGGACGAATTCTCCCGTTATGGTTCTTGCATTGAGATACACGCCGGTTGCCACTATAACGGCCCTGCAGTAAAGGACCCCGCCGTATGTGGTTGTTACGGCCGTTACGCGGCCGTCTTCCGTGCGGATGTCCGCAGCTTCGCCCTGCAGGATGCGGAGGTTCTCCGTGTGCTCCAGGGTGCGCTTCATCTCGCGGTGATATGCGTTCTTGTCGCACTGGGCCCGAAGGCACTGGACAGCCTCGCCCTTGCCTTCGTTCAGAAGGCGCATCTGGATGGCGGTCTTGTCCGAGTTTCTCGCCATCTCTCCGCCGAGCGCGTCTATCTCGCGGACTATGTGGCCTTTGCCGGTTCCGCCTATGGAAGGATTGCATGCCATGAAAGCTATGCTGTCCAGATTGAGGGTGAGCATAACCGTCTTAAGGCCTAAGCGCGCGCTGGCCAGTGCTGCCTCGCAGCCAGCATGGCCGGCTCCTATGACCACTATGTCATAATTTCCTTCCGTGAATTCTGTCATGATGCCTGTACTTTAGTAATGCTCCCGGAAGGGAGCATTTTTAGTCTGTTTATATGATATCCGGGGGACTTTGCCGGCGGGAGCGGGAGCCTCTATTTCTTGAGGACGATGTTCTTTATGTCATCCACGTCCTTGGCAATCTTGTCATTTGTCTTCATCATCTCCTCAACCTTGTCGCGGGAGTAGATGATTGTTGTGTGGTCCCTGCCTCCGAGGTATTTGCCTATTGAGATGAGAGGGAGGGAGAGGATCTCGCACATGAGATAGCAGCATATCTGGCGGGGCAGGACTATCTCCTTTTTCTTGCATTTGCCCGTAAGGTCTGTCTTGTTGACCTTGTAATATGTGCAGACTGCCGAGATTACGGAATCCGGCGTGGCCTCTTCCGGAACTTCCGGAACTGACTCCTCCAGGGCGTTTTTTGCAAGCTCCACGGTAATGGGCGCCTCATGCAGCCTGGCCGCAAAGACCACTTTGGTGAGCCTTCCCTCAAGGGTGCGGACGTCATCCCCTGTGCCTGTAGCTATGAACTCCAGGACGTCGTCCGGAACGATGGCCTTTCTCTCAAAGGCCTTGCGTTTCAAAATCGCAATCTTGGTCTCAAAGGAGGGGGGCTGGATATCGAATACCAGGCCTCCGGAAAATCTCGTCCTTAGACGCTCCTCAAGCTCCGTGAGCTCTTTTGGGGGCTGGTCCGAGGTTATCACTATCTGCCTGCCCTTGGAAACCAGCTCGTTGAAGGTGTGGAAGAACTCTTCCTGCACGGCCTTTTTGCCTGCTATGAACTGGATGTCATCCACGATAAGGACGTCCGCGCTTCTGTAATAGTCCCTGAGCTTTTTGCCCTTGTCCCTGGCCTCGCCGCCGCGGCCGGTGAACATGTTGTCTATTATCTCGTTCACGAACTTCTCGCAGGTAGTGTATATGACCCTCAGCTCCGGCTTTTCCGCCACAATCTTGTTGGCTATGGCCTGGATCAAATGGGTCTTGCCGAGGCCGGTTCCTCCGTATATGAAAAGAGGGTTGTATATGCCGGCGGGATTCTCTGCGACGGAAAGGGCGGCCGCATAGCCGAACTCGTTGGACTTGCCCACGACGAAGCTTTCAAAGGTGAATCTCTTGTCCAGGTTCGTGGGGGGCTCCGGCATCTCTTCCGGAGGGTTGAGGGCGTAATCGTCCGTGCCGGCTATCTTGAGCCTGAAATCGGACATCCCAACGTTGGCCTTTATTATGGCCTCCCGCATCTTGGACGCAAGGTTTGCAGTGATATGGTCTGCAATGGACTGCGTGGGGCACTCCAGCGTTATGATTCTGCCTTCCACATCCACGGGAACGAGCTTGTCTATGAAGGTGCTGAAGCTGATGGGAGATATCTCATCCTTCATCTTCTCCTTTATAGGGTCGTATATGAACGCAAAATCCTTTTTTTCTGCCATAACGCTGATATTTCCTTTGAATTTTCGGCTCTCTTCTGGTATAATGCTAGAAGGTTGGCATGGCCCTTCCGGCGGGCTCCCTCTTTGTGGGTGTGTGAAATCATTATAATACAAATCTTCTCCAAAATAAAGTGATTTCTGCGGATGTACATAAAAAAATTGCATTTGAAAAACTTCAGAAACTACACCGATGAGACCATAGATTTCACCCCGGGGATCAACGTCATCTTCGGCCGGAACGCGCAGGGCAAGACCAACTGCGCCGAGGCCGTGTATTATCTTTGCACAGGCACATCCCCCCGCACGCGCAGGGACAAACAGATGATCCAGCAGGGCTCTGCCAGCGCGGAAATCTCGGTGGAGGCCCAGGCCAAATACGGGACCGTGTCCCTTTGGGCCCGCATCACGGAAACCGGCCGCGAGCTTCGCGTGAACGGCAACAAAATCACCCGCAACGCGGACATTCTTGGCAACCTTTACAGCGTCTTTTTCTCGCCCCATGAGCTCCGTCTTATCCAGGACGGCCCGGACGAGAGGCGCCGCTTTCTGAACGTCTCCATCTCGCAGCTTTACCGCCCGTATTACATAGCCCTGGCAAGATACAACAAGATTCTGGAGCAGCGCAACAATCTTCTCAAGAACAAGAACCTGGACGACGTGTACGCCATGCTCCCCGTCTGGGACGAGCAGCTCTGCCAGTACGCGGCCATCATAATCTCCAAGCGCAAGGAATACCTAGAGATGCTTGGCCCCCATGCAAAAGAGGCCCATGCGTTCCTCACGGACGGAGCGGAAGAGCTTGACGTCTTCCCGGAGCGCAAATACGCCGGCACCGAAGGGGAGATAGCCAAAAAGCTGTACAATTCCCTGTCCCAGACTTATGACAAGGACATACGCTTAGGCTTCACCGGATTAGGCCCCCACAGGGATGACATTGGGATTGAGATAAACGGCACGGACGCAAAAACGTACGCCTCCCAGGGGCAGACCCGCACGGCGGCGCTTTCCATAAAGCTTGCGGAAGTTGAGATCTTCACCGAGACCTCCGGCGAATCCCCGGTCCTTGTCCTTGATGACGTCATGTCCGAGCTGGATCTTCCCCGCCGCAAGATGCTTGTCCGCAAGACGGACAACCTGCAGTGCCTCATAACCTGCACCCACGCAGAGCGTGCCCTGTACGGAAAGGAGACCAGCAAGATACGCATAGAGAACGGCTCCGTGGTCCGCAAAAACCAGCCCAAGCGGGAAGCCCCGCAGCAGGAGCAGAGGCAGGAGCAGCAACAGCAGCAGGAATAACTCACGGATGCCCGCAAAGGGCATTTTGCACATGCCCCAAAACAGGGGCCAAATACATGCGTCCGCAGCAGTTTGGCGCATGGGTATCTTTGAAATAACGGCATTCAATATGACACATCTGAAGGCAGATTTACACGTCCACACATGGTATTCAGACGGCGGCCAGACGCCCGCAGAGGCCGTGCAGTGGGCCAGGGAGGCCGGTTTGCAGGCCCTGGCAATTACGGACCATGACTGCATGCTGGGCATTCCTGAAGCGCAGGCGTGCTGTAACGCATACGGCATACGCCTTGCGCACGGCTGCGAAGTCTCCGCATACGAAGGGGACGTGAAGCTCCACACGCTCGCATACAACTGCGACGAGACCCTTTTCCAGCCCTTCATGGAGATGCTTGCAAGCAACTCCGTGAAGCGCACGGAGGCCATCCTTGCGAAGCTGGACAAAATTGGCGTGCACATTCCCATTGAAGAGCCCATGGCAGAGAGATACTCTCCAGAGCAGCCCATCCACGGCATGCATATAGCGAGGGCGGGAGTGAAAAGGGGTTACGCCCCGGACCCGTATGCGTTCTTTGGCCAGTATCTCAATTACGGCTGTCCCGGATACGTTACGGAATTCCGCCCCTCTCCGGAAGAGACCGTTGAAGCCGTGCGTTCTGCCCGCGGGTTCTCTGTTGTGGCCCATCCCGGGAGAATAGACATGACCCCTGGAAAGCTCAAGGATCTTCTCATCCGTCTCAAGGCCCTTGGCCTTGAAGGCCTGGAAGTGTATTACTCCACGCACACTCCGGAGCAGACTGCAGAATACGAGGCTCTTGCAAACGAGCTTGGGCTCATATGCACCGGAGGCTCAGACACCCACCTTCGGGGCAGGAGCAGATCCGTCGGCAAGCCGGACTTCTGGACAGATGAAGAGCTGGCCGGAAAACTTGGAATACTGTAGCACAGGTCCCTGCGAAGAGCAGGGCTTTTTATTTGCCTGCACGTACATACTGCATTGCACATTCCGGAACCTGGCAATATGCAAAAATTGCACATCATTTTTCCGGAGTATGCAAGAATGGCGGTATTCTTTCCAGCAGGAAACGTCAAAACGCAAAAGCGGACGGAGAAGGCCTTCTTTTTGGCTTGCAAACCGTCTGCCGGCGAATGTACAATTACACGCAGTGGAAGGAGGCCAGACATTATGACACTCAAGGAGCTGCGCATGGAAAAAGGGTTGTCCCAGGCTGCCGCCGCAGGCTATATCGGAATCCCGTTAAGGACTTATCAGAGATATGAGAACAACGAGGCCTGTGCCGGCACCATCAAGTATGAATACATGACGGACAAGCTGGGCAAATACGGCTGCGTGGATGAAGAGCACGGGATTCTCACCCTGGACTTCATCAAAAAGACCTGCGTTGAGATATGCGGGTCAAGGCCGGATTTTGGTATAAAGTACCTGTATCTGTTTGGCTCATATGCAAAGGGATATGCGAGTGACCGGAGCGATGTGGACCTGCTCGCCTATACCCCAATTAAGACTATCACTTACTTTGAGATAATAGAGACTTTCAGGGAAGCCCTGCATAAGAAAGTGGAGCTGCTAAACCAGGACCATCTTAAAAACAACTTGCCTCTTACCAACGAGATCCTGCTGGACGGAATCAGGATTTACAGGCAGGAAGGAGCCAAACTCAGATAGCCTGTCATCCACACGGAAAGGCTGGACTGTCATATATAAACAGGCCGGCTCAGGACCCTGCCCAGGCAGGGCATTTTTTGTCCGCAGGCGAATATAACCAAAAGTACGAACAACAGTTTCTTATAGAAGATTTGCAATATATTTTCACCTATTTTTGGATAAATTGCAATCAAACTGGAGAGCCTATTTTGGGGCGTAGTGCACCCTGCGCCGGAAGGACGGCCATATGCCCGTTTTGCCCGGAATGAACGGGCCGGAGCTGAAACAAATGTTTCTGATTTTCACCGTTCTAAAAAATGGCACGGCCGTGTCCGGTACATGCCAGAAAATCCGGGTGAGGAAGGAGATGCTCGTTTTGTTGTGGGTGCTGGGCGGCAAAAGCACAAGATATTGTGGATTTGGCGCATGTTTTCATGAAAAAATCATTTGTCTTTTGCTGTCTTAGGTGCTATAATCTTTCATGTATATTATACACAATATTTTCCGGGCGGGAGGACGGTCTGCTGGGAGCGCCGTGTAAGAGCCCTTGGAGGTATATGATGACCAAGATTTTAGTGGACGCCATGGGCGGGGACAATGCTCCCCAGGCGGTTATAGAGGGGGCCGTGCAGGCGCTTGGAGATGACAAGGATCTGTATCTCATTTTAACGGGCCGCCAGGCGGATGTGGAAGCGGAGCTCGCGAAATACACGTATGACAAGGACAGGCTTGAGATCGTGGACTGCCCGGACGTCATAGACATGAACGATATCCCTACGGTTGCGGTCAAGTCCAAGAAGCAGTCCTCGCTCGTGCAGGGATTTTGGAAGCTCAAGAAAGAGGATGACATCGTGGCCCTGGTCACGGGCGGCTCAACCGGAGCAACCATTGTCGGAGGCCAGACAATCGTCGGCCGCATAAGGGGTGTGAACAGGCCGGCGCTCTGCCCGGCAATCCCCAACGTCCGCGGAACGTCAACGCTCCTCTGTGACTGCGGCGCCAATGCGGAGTGCAAGCCCGTGATGCTCTGCCAGTTCGCCGTAATGGCCTCTGCATACGCCAAAGCCGGATTCGGCATAGAGAACCCCAGGGTAGGACTCCTCAACAACGGCACGGAAGAGCACAAGGGAGACCCCCTGCGCCAGGAGACCTTCAAGTACCTTTCCCAGATGCAGGGCATAAACTTCGTGGGCAACATCGAAGGCCGTGACATCATGATAGGGGACGTGGACGTCGTCGTGGCGGACGGCTTCAGCGGAAACATCGCCCTCAAGAGCATGGAGGGCTGCGGCAAGCTGGTCCTTTCCATCATGAAAAAAGAGCTGTCGGCAACGCTTCGGTCAAAGATCGGATACCTGTTCGCAAAGAAGGCCATCAACAACATGCGCGGCCAGCTGGACTTCGAGAAGTTCGGCGGATCCCTTCTTTTGGGCCTCAAGAAGGTCGTCGTAAAGACGCACGGCTCATCAAAGCCCAGGACCTTCAAGGCGGCCATAGAGAACGCGGCCATGATATACCGCAACGGCCTCGTGCCCAAGGTGGAGGAGATGCTGTCCGCAGTGGATTTCAAGGCCCTTATCCCGGAAGAGCAGTAAGAAAAATCAAAGCATAATCCCACACGGAAAGGCATGGCCGCAAGCCATGGGCTTTTGGTCCGGCCTTGCAAGGAGCGGAATGGACATACAGGGAGTGGAGAAGAGCATAGGGTACGTTTTCAGGGACAAGTCCCTCATGGTGCGGGCCTTGACTCTTCCATCATATTCAGAGGACAATTACCAGAGCCTGGAGTTCTTCGGAGACGCCATTCTGGAGTTCATTGTCTCGGAGAAAATATACAACGAGGCGCAGCGCGAAGGTGTGCTTACGGAGCGCCGCAAGGCGCTGGTCGCAGACAGCGCCCTGGCTCCGGTGTCAAGGCGTCTGGGGCTGGACAGGAACCTTATGAAGAGCGCCGGGGACAACACCAACAAGAAGGCCACGCCATCTGTGTATGAGAGCATGGTGGCTGCCATTTACCTGGACGGCGGCATGGACGAGGCCAGGAAGTTCGTGCTCCGCACGCTGGACTTTGAAGCCCCTCTTCCCGGCGTGAATTACAAAGGGGATCTGCAGGAGCTTCTGCAGGCGAAAGGCCTGCCCTGCCCGGTGTATGAGAAGAGCAGCATAGGAACGCCCCAGGAGCCGTGGTTCAAGGCCGCGGTGGAAGTGTTCGGAAAGCAGTTCTCGGCGGAGGCCGGGAGCGTGAGGGGCGCGGAGCAGCTGGCGGCAAAAGCCGCCCTTGATGATCTGGCGGCTGCGGCCGGGAGGACGGAGAAGCCGGAAAATCCGGAGGATATGGAAAAAGGGACCGTATGAGAACTTTCAAGGAAATACAGCTTGTAGGATTCAAGTCGTTCGCGGACAAGACGGTAATACCCATCTCGGACGGGGTCACAGGCATTGTGGGCCCCAACGGCTGCGGAAAGTCCAACGTAGCGGACGCAATCCGCTGGGTTTTGGGCGAGCAGTCCGCCAAGAATATGAGAGGCTCCCATATGATGGACGTCATCTTCGACGGCACCGAGACAAGGCGCAAGACGTCCATGTGCGAAGTGACCCTCCTTTTCGACAACACCAGCCGGGTGTTCGACATGGACTCGGACGAGGTTGAGATGACCCGCCGGCTCTATCGGGACGGCACCAGCGAATACGTCCTCAACAAGCAGCCCTCAAGGCTCAAGACGCTTATAAACCTCCTGCACGGCGTGGGCCTTGCAAAGGAGGGGTATTCCATCATAGGCCAGGGCAGGATAGAGCAGATAATGAGGTCCAAGCCGGAGGACAGAAGGTCCATATTCGAGGAGGCCACAGGAATCGTCGTTTTCAAGGACCGCAAGAACGAGGCGGAAAGAAAGCTCCAGGCCTCGAAGGACAACCTGTTCGTCTTTGAGCAGCGCATGGGCGAGGTTGAGCGCCAGATAGGCCCCTTGAAGAAGGCCGCGGAGAACGCGCAGAAATATGAGGCCATATACGGCGAGCTGCGCCGCAATGAGACCAACCTGTACATCACCCGCCATGACAGCGCGGAGGGCGAGAAGGACAAGATCCGGAAGAAAAAGCAGGCCGCGGATGACAGGGTGGATTACCTTACCAGGCACATGGATGACCTCCTTGCGGAGTACGGCAGGTGCAGGGAAGAGATAAACACGCAGGACAACAACCTCAATGACTTAAATGAGCGCCTCAACAGGTATTCAGTAGGCATAGAGCACAAGAGCGGCGAGGCCAGGGTTTACACGGAAAAGGCGAACGCGGCCAAGCAGAAGCTCTCGCAGGCCAGGGATGACATTGCCTTTTCATCCAAGCGCATAGCGGACATAGACAAGGAGATACGAAGAGGGGAGGACCTGCAGGAGAAGAACAGAAGGCGCATAGAGAAGATGCGCCTGGACGCAACGGGCATAAAGGCCAAGGCGGACGACCTCTCCGCCAAAATCGCCCAGCATGAGCTGGACACCGGAGAGCACAGGAAAAAGCTCATGGCGGCCATGAAGGACCTCTCGGACCTTCGGCAGAACATGGGCTCCATTGCAGCGCAGAAAGAGCTCCTTTCGGAGCGCGTGGGCGAGATGCAGACCGAGATGGAAAGCATCCACGCAAAGTATCTGGACAGCAAGGCCCAGTATGACCAGTGCCTGAAGCGTTTCAACGAACTCAACCAGATGCTCTCCAACGAGGATTCCATGACGGAGGCGGCAAAGACCGCCCTTGCGGAATGGGAGAACAAGCTCTCTCTTCTCACCAGGCAGGAGTATGACGCCAACGCCCAGCTCTCCGCTTTGGAGCAGAAGCTGGACACGTACGTGGCCATCCGCGAGCGTTATGACGGATACGGCTATTCCGTGAAGAACCTCATGACGGACGCCAAGTCCCATCCGGAGGTCTCCGAAAGGATTGAGGGCCTTATTGCGGATATAATCACGTGCCAGAAAGACTGTGAAGTGGCCATAGAGACGGCCTTCGGCGGGGCCATGAACAACATCATAACCCGCACGAGGGATGACGCCCGTTACCTCATAGAATACCTCAAGGCCTCCCGCCTCGGGCAGGTGACCTTCCTTCCCATGGACGGCATGAAAGCCCGTTACGAGAATGACCAGATCCGCTCCGCGGTGAAGGACAGAGGGGCCATAGGGTTTGCCATAGACTTAGTCAAGTTTGACAGAAAGTATGAGAACGTCATCCATTATCTTCTCGGCAACACTTTGGTCGTGGACAACATAGCCTCGGCCACGGCAATATCCAGAAGATATCCCAGGGCCTTTCGCATAGTAACCCTGGACGGAGACCAGATAGCCACGTCCGGCTCCATGACAGGCGGATACAAGAAGAACTCCGGAAACCTTCTTCTTGCGGAAAGGCAGATAAAGGACCTGGAGGGAAACATTTCCCAGACCAAGGGCTTCCTTTCAAGGGTTCCGGCTAGGCGCAAGGAATACACGGAAGCGAGGGACAAGGCGCAGGCAGACCTGGACAATGTGGTGGGCGGAATCCAGGCTGCAAGGCTGGAGCTTGCGGGCCTGAGCGAAAAGCAGACAACCCTTTTGCAGAACATCTCCTCGCAGGACAGCGAATACGAGGCATACCAGGAATCCGTATCTATCCTGCAGTCCAGGCTAAAGGGGCTGGACAGCGAGTACAGCGGCATCTCCTCCGGAGCGGACGAGCTTACCAAAGTCTCGGACCAGGGCACGGAGACCATGGACACCATGGACTCGCAGTATGCCGAGATGAAGACGGAGAGGGATTCTCTCACGGATGATTACAACACCCTCAATGTGAACATGGCCTCTCTGGAGAGCACCATCAAAGGGCAGGAGGACAACGTGGAGTCCCTCAAAAAAGAGAGGGACGCCCATTACAGGAAGATAGATGAGATAAACGCATCCATTCCCCAGATCCAGGATGAGCTCTCAATGTTCTCCGCGCAGGCGGAGAAGACGGCCTTGACGGAAGAGGAGCAGGCGGTTGTCGCAGACCTCCGCAAACAGATCCAGGATGCCACGGCGGCAAAGAAGACGGTCAACGAGCGCATACAGGCAATAGACGCGGAGCGCCTCTCATCCCAGCAGGAGAAGGAGGAGAAGGCCGAGGCATCCCACAGCTATGAGCTTTCCATGGCCAAGATAGACTCAGACTTAGAGTACCTCAAGACCCGCATAGATGAGGAGTACGGGCTGGATTATGAAGGGTGCCTCGTATACAAGGACCCGGATTTCACGCCCTCAACGGCAAACTCTGCCATAGCCAACTGCAAGCGCCAGATAACCATGCTGGGCCCTATAAACTTCAACGCCGTCCAGGAGTACGCGGACATTACGGAGCGTTACTCCCAGATGCAGACGGAGAAGGAGGACCTCGAGAAGGCCATAGCGGACCTGCAGGTGGCCCTGGACGACATCCGTGCCGAGATGCTCCGCATCTTCAACGAGGGCTTTGACCTCATCAACGAGAATTTCAAGCGCACCTTCAAGGAGCTGTTCGGCGGCGGCAAGGCGGAGCTGCAGCTGGATTACACGGACTGCGAAGACCCCCTGGAGGCCGGCGTGGAAATCATAGCCTCGCCCCCGGGCAAGAAGCTTTCCAAGATATCCCTTCTCTCCGGCGGAGAGCAGGCTCTTACATCCATAGCCATCCTCTTTGCAATTATTGCAACCCATCCCATGCCCTTCTGCGTTCTGGACGAGATAGAGGCGGCCCTGGACGAGGCCAACGTATCCCGCTTCGCGAGATACCTTAAGAAGTTCTCGCAGGGAACCCAGTTCCTCGTTATAACGCATAAGAAGCCCACAATGGAAGAGGCCAACGCCCTCCTGGGCGTCACAATGGAAGAGAAGGGAGTCTCCAAGATAGTCACGGTAAAGCTCTCTGAAGTGGAGCACCAGTTCGGCGCTGCGGCCATAGACTGACCTTAAGACTGACCTTAAGACTGACCGGACCATATCAGGTCCCCATATACAAGCCATACAGGCCGCGCAGACGCTTTTCTGTATCTTTCCCGGAGACCATTTCCAAGGCCGCGGGAGCGGCCGCGCAGAGCCTTTTTAAGGCCCATGCAGCCCGTATGCAGACATGTGCGGAAAACGCATGTGGTTTGCGCATATAACGGGCCCAATCATCAGAATACACTCATTCCCCTGCGGGGATGCAAGGAAACAATATGGGATTTTTCTCAAAGATAAAACAGGCGCTCAAGAAGACCAAGGACGCTTTGGGCGCAGCCCTTTCCTCCATATTCAAGAGAGGAAAGATAGACCAGGAGTTCTATGATGACCTCGAAGAGGTCCTCATCAGCGCGGATATCTCAGTCTCAACGTCGGAGGAGATAGTGGAAGGCATCCAGGAGCAGGCCAAGAAAGAGAAGCTCAAGGACAAGGACAAAGACCGTGTCATAGCTCTTTTGAAGGAAGAGCTCAAGTCCCATCTCACGGAGGCCGAGATCCCGGAGATAGAGTATCCGGCCGTCATCATGATGGTGGGCGTGAACGGCGTGGGCAAGACCACAACGGTCGGCAAGCTGGCCAATTATTTCGTCCGCAAGGGCAAGACCGTCACCGTCACGGCGGCGGACACTTTCAGGGCCGCGGCCGCAGACCAGCTCACCGTCTGGGCAGACAGGGCCAAGGTCCGCATAGTGAAGCATGAGGAGGGCTCGGACCCCTCGGCCGTCGTGTATGACGCCATGTCATCCGCAAAAGCGAGAGGCACGGATGTGGTCATAATAGATACGGCCGGCAGGCTGCACGTAAAGGTGCAGCTCATGGAAGAGCTCAAGAAGATGTCCAGGGTGGTGGAGCGCGAATATCCGGACGCCAACTTTTACAAGTTCCTGGTGCTTGACGCCACCACCGGAAACAATGCCATAAACCAGGCGGAAATTTTCGATGATGCCGTGGAGCTGGACGGCATAGTCTTAACCAAGCTGGACTCCTCCGCAAAGGGCGGCTTCGTGATATCCCTCTGCTCTGAGATGGGCATCCCTGTGATCTTCACAGGGGTGGGGGAGAAGATGGATGACCTGGAGCTCTTCAATCCGGATGAGTTCATAGACGGCATCCTTTAATCCGTACCCGTTCCACGACAGACGGCATCATGCAATGCGCACCTGTCATTATACAGGCGGGAGCATCCGGCAAAAAGTCAGGGCAATCTGTCATTCAGTGACAAATCGCCCTAAGTTTCCGCCCGTACAGGCACCATGCAATCCATGCAGACTCTTTTGCACGCAGCAAAAGCCTATACCATATAAATATTAAAGACATCTGATAAAGACATCCACACGGCAGGAATATATTTCATGACACAGGCAGAATATGAAGCTTTCATAGAGGACATGCATTACGGCTCCGGAGCCTTTGTGTCCTTCATGGGCGAGATATACATGATAGACGAGGATGAAAATGACAACGGCTCCCCGTGCATTTATGTTTTCAAGGTGAAGCCAATGGAGCCCGGTTACATCTTCGTTGCGTCCGGGAGCCTGGACAGGTATCCCGTGGAGAAGTTCCTAAAAGCCAGAATCTGGAACGGAAAGACATTCCCGGAGGCGTACGGGGAGATGGAATTCGTGCAGGACAGCGTATAGCCTGCAGGCGGATATGCCGTCCAAAGCGGGGCAGTTTCATATAGACATTCAGGCGCAGCATGTTCGTTCATACTGCGCTTTTTGCACACTTCACCGGAAATTGCAGAAAAAACGCAATGTTGACTTTCCCTCTCAAAAACTGTATAATATATGCAAGGCAAGGGGTGCGGCAAAGCTGTTCCCTGCCGTAAATACAGCTTCGTGCATAGCCAGGCTAATGGGCAAGCTGCAGGAGGAGAGCATGACTAAGATCATCACAATCAGCAGACAATTCGGAAGCGGCGGAAGAACGATAGGCAAAGAGGTTGCCAAGGAGCTTGGCATCCCCTGCTATGACAGCGAGCTCATAGAAAAAGTGGCCGAAGACTCCGGCTTCGCCCATGAATACATCCGTGAGCACGGGGAGTATGCGGCCCAGACGCACTGGTTAGGGCGTGCCCTCAACGCAGGCGCGGGTCTTCGCGAGTCCAACCAGGACGTCATCTGGAACGCCCAGAGGAAGGCGGTCATAGAGGTCTCCAAAAAAGGCCCCTGCGTAATCGTTGGCCGCTGCGCGGATTACATCCTGCGCCACAAGGCAGACCTTCTCACCGTCTTTATCCATGCTTCCCTTGAAAAGCGCGAGGAGCGTATTGTGCAGGTGTACGGCGAATCGGACGAGATGCCCGCAAAGCGTCTCCGTGACAAGGACAAGCGCAGAGCTTCGTATTACAAGTTCTACACGGACATTGAGTGGGGACTTGCCAAGAACTATGACGTCTGCCTGGACAGCGGCAAGTTCGGCATAGACAAGTGCGTGGAAATCATAAAGAACCTGTACGAGACCATGGACTAATCCTTTGGCCCTTGCGTCATTTCATCATATGGACTTTCCCGGGACGGCTTCGGCCGTTCCTTTGATTTTCTTCTGCGGACATGCCTTCCGGCAGAGCCGGCTCATTGCGTCAAAATGTATCAAATTTCGTTTGCGTTTGATAGCTTACGGTTGTATAATACGGTTGCAGGCGGGAAGGCCTGCGTAGCGGAGGCATTGTATGAACATCTGGCATGATTTGGATGACCGCAGAGTCACGTCCGAGAAGTTTGAGGCCCTTATTGAGATACCCAAAGGCTGCAAGGTGAAGTATGAGATGGACAAGTCCACGGGAATTCTGAAGATGGACCGCGTCCTTTACACATCCACGGTGTATCCCGCCAACTACGGCTTCCTCCCCAGGACCCTTGCCAGCGACGGAGACCCTTTGGACGTCCTCGTTCTCTGCAATGAGCAGGTGTATCCCATGACCCTTGTGCAGTGCACGCCTATAGGGGTCATCAAAATGGTGGACCAGGGCAAGGCGGATGAGAAGATAATCGCCGTTCCCGTCCAGGACCCCAACTACAACCATTACAAGGACATAGGCGAGCTGCCCATGCACATCTTCGACGAGATGATGCACTTCTTTGAAGTGTACAAGACCCTTGAGGGCAAGAAGACCACGGCGGACGAGATATGCCACAAGGACGAGGCCGTGAGAATAATAGACAGCTGCATCAAGAGATACCTTGAAGTGTACGGCGAGGATTACACCGGCCATAAGAAGATTGAGAACCTGTAATATCCGGGCTTCATGCATCCAGATATAGAAGAATAGAAAAGCGAAGCGCGTGTCCCCGGATGCGCGCTTTTTTCGTATGAAAGACATGAGGGAAATGGCATGTCTGCAGGATTGTGCAGGATGAATGCTTTAAGGATCAGCGTCTGCATTTCCCGGCAAAACTGTCCGGAACAGAGAACGGAGATGCCTTATCAAGTGATATGTATTATGCCGTGAGTCTATGCGTGAACAGTGTTGAAAGACAGACTAAAGTCTGTCTTTTGTTGTATATGGACTTAAAAAGACGATATATGCTGGATTTTTCCTGTATTGTCCATGTAAATCCGGTATGTGCCGCAGATGGGAACAGCCTGCAGGCAGCAGATATAATTTAGCAGATTTCATTACATATAGTCATGGCAGGAACAGAAGACATGGCCTTTATGCAGGGAAATCATTCCATAAAGGAAACATCTTCTAACAGGAGGAATTTTGTGTGAAGACAACTGCTAAAAAACTTACCTTGGCTGCAACAGTGGCGGCGTGCGCGCTGCTGGCCGTATGCCTTGGAACGTCAACCATCTTTGCCCAGGCGGCGGACACTTCCGCAAACGGACGGTTCTATACGGATTACACGTCAACGGACCAGATTCTGGCTGCGGGCAGGGAACTGAATGAGGAACTCGCTTCGGAAGGCGTCACCCTGCTGAAGAATGACGGAACCCTTCCTTTGAATTCCGGAGCCAGAGTCAGTGTTCTGGGTTTGGCGCAGGATTGCATGAGCGAAACTGACGGAAGCATCACAGAGAGCCTGGCGGATGCCGGATTCAAGGTTAATCCCACACTCAAAGAGCTCTATGACAATGACAATGCATCAAAGTCGGATTTCGGCAAGGAAACAGTTCTCTCATCCCAGCAGAAGCAGTCCATCAGAGCATACAACGATGCGGCCATCGTTGTCATTGCAAGAGGAACAGCGGGAGAGTCCAGCGACCGTTCCCTCGATACCGGAGAAAAAGAGGACGAGAATTATCTTGACGGCAGCCAGGGCTGGTCTCACGAGGCCGGAAATACTGACAAGCACGAGCTTGAACTCACCGCCTCGGAGCAGAATATGATAGCCCTTGCGGAAGAAACCTGCAAGAAGGTCATCGTGCTGTACAGCTCCAGCAATGTCTTCGAGATGGGCAATCTGAACAAAGACTCCAAAATCAATGCCATTGCCTGGATCGGAAGGCTCGGAGACGGAGGCATTTCCGCTGTGGGCCGGATTTTAAGCGGCAAACTCAACCCTTCAGGAAAGACAGTGGACGAGTGGACCAACGATTTTACGAATGACCCCACATACGCAAACACATTCGGATCCAAATACACAGGCACTTCATACATCGGCCTGGATTACGAAGAGGACATATACCTCGGCTACAAGTATTATGAGACATACAGGTATGAGGCAAGCCAGGGCAATGCGCTTTCCGTGGGGTCAGCCTTATCCGGCGTAACTTATGATGAATCGGATGATTCAGCCAGGGCGGACGCCTGGTACAGGAACAATGTGGTGTATCCCTTCGGATACGGCCTCTCATACACGGATTTCAGCATCACGCTGGACAGCCTGAAGGACAACTTCGGAAAGGCAGTGGGGGCCAGCATATCATCCGCGGACGTTGAGACATCTTCAAAAGATGATCTGAAGACTGCAATCACATCCATGACGGCTGAAGTCACCGTGAAGAACACCGGGGATTTCGCCGGCAAGGAAGTAGTGGAGATATACGTGACGGCTCCTTATGAGAGCGGAGATGCGGAGAAATCTTACGTGACGCTTGTAGGGTACGGCAAGACGGATACTCTGAGGCCCGGCGGAGAGGAGACCCTTGACATAACCTTCAATGTCCAGGATTTTGCCTCTTACAGCACAGACGCAAATGGCGGGAACGGCGCTTATCTGCTCGATTCTGGAGATTATACGGTTCATGTGATGGAATCCTCTTCATACCTGAATATGAAAGAGGACAACAAGGCATATGCTTCCGCCACATTCAATCTTGATGAAGACGCAGAGCTTCGCGTGGATGATTTCTCCGGGAACCAGATCAGCAATGAGTTTTCGAATGATGACGATTTCAACAGCAGGCTTGTATCTGACCTTGCAGGAACAATGGAGACCACGCTTTCCCGTTCAGACTTTGACGGAACGAAGCCTTCTGCCCTGCTGGATGATCTTGATCTGGATTCCAGCGGAATTTCCACTCTTTCCTCTACGATTGCCAAATACCAGTATGTGGACGGTGACATTATAGACGATTCCCAGTACGTCTGGTGCAAGACGGAAGAGGACATACCTTCAGACTGGACACAGGGCAGCGGCACTGTCGGCAAAGACGGCACATATGACATTACGCTGGATGACATGGCCGGCGTTGATCTGTATGACGCAAAAGGCAACATCAGCTCGGACTGGGTGGAGTTCATCAATCAGCTCACCTGGGATGAAATTGCTTCGCTGCTGAACAACGGGTCGCATCTCACAGTGGCTGTGCCCACAATCGGGAAAATGAAGACGCTGGATGACAACGGACCCAACTATTCCTACAACCTTACGACATGGGTAGGCGAGCCTACGGTGGCAGCTACCTGGAATACGGACCTTGCCGCACGCTACGGATACCTTGCAGGCAATACGCTTCTTGCCCAGGGTCTGTCAGGCTGGTATGGCCCCGGAATGAACATTCACCGCAGCGCGTTCTCCGGCAGATCTCCCGAATACTATTCCCAGGACGCCATCCAGGGCGGCTTCATAGCAGCGGCCGTCGTGAAGGGAGCGACAGAGACCGGAATCAACGTATATGTAAAGCATTTTGCTCTTTATGACGTGAGCGGGCTCAGCGGCTCCGGCGGAGTCAACGCAACAGAGCAGAACATCCGCGAGAACTATCTCAAGATATTCCAGATGGCTATGCAGGAAGGCGACGCTCATGCTGCAATGAGCGCATTCAACAGAATCGGCGCCGTGTATGCCGGACAGAACTATGCCCTCATCCAGGGAATAACACGCGGCGAATGGGGCTGGAACGGATTCATAATCACAGACATCTATTCCGGCATGCCTTCCATGACCGTTGACGGTCTTGTCCGCGCCGGGGCTGAAATCCCTGACGGAAATCTTACATTCTCAACATACAGCACAACAGATGCCGGCGGCAACAAGATTTCCGGTTCAAAGGCGCTTTCCGGAACATGGGATTCCTCTGTCGCAAGAGTATATGAAGGGCAGGGCGAAAACAGCGGAGACCTGACGGTATACGGCGGCGTGGTTGTAGGATCTGATAATGCATACAGCCCTACGCAGTGGTACTGCGCGAGAATGGCAGTGACCAGGCTTCTGTACAACGAGGCGAACAGCGCCGGAAACAACAACGGCGTCACGGACACTTCCATGAAAGTGGCCCTGAACGGCACTCAGGGCACATACATGAACGAGCTTGTGATTCCTGAAAAGTATGTCAGCGAAGATGCAGGATACAGTTTCTTCTCAGAACTGGTTTCCGGGTCGCTTCCCACAGGGCTCACATTTGACAACGGCTATATTTCCGGAACTCCGCTGAGCGAAGGCGGATACGATATCGTTCTCAATGTCCTTATTGACGGCTGGGTGAAGATCGAACTTGACCTCACAATCAATATTGACCCTATCGTGACCGTAGGCGCGGACCGCGTGACAGGCGAATCCATATCGTCACTTACTGTCGGCGACAGCGTGAACGCATATGTGGAGTACGACACAGCCGCAACTTCCTATAATTCAAGCTACACAATGTCAATAGTTGACGGTGCTCTTCCGGCCGGCCTTGAGATGAACGGAAACGGCCGCATAACCGGAACCGCCGCAACAACAGGAACATATACATTCACGGTTGCCGTTGACGCTGTGGACGAGACGAATCATGTTTTCACAGATGCAGGGCTTGCCATGTATGATTCCTTCGAGTCCATATTCGGCTCCACGGATCCCAACGTTCTTTACATCATGGTATCGGCAATGGGCATGGATGCTTCCGTATATTTTGATGTCGCCTCTGAGACTTTCTATATGACGTACACCATCACAGTAAGCGGCGCGTCGGAAGAAGGCCCTGCGGCATCCGCAACGGTGGAGAGCATATATGCTGACGCCGACGGCAATCTCGTCATCACACTTACGGACGGCACAGTTGAAACAATAACAATCGCATCATCCGGATCAGATTCCGCAGGCGGCGTAACCATAACCACAGACGCGAGCGGCAGCACTGTCATTTCGGACGGCACGACATCAGTCACGATTCCTTCAGCTTCATCCGCAGGAAGCAGCGTGACGCTTGCCAAGGACAGTGACGGCAGCGTCACCATTACGGACGGAACCAATTCAGTGACAATTCCTGCAGGCACCGGCACCGGCGCGGATGAGACAACGGGATCCGGCTCCGGCAACGGGATTGCAGTTGCCGGGCTTGTAATCGCCATAGTTGCGGTTGTTGCTGCGGCGGCCGGCATAGTCATTGTTCTTCTTCGCAAGAAGTCCTGACCGCAGATTAAACGCTGATGATTTCAGATAACGGATAACGGAACGAAGACCCCCGGCATAGCCAGGGCTTCCGGCAGCAGGCCAGAAGATTACCGCACAGTTTTCTGTGCGGTAATCGCATAATGGCCGCACGTTCCGGACATAATCATAGGAGATTGATATCCATGAAAAAAATTACCAGGGGAATCATAGCCTGCGCAGCTGTGTGCGTTCTGGCATGCGCCTTTGCTGCCGCGGGCTGCGGGGAAAACACCCCTGAAACAAAAACCTATACAGTGACTTTCGACTGCAACTACGCAGGCGCCTCAATATACGCGGTGCAGACTGTGGAAGAGGGGAAGGCTGCCTCAAGGCCCGCGGACCCTGTGCGCGACGGCTATGCGTTTGACAATTGGTATACGACATCCTCATGCACGCTGCCTGTGGATTTCACATCCGTCATAACGGCGGATGCCACATATTACGCCGGCTGGGAGAAAACAGTCATATCTTGCACGGTGACGGTGAATATTGACGGAAACATCTTAACATATGCCGTAAACAGCGGAGAGACCATATCTTTAGAGACCCCTTCAAAGGACAATGCCATTTTTTCCGGGTGGTATGCCGACGAGGAATGCACCGTGGCCTTTGACCTTTCCGCGCCCGTCACATATGATCTGACCATTTATGCAGGATGGACCAGCCTTGACATACCGGAAGGAAACATCGCTGTGTTCTTCATGACAAATGACGGAAGCGGCAGCACATACCATGTCGGCTACGCCGAGGCTTATGACAAGATTTTTGATGTGCCGACGCCTGTGCGCGAGGGCTACAGGTTCATGGGATGGCATGCAAACGACGACGGAACAGGAGACCAGATTGTATACGGCAGCTATGTCGGCGGAGACAATATTACTGTCTACGCGTCATGGTATTACGGATACGTCATGGAGGCCGAGTACACCGATTTGACAGACGAGTACGGCATGGACCGTGAGTTCTTCGGCTATTCAAACAATTACGTCGGCGCCGGCGCCATTCTGGAAAATTCATCCTGCAGCAACGGCAAATATGTCCAGGCCGGAAACCAGGCCGGAAAGTATCTGATATTTGAAGTGACATGCGCCACAGATGTGCCGGACGCATACCTCACAATTACTGCTTCCACGAACTACGCTTATTCGACAAAAGAGTCAACCTGTTATGACGGAGACTCCATAGGATCCGTTTCGATATCCAGCAGCCAGTATCAGATTACGGTGTTCAGTGAAAATGATCTGGCGGACGGCGAGGACCCGGCGGAACATGAAGGAACGCCCTTGAGATACGACACGATGATGTTTGACGTGTCGGGGCTCACAATCAACGATCTCAATGTGCCCTGCACATTCCTGACTTACTCAATCGGCGGCATATCGCTGAGTGCGGGAACAAACTACATCATGCTTCTGACGACCTCCGACGCATCTTACAAGTCAGAGGGAGGCCAGACCACCGCAAAGAGCCCCAACCTGGACTGCATCACAATATACTCAACGGCATCTTCAGGCCTTTCACAGGTGATCTATCAGTCATAATCCGGATCAGCCGGTCCAGCAGGACAATTGCGGGACCACGGGGGATAACGAATGGAATTTTTAAAGAAATTTTTCAAGAGCAAGGGAGCGGGGTACTATCTCATGGCGGGCGCCTTCGTCTGCGGGACAGTTTCCCTTATCCTTTACTGCACGGCGGGGGTGTCCGAATTCACGCCAACGCTCAATCCGGCCATCACGGCGGCATATGCCATATTCATCATCCTGTCGCTTGCCATGTGCATATATGAGATCCGCGCCGTGAAAGCCATAACGGCGGCCGTGGGGCTTTATGCTTTCCTCATGTACGTAGTTTTTGAAATCAACTACATAGCCAACCTCATCGCTGCCATAGACGGCACTTCCGTCACCGCGGGATTCGTGCTCACTCTCATATTCGGACTGGCCGCATGGGTGCTTTCCCTTGTGTCAGCCTGCATGATGAAGACCGGCTTCAGAAAGCCAGGGGAGATGCTGTCATGAAATTGTCAACCAGATTCGGCGAGATATTTCTCATATGCTCCACATCATTCCTTGCGGTCATGCTGGCCCTTTCCGTGGCCGGCTCGCAGAACGCGTCCATGATCAATTCCTTCTTCAACACGCAGAATTACCGTGTGGAGGAGAGGGAGCCGGATCCGGACGCCCCGGAGGAAGACACGGAGTATTTCAAGCAGACATACGGGACGGAGGAAGAGCTTAGGGCCGCATATGAAAGCCTCTGCCGTGAGACAGAGGAAGAGGGCATCGTCCTTCTAAAGAATGAGGGAGGCGCCCTTCCCCTGGACAGAGGGTCCAAAGTATCCCTTTTCGGCAGCGGGTCAGGGGATTTCTATTATTACACATCCGGCTCTTCCACGCCGTCCAATGTGGGCACATACGCTACGCTCAAAGAAGCCTTGGAGAAAAAAGGCGCAGACGGCAGGCAGAGGCTCGATGTGAACGGCGCTCTCTGGGATTTTTACCGGAGCAGCGCATACACGTCCAGCTACGGCCACAGCAAATCAACCACAAAAATCAACGAGGCTCCGTACAGCGCTTTGAGCGGATTGGAAAGCAGTTTCAGCCAGTACGGAGACGCAGCAATAGTCACGATTACCAGAGAGAGCGGCGAGGGATCGGACATGGCTACTAAAGGGTCGGACGGCTTGGACGGCAGCTATCTTTCCATTTCCGCAAATGAGCAGGATCTTCTCCGGAACCTTACAAAACTCAAGAGCCAGGGCGTGTTCAGCCGCATCATCGTTCTTCTCAACTCAGCCGTCGGAATCCAGCTGGATTTCCTGGATTCCGCAACGGAAGCCGGCTCAGGTATAGACGTGGATGCATGCCTTTGGACAGGCGTCACGGGCTCGCACGGCGCGGAAGCTATAGGCGAAGTTCTTGTCGGAGACGTCAATCCGTCCGGAAGAGCGGCGGACACATTCGCCAAAAACAACTTCTCGTCCCCGGCCATGGCCAACTGGATGAACAGCCTTTCCCCGAACGGAAAACTGAGCGGCAGCGTGGCCCAGGCATATTCCAACTATAATGACTTCCCGTTCATAAATTCAACCAGCCAGTACTATGAAGTGTATGCAGAGGGCATTTATGTAGGGTACAGGTATTATGAGACGAGATACGAAGACTATGTTATGGGCTCGTACGGCACCGGCGCGTATGATTACGGCGCAGACGTGGCGTATCCCTTCGGATACGGCCTTTCATACTCGGACTTCTCATACAGCAATTTCACGGCAACGGAAAACGAAGAGGATTCCGGCATCTTGGACGTATCCGTAACCGTTTCCAACAACAGTCCGGTTCCCGGCAGGGAGGTCGTGCAGATATACCTCCAGAAGCCTTACTCAGAATATGACAAAGAGAACGGCGTGGAGAAGGCATCCGTGGAGCTTGCAGGATATGCAAAAACAGGAACTCTTGCGGCAAAAGGCGAAGAGGGCGATTCCGAAACCGTCACCATAACCGTGGACAAGGAACAGTTCAAGTCATATGACAGCAGCAAGGCAGAGACATACATTTTGGACAAGGGGGATTATTATCTCACAGCGGCAAAGGACGCCCATGACGCAGTCAACAACATCCTTGCGGCAAAAGGCTATGCGCCTGGCAATACTTCCGGAAGGATGGATGCGGAGGGCCGCAAGGACCTTGCAGAGGATGTGCTCACCCAGGAAGATACAGACACAGCAATATATGCCAAGTCCGCAGAGACCGGCGTGAAAATCACCAACCGGCTGGACAATGCGGACGTGAACAGATACGAAGGCTCCGGCACGAACAGCGTGACATACGTTTCCAGAAGCAACTGGTCCGGCACATGGCCCGAAAGTGCCATAACCCTGTCCATTGCAACCGAAACCATGCAGAAGGATCTGCAGAGCGTGACGGACGCCAGCCAGGCGGACACGGATGAGGCCGGATATGCAATGCCCGCATACGGCGCATCCAACGGGATGACCCTCATAATGCTCAGGGGCTATGATTATGATGACGGCGTATGGGACCGGCTTCTGGACCAGACGACTTTCGCAGAGCAGTCCAGGCTCATTACGGACGGCCTGCATCTTACCAATGCGGTGACAAGTGTCGCAAAACCCCAGACGGGAGACAACAACGGGCCTACAAGCGTCACAGGCTCTGTTACAGGATACTGCATGCCCAGCGAGGGAATATGGGCCGCTTCATTCAATGATGAGCTCATAGAGCGCATAGGCAGCCTCATGGGGGATGATTCCATAATGGCCGGCGTCCAGGGGCTTTACGCTCCCGGAGCCAACATACACAGGACTCCTTTCTGCGGCAGGGCCCACGAGTATTTCTCGGAAGACCCGTATCTTTCCGGAATGGCTTCCGTTGCCGAAATCAAAGGCATCCAGGACCGGGGAGTGGTTGCATACGTAAAGCATGTCGCATTCAACGAGTGTGAGACTTACAGAAGCGGAGTGGGAGTGTGGCTCAATGAGCAGTCCGCCCGTGAGATATATCTGCTGCCTTTCGAGTACAGCATGAGGCCTTCAATGGGCAACGCCCACGCGGCAATGACATCCTTCAACCGCGCGGGATGCACATGGACATCAGGAGATTACAATCTTCTGACCGGCATCTGCCGCGAAGAGTTCGGATTTGACGGATTCTATATCACAGACATGGCGTCCGGCAACGGCGCATATTACATGACCTACTATGACGGCATCATGGCCGGCACCTGCCTGTATGACGGCTCTGGCTCAGACACAGCTTTGGACGGATTCAGGAACAGCCCCCGTTTCTGCCGGATGATGCGGGAGGCCACCCACAGAATCCTGTATGTGGTCTGCAACTTCAGCGCGGCCATGAACGGATACTCTTCCAATACAAAGCTCGTTCCCGTAACACCTTGGTGGCAGATTCTTCTCACAACTCTTGAGGTCATAGCCATAGTTCTAACCGTCGGCTCTGCTGCCGTATACGTTGTAGCGGAAGTGCTAAGGCACAGGAAAGACACCGGAAACTCTCCGGATGAATCCGGATGAATCCGGAGGCACTCCGGCCGTGGCGGAGTGACATGAGACAATATTTCCCCTCTCTTTTATACATACTGCCGGGAGGCAGCATGCGCATGATCAGAATATGCCGCATTTGGCCTTGCGCAGGAGCCGGCATCTCCGGCAATATTCCATAATCATCATTCAGCAGGACTTTCCCGGAGGCCATCCCTTCGGGACTTGTCTTACATACATACGCCGCCGGCCGCAATTATTTGTCTTGCATATGCCGCCAGCCTCAATTGCTGAGGAACGAAGGGCGCGCCGCGTGTTTTGCAACATCCGGAATTTAGCTGTTGCCCACAGCCGGACATGGGCCTGAATCAGGCCAGGGATGCAATATGCCAATGACATTCTGCTATCCTGTAACGGGCGCATTGAGTGGTATACTTTTGCAAATACAAGGCATATGTGCAGGGTTTTAGACATCGTGTCGCATATTGCCATACAGGTGGACGGATGTACAGGATAGCGATAGTGGATGAGGATATGAATTCCGTGAACACGGCCTTGGGCTATGTCCGCAGGTACAATGAAGAGAACGGCATGGCTGTCCAGGCCGCGGTTTTCAGGAGGGCGGAGGATTTTCTCACGGACTATGACGGCTCATTCTTCGCCGTGTTCATAGACACGGACCTTTCCATGATGAACGGAATCGGGACCGCAAGAAAGCTCCGCATGACGGACCAGTCCGTCTCCATAATTTTCACATCCCGCGGGCCGGCACATGCCGTGGACGGGTATGACGTCAGCGCCCTGGCGTATCTTCTGAAGCCCGTGTCGTATTTCACCTTTGTCTCCAAGCTGGAAAAGGCCCGGAGCATCCGGGACGCAAGCATGGACCTGCCGGTCATAATCTCTCTCAAAGACAGGACTGAGGTCATCAAAACATCCGGGCTGTACTATGTGGAGAATGACGCCCACATGGTCATATACCACACAGTCCGCGGAAACTTCCGGGTGAGAAAGACAATGGCGGAAGTGGAGGAGGACCTGTCAGACGGGAGCTTTGCATGCTCCGGGCAGAGCTATCTGGTAAACCTCCGGCATGTGCAGACCGTAGAGGCTCATACCGTCACTGTGCACGGAGAGAAGCTGCCATTGAGCCGTGCGAGGGAGAAGAGGTTCATGCGCATGCTTGCACTGTATGTGGAAAGGGTCCGGGGCGGGGCATAGCCGGATGCGGAGCCCCGGTTCGACGGCAGATACACAACAGAATGAAATATTCAGACGGAAGACAGGCACTTGCCTGTCTTTTGCCGTATGTGGGAAAAACAGTGTCGCATATGCCGTTTTGGACGGCTGTTTGCAGGCAGTGGCCCGCATGTGCCTAAGATGGGAAAAGGCATGTGGCCTTTGGTTATAATGAACACGGTTTAGTTGCAATGAACAGGAGTGGAAGACGCATGCGCTGAAACCGCATGGACAGTTGGTGCGGCCTTCATGCATGGGAGTCTCTTAAAAGGAAACTTCTCCGAAGGCCCTTACCTTTCCGGCACATCTTCTACGGCAGAGGTCAGGGGAATCCAGGAGAGGGGAGTGGTTGCGTACGTGAAGCACTTTGCCTTCAACGAAGAAGAGACCAACCGCAACGGCATGAGCGTGTGGCTCAATGAGCAGTCCGCAAGGGAGATATACCTTCTGCCCTTTGAATAAAGCATGCGACCCTTCATGGGCAACGCCCACGCAATCATGACTTCTTTCAACAGAGCGGGATGCATCTGGACCTTGGCGTGCTCCGGGCTCATGACAGGCCTCGCCCGCGGCGAGTGGAACTTTGACGGCTTCTCCATAACGGACGCCTCGTCCGGCAACGGCGCCAACTACATGACCTATTATGACGGCATCATGAAAGGCACCTGCCTCTATGACGGCACCGGCTCTTCCAGCTCCCCGGATGCATACAAGTCCAGCGCGCAGTTCTGCAGCATGATGCGCGAGGCCACTCACAGAATCCTGTACGTTGTCTGCAATTACAGCGCGGTTATGAACGGCATCTCTTCAAACACCGTCCTTGTTTCCATAACCCCATGGTGGCAGATACTGCTTACTACCCTTGAGGTTATAGCCATAGTCCTGACCATAGGCTCTGCGGCCATATACATAGCGGCGGAGGTTCTCGGGCACAGAAAGCCAGCGGCGGAATCATTATCCGGTGCCGGCTCGGACGGATCCGGAGAAGAACCCGCAGGCAAGGCAGAGTAACAGACATTTCCAGCAGTCAGTTTGCATGTGATGCAAGCAGAATTTCATATCATCATCCACCTTAATGACGATTCCCGGAGGCCGCCCCTCCGGGAATCGTCTGTATATGGCTCATGCGTCCGGAGCATGCTCTGCATGGCATATATAGCGGCAGGAAGTCCAAATGGAAAATGAATCACACAGCAGGAATCATAATTCTGGACCCGTATGGATGGCTCTGGGAATGCCTTGTCGGAAGGCAAGCGCAGAGGGGCTGTATAAGAAATCATGTGGCTTTAGCCTGTCTGGATTGGAGGCTTCATTTCCGTCTGTTGAACCTTATGCCAATTCTGAATTGTTTCCGGATAGTGCATAGACCTTGATTTTCCAACAACTTCACAAAGTTTGCATTTTTTTCACAAATACAGGAAGGATTGCAATAAAATACATAAATTTTTCTATATTTTGCAATAGTCAAGTGTGGTAGGCTAAGAACGTAATTATAATTTTGGGCGGATTTTACATTAAATTCGGCAAATTATGCCGGAAGTGTCAAAATCGGTTCAAAAAAAGGCGAAATCAGAGCCGAAAATTGAATAAAAATCAGCCGGGGAAACGAAAAGCTGTTTTCTTTTCCTACGGAAAAGAGGGGGTAATGTACATGGTACATTACCCCACAAACGGGGCTTCTAGCTTTTAATCATGTGCGCAAAGCGCACATTGAAATTGAAATATATACGGCTGATTTTTTTATTTATCCCGAATGAAATTTGGGTGCCTGCAGGGCCAAAATGCGGCCATGCTGAACCTGAAAGCTGCAGAGCAGTGGCGGATTTTAAAAAGCTGGCCGGAATTGTTTCCGGATGATGCACGAACCGCAGGGGGGCGGTTTTTGTCAGAGCCGGAAGCCACTATGATGACATTTCGGTAAGCCGGCTCCGCGGAGGATTTGGGCACATTGTGCAAAAAATGCTGTATGTGCCAATATCCATTTCTGGAATGCCAGCAGGCCGGCCTGAGCCGGTGCTGCATTCAAGCTGAAATTTATGGAAACGGAAATAATGCCTGTTTGTTGGCTGACGACGTTTCTTGAATTTAAATCCTATTTAATATATGGATAAGGAGGTTTTAATGGTCAAGTTGTCTAGAAAGGCAAAAACCGGCATCAAGGTGCTAGGCGTTGTCGCTGTGCTTTCCGTTCTTTGCGCAAGCGCTATGACATCTCCTGCACTGAGTGCTTCTGCCCTGACTCTGAGCGCCAACGGAAAGTTCTATACGGACTATTCATCCTATGATGAGGCGATGGATGCTGCGGATGAACTCAATACAGAGATTTCCGGCGAAGGCATGGTCCTTTTGAAGAATGACGGCCTGCTTCCCATGACAAAGGCATCCAAGGTCAGCGTTTTCGGCGTTGCGCAGGATTCTTTTGTCGGCGGTGACGGCAGTGCCACTCTTACGGAGGCTTTGCGTGATGAGGGATTCAAAGTCAACAGCGCCCTTGAGGATTACTACGGAAGCGTAGGAACAACAATCGGCACTGAAACCATGGATTTCGGATCCAGCGTTCAGCAGTCTTTCAGCCTTTACAATGACGCTGCAGTTATTATCCTGTCCCGAACCGGCGGCGAGGGCAGCGATGTAAGCACTGTGACGAGTGAAGTAGAAGACAATGATTACCTCGGCAAAGATGTTGCTGCTCACAAGGCATTATACCAGGATGCAGATGGCAATGAATACAAGCATTACCTTGAGCTTACAGAGAGCGAGGAAGATCTCATTGCTTATGTTGAAGCCAATTTCAGCAAGGTGGTTGTTGTTCTCAACACTTCTAACGTCATTGAGATAGGAAGTCTCAAGGATGATAAAAACATCAACGCCATGATCATGATGGGCCGTCCCGGCTCAACCGGCATAGCTGCTCTTGCACAGATTCTTGATGGCACTATCAACCCTTCCGGAAGGCTTGTCGATGAATGGTACCGTGACCTGACAGAAGACCCTACATGGTACAACTTCGGAGATAATTCCCAGGTTGGCACTTACGCCTCATATTTATATGATAGCTCTTTGGGCATCCCTGAGGCAGACAATGTTAATGGTTTCGCTTCATCCACTGGCCTGTACGGCATTGACTACGAAGAGAACATCTACGTCGGCTACAAGTACATTGAGACCGTATATGCAGAGCTTGAGAGCGGTTCAATCATTTGGGACAAGACTAACGACACGCTTGTAAGCGCTGCAGATACAGAAACAACTGTAGCAGAGGAAGACAAAGGCACAGCTGAAGAGTGGTGGGAGAGCGCCGTTTCCTATCCGTTCGGCTATGGTCTTTCCTATTCTACATTCGATATTGAACTTACCGGCGTTACAACAAATACCGGTGTTGCTCTTGAAGACCTGACGGCAGATGATCTCACCACAGAGACAGCAGCAGATCTTAAGACAGCCGTTACTTCCATGACTGCCAATGTCAAGGTCACCAACACAGGCAATTATTCCGGCAAGCAGACTGTTGAAGTTTACATGTCCATGCCTTACACATCCGGAGAAATTGAGAAGGCAGAGGTCAACCTTGTCGGCTATGCAAAGACTTCCAATCTCAAGCCCGGCCAGAGCGAGACCGTGCAGGTCACATTCAACGTCCAGGATTTTGCATCATTCGACTATGATGACAAGAACAATGACGGATACTGCGGATATACTCTTGACGCCGGCAAGTACACCATCAAGGTCATGACAGACTCCCACACTGTAGTGGACAGTAAGTCCTTTACTCTGGAAGACACAGCTCTTCTTAAAGTGGATGATTTCAGCGGCAATGAAGTCCAGACCTGGTTCTCCAACGATGATACTTATGATTCCAGAAGAATGGATCATTCTGCCGGAAATGGTTATGCTGAGAGCTATGACTTCCTCAAGATTAATAGTGATGACGAGGCTCAGATGGTAGACCTCAGCCGTGCTGACATGGTTGCGACATTCCCCGCACCTCCGACAGAGGCTGACCGCACTCTGACTGATGATTTCGTGAAGAACTTAGTATGGTGGAAGAGCTACAATTCCAGCAATGAAGAATATGCTGATGAAGGCTACACATATTACAAGTCTGACAGCGGCCATTATGCATGGTACAAGTCCACTGAGGAGCTCACAGCGCTCATGGACGGCTGGACACAGGGCACAGGCGTACTTGGTGACAACGGCATGTATGACATCACAATGGCAGACATGGCAGGCGTTGCATATGATGATGAGAAGTGGACTGAATTCATGAACCAGCTCACGTGGGATGAGATTCTCACCATCGTCAACAATGGAATGTACATCACGTCCGCCGTAAGCTCAATCGGCAAGGAACAGACCAGCGACCTCGATGGCCCCAACACTTACGCTGGAAAGGCCTGGATGGATGAGCCTACAATAGCAGCAACCTGGAACGTGCAGCTTGCCACACAGGAGGGCATCGTAAACGCCAACCTCGGAATATTCAACAATGAGGACGGCTGGTACGGCCCCGGCATGAACACGCACCGTTCACCTTTCGGCGGCAGATGCAACGAGTATTATTCCCAGGACGGCATCCAGGGCGGATACATTGCAGCGGCCGTTGTCGGCGGCGCACAGTCCAGAGGACTGAACTGCTGGGTAAAGCACGCCATCCTCAATGAACAGGAGTCATTCCGTTGCGGCGAGACCTACATGGCATGGGTAAACGAGCAGGCTATCCGTGAGCTGTATGCAAAGCCGTTCCAGATGGCATTCCAGGAAGGCGGGGCAACCGCATGCATGACGGCATTCGTCCGTGTAGGCTCTGTACAGACCCTTTACAATTACAACATGATCAACGGACTGTTCAGAAGCGAGTGGGGATGGGAAGGCATGGTTGTCACAGACATGTGGTCTGCATACTCCAACCGCAATATGGATATCCTCGGCAGAGCCGGCAACAACCTGCCTCTCGGATCAGCATCCGGCACATACGGAGCATCCGGCACATGGGATGCCACTGCCGTAGGTGTAGGCACAGAAGCAGAGCCCAGCGGATGCGTGGATGTTGGAACTGGTAGTGATAATACAAACCTTATGCAGTGGTACACGATGCGTGTAGACGCTCAGCAGGTTCTCTATGTATGCGCTAATTCTGTAAACAATAATAATGGAGTGACTGCATCTGCCTACACAGACCAGACTGTAGAGATCACCCAGGGCGTAAGCGCAAATACATCTGTTGCAATGGACGCAGATGCGCTTAACGGCGGCACCGCTGTATATACAATAACATCCGGTTCACTTCCTGCTGGCCTTTCCCTTAACGCCACCACGGGCGCTATTACCGGAACTGCCACTGTTGCAGGAACATATACGGCAACGGTACAGGCAACTGTAGACGGCTGGATTACGGCATCCTCAAGAGTCACATTCGACATTGCTTCAGCATTCACCTTAACAGATGATAATTATAATGAACTCACTTCAGTTAGCGGAACTGTCGGCGACTCACTCAATGTCTATATAGATTCTGACGTTATTACGACTAGAACATATACCAACGGCTTTGAGTATGCTATTACTTCCGGTTCACTGCCTGCAGGACTTGTTTTGGATGAGGACAACGGAATCATTTCCGGAACGCCTACTGAAAGCGGAACATTCGATATAACAGTAGAGGTTGCCGGATCTTACACAACACAGAGCTCTTCATCTTCATCTACAACAACAGACAGATACTATGTTGACATCACTCTTGCGATTGAAGGCGACGGAAGCGAAGAAGCTGCAGGTCACGGAGATCTTGTAAGTGCTACTATCAATGATGACGGCGAACTTGTACTCACATACTCAGACGGCACTACAGAGAATCTCGGAGTAGTAGTCGGTGCAGATGGCAAGGACGGTGCAGATGGCAAGGACGGTGCAACAGGAGCAAACGGCACTAATGGCGTTGACGGAAAGGATGGCGCAGATGGAACATCCAGCAACACAGGAACAACATTAGGCATCATAGCACTGGTTGTTGCGGTTGTCGCTGTTGCCGGATGCATTCTTGTATTCATCTTTGGTAGGAAGAAGAATTAATTTCCAGGGCAGACTGCATAAACAGACTGTCTGAATGAAAATCCAGGCTGTTTCCGGCTCCGGTATATCATTGTACCGGAGCCGTGATACAGCAATGAATTATGATTGTGCCGCATCATGGCTTAAGGAATCCTGAAGGTTTGCAAAAAGTTATATATTAGCCCGGGTAAAAAGCTTGAGTCATGCTTAATGCGGCAGGCTTCAATTATTAAATTGGAGGTATAGGATGAAGAAACTGATAGTGTCATTGCTGCTGGCATCCGTTCTGGTGTTTGCGTTCGCTTTTGCAGCCTGCGGCGATGGCAACGTTGATGTGGACGACACCACATATACAGTAATATTCAACTACAATTACACAGGCTCGTCCAATGAAACTGTTCAGGTAAAGAGCGGGGACGCGGTTGCCAAACCTGCAGATCCGTCAAGGGATGGCTATGAGTTTGATGACTGGTACACGGACAAGAACTGCACAGAAGGAAACGAATACGTATTCTCGACCCCTGTGACCCAGAATCTTGTGCTTTATGCCGGATGGACCAGCACTTCAGCTACTGTCACATTCAACTACAATTATGTTGGTGCGCCGGCCGTAGGGACCCAATCTGTGGCTTTGGGCGGAAAAGCGACAGCGCCTGAAGATCCTGAACGTGAGAGATATGAATTCACCGGCTGGTATACGGATGCAGCATGCACAGATTCCAACAAATTTGATTTTGATACGGTTATTAATGCAGATATCACCCTTTATGCCGGATGGATGCAGACCTCAATAGAGGTAACATACAATCTTAACTATACCGGAGCTCAGGAGATGGAAGCATCTTATATAGATGCCGGCAATTCGTTCGCCAAGCCTGAAACAGATCCGGAGAGAGAGGGATATGATTTCTCTGGCTGGTATACAGATGCAAGCTGCACGGCCTCTTATGATTTTGAGTCTGTTCCTACAGGCGACATCATCCTTTACGCAGGCTGGACTGTAACTGTGCTTACAGTGACATTCAACACTAATTATGATGGTCTGACAGTGGATTCTCAGTCTGTTGAATACGGCGGCACTGCCACAGAGCCTGCGGTAGAGCGCAGCGGGTATATCTGCATCTGGCAGCTTGATGGTGCTGAATATGATTTCAATACCCCTGTAACGCAGGATATAACTTTGGAGGCTTCCTGGGAGAGTGAGTCTTCTGATGTGTGCACAATAACATACTATTATAATTATGACGGAGCACCTTCAAATGTATATCTTACTGAGACTTATAAATATAACAACAGCTATACAGGTCCGGTTTCTCCTTCAAGAGATGGATATTATTTTGTCGGCTGGTATACTGACGCAGCTTGTACAGAAGAGTTCTATACTCAGAGAGTCAAGCAGGATTACAGCCTCTATGCAAAGTGGTTCACAGATTATACGTTTGAGGCTGAGTACACAGATTTGGATGGCAAGCTCGGCCAAGGCTATTCCGGCGGTGCCAATGGAGCTGGAATGATTGTAAGCTCAACTTCGGCTAGCAATGGGTATTATGTTTCATACTTGTACTATAATGGCGCTTACCTTGAGTTTGACATAGAATCTGATACTGAAGTTGATGATGCCATTATCGCAATTACCATAGGCGCAGAATACTACCCCATGACATTCAGCCCGGATGTTTTGAAGGTATTTGCGAATGACCAGGAACTTTCATATGAATCCTTTCCATGCTATGGCTCAGATGCTGATTTGTCAAATACCGCAAGGACGTTTTCTAATGTCACTATGACCACAAAGGCACATCTTAATGAAGGCAGTAACACTATAAAGATTGAAGTTAGCAACTCTACGTATTATTCCGGCACAATGAGCGCAACTGCTCCGATTGTAGACTGCATCCATGTGTACACTGATGCTGTCCTTAGCTGGACTCCTAAGACTTCCAATGTGGGCTAGTTTGCCCGGTGATTTGAGGAGACTGATACAGAATGGCAGACTTTAAAGGATTTGTTAAAAACAGGGGCGTAAGCCTGTACATCTCGCTTATCGCCCTTGTTTGCGGCATTGCCGCGCTAATACTCTATTGCGTGACAGGCATCACGGCATTCACTCCAAACCTGAATTACGGACTCATAGCGGCACTTATAGTCGGCATTGTCATCAATGTGGCTTCCACGGTTCTTGGCGAGAAGCTTCTGAAGTACGCCGCTTATGCCGTATACCTTTTCGCGCTGCTTCAGTATATATATGTTGAAATCACTTACATTGCCAACGTGTTTGTGAGCATAGACGGCACAACTTTCTCGGCATCGTTCATAATGACATTCATACTTTGCATCGCTGCCGCAGCCCTTATGTTCGCCTCAGCCGTGCTCGCCAAAGATTATCTTGCCGGCGAGCGCGTGAAGAAGGCATAGGAGGCGAATTATGAAGAAATTATTTTCCATAAAACTCTGGCGCAGGCTTCTTGTGGCCATGGTTTCCCTCCTTGTCATTGTCATTGCCGTGACAAGCATAGCCAACAGCCAGGCTGCCGTTTTGAATAACTTCTTTGGCTGCAAGACCTTCAAGATTGTGAAGGGAGAAGATACTTCGAATGAGGACACCGAATACTTCAAGAGCGCGTTCTCCACTCAGGATGAGCTTCAGGACTTCGAGGACAGCGTCTGTCAGGAAATTGAGTCTGAGGGCATTGTGCTTATGCGCAATGAGAATGATGCCCTTCCCCTGGATTCAGGAAGCAGCATAAGCCTTTTCGGCCAGGGGTCTGTAAGTTTCAATTACGGCGCATCCGGATCTTCTGCAAATGCAGATTCATCCAAATTTCCCACGCTCAAGGAGGCCCTTTCGGATTTCAAGGTAAACGGCACTCTGTGGGATATGTATAATTCTGGAGCAGCTTCAAGCTATAGACGTTACAAGTATAATCTTGTGTACCAGATTAGTGAGGCACCCTGGTCTGTTGTATATACCGACGCAGTGAGGAACTCATTCTCCGATTACGGCGATGCAGCTATTTATGTAATATCCCGTGACAGCGGCGAAGGGCAGGACATAAGCGCATCCGGAAGCGACGGCCTGGACGGTAGTTATCTTTCCATATCCGCAGAGGAGAAGGAAGCGCTGCAGAACATTACCTCACTCAAAAAGTCCGGAACGTTCAAAAAGACTATAGTCATTCTCAACTCGGCCGTGCCAATCCAGCTTGATTTCCTGTACGACAGCAGCATTGACATAGATGCGGTTCTTTGGGTAGGCGATGTCGGCTCCACAGGCATGTATGCCATAAACGATGTTCTTTGCGGAAAAGTAAATCCTTCCGGAAAACTTTCGGACACATACTGCAAGGACAATTTTTCATCTCCGGCCATGGCCAACTGGGCCGCAAATCCGGACAAGAAGTTCTCGCAGGAATACGCTAATGCCGCTTCGTACTACGAATCTGAAGATTCCAGGGCCGTATATGGAGTGTACGGCGTATATGTTGAAGGTATCTATGTGGGATACCGTTATTATGAAACCCGCTACGCAGACTATGTGATGGGCAGTGATGGAGTGGGAGATTACAATTACGACGATGATGTGGCATATCCTTTCGGATACGGTCTCTCATACACAGACTTCATGTATTCCAATGCATCCTTGGTGGAGAACGGTGATGAGTTCATATACTCCGTGGATGTCATGAATATTGGAGATGTTGCCGGCAAGGCGGTCGTGGAGGTATACCTTCAGAAGCCGTATACGGATTATGACATTCAGCACGGAGTTGAGACAGCTGCTGTTGAGCTTGTCGGATTCGAGAAGACGGATGAGCTGGAGCCGCTGGAACAAGTGACTGTAAGCGTGACCATAGACAAGTCCGAGCTCCGCAAATATGACTCCAACAACGCCAAGACATACATCATGGATGAAGGCGATTACTACTTCTCATGCGGGGACAGCGCGCATGATGCTCTGAACAATATCCTTTCCGCAAGCGGGTATTCCGTGAGCGGAGACGCTTCCCTTGCAAAGAGCTGGAATAATCCTAGCTTGGATACGACCAGTTACGCTTATGCTTCCGAGACAGGAAACAAGATAACAAACCAGTTTGATTTCTGCGACATGGACAGCTATGACGGGGCAGGAAACAATTCCGTGACATATGTATCCCGCAGCAACTGGACAGGCACATGGCCTGATAAGGCTGTGTCCTTCACAATTACCGAGACAATGGCCGATGATATCGCCAGCTACAAGGATATTGTTGAGGACGGATCCGAAATGCCCACATACGGTGCTGATAACGGACTGTCTCTCGCAATGCTCCGCTCCACAGACGAAAATCCCATACCATATGACGATGACGCCTGGGATGATCTTCTGGATGAGCTGACTTTCGGAGATATGGCCTATCTTATGACCAACGGGGCTTACTCAACGGTTGAACTTGGCGCTCCTGTGAACAAGCCTGCAACCAAGGACAATGACGGCCCTAACGGCATAATGAACACAACAACAAATACGTCCTTCCCCTCAGAAGGGATATGGGCTTCATCTTTCAACAAGGATCTCATAAAGAAGGTGGGGGAGGCTCTTGCCGAAGACACCCTCGCGGCAGGATACACCGGACTTTATGGACCAGGCGTGA
>JAJPZA010000224.1:3542-23164 GCA_021204625.1 Clostridia bacterium | reverse complement strand
ATTCTTTTCACATTTTCTATACAAAATTTTCACATCGAAAGAATAAAATTTATTTAGAAAATTGGTAGACACGGCCGTTTTGCCGGTTATATAATGGACATGCTGACTTAAGTCTGCCGCATATGCGGCACATTTTGTGTTTGTTGCATATGCGGCGTGTTTTGCGGAATGAGTGAACACCGGCAAAGGCTTTGCCCCTGCGAAGGGCCGGCCTTGCGCGGGCGGATACGGAAAAGCCGGCGAAGAGTTTTTGTGTGGGAGAGCCACGCCGGCTGGCGTGATGGCGGAGACATTATAAATGAGTTATCTGGTATGCCTCGGCTCTGCGGCCGTGATCATCGCTTTGTATGCGGTTTTCAGGCGCTGGGCGGAAAAACATATAAGCATCATCCTGAAGGTCCTTTCGGGTCTTCTTTGCGTGGTGTTTTTTATCAGATACTTCGGCTCCACAGGCTCAGTCTTTGAAGATGTTACGGGAGTGACGACGGGTAATCCCTATCCGTCGGCCTTTTTATGTGCGGCGGCGTCGGTGTGCGTGTGGCTTGAGATAGCCTCCATAACCATTACGGAGATATTCCCGTACTTTGAGCACAGGCCGCTCATGCACAACCTCTCCAAGACCTTCTGCCTCATCTCCTCCGTCCTCAACATCATATTCCTCCGCTGGACGACGTATTCCGTAACAGGGTCTTACAAGCTGGACTATGTGTCCGCTTTCATGTCCCTGGAAGTGGCCATAATATTCTGCATGTCGCTGCACACCCTCTGGGCGGACAGAAAGTTCCTGGTGGCCAAAGGGCAGCTCAAGGACTACCTCGTGTTCCTGCCGGTGGTCCTGATCGTCTCCCTTCCTCCCTACACCCTGGGGTCCCTGTTCGGCAACATAGGATATTTCTTCACGACCGGATTCGCCTTCTACCACCGCCTGTACCTGTACATAGCCGTGGCTGTTCTTATCATAATGTACATGATCTTGAGAAGGCGTGACAGGGAGTTCGTGAGGATGGTGCTGCTCTTCATGTCGCTGGCGGCGCTTGTGTCCTTCGTCTATGACTATGACTTCTCCACATTCGTCCAGCCGTATGACTGGCCGCTGCACCTTTGCTGCGCCGTCATGTTCGTGCTGCCCGTATGCTTCATGTTCCGCATAAACTGGCTGTATTACTTCACGCTGTTCATCGGGGTCGCGGGAGCGGTCTTCGCCATGTGCGTTCCGAACACCGCGCAGGAGCTCGGCGCCCTTTCCCCCGAAGTCGTGAGGTTCTGGATAAATCACATCACCGTTTTCGCGCTGCCCCTCCTTGCCGGAGGCTTAGGGGTTTACGAGCGGCCGAAGCTGCGTGATTTCCTGTATTCCCTCATTGTATACGCCGCATACTTCCTGGTCATAAACTTCGTGAACGCGTGGCTTTCCGCTCTGTATGAGACCAATGTGGACTTCTTCTTCACGAACGGCACCGTGATCCTTTCCGTGTTCGGAGCCGGGAGCCTGAAGGACATTGTCTGGACCGTCCAGCTTGGAAATCTGGAGCTCACATTCATGTACGCGTACCAGCTCATATACCTCTTCGCATATGCGGCTCTGTGCGCCATATGGTGGGGCGTTCTCACATGGATCTTCAAGGTGCAGGACATGTACCTCACGGCGGAAGAGAGATACAGGGACATCAAGGTTGAAGAGTACGCACTCTGCCAGCAGTACGGCAAAAAGCGCCCGGGAGACTGTATGAACGAAGAGACTAAAGACAAACTGGTTATAAAGAACTTTTCCAAGCGGTACGGCCGCAACACCTTCTACTCCACGCATGAGATCAACATAGAGGTTCCGGCGGGGCAGGTCTGCGGATTCCTGGGAGCCAACGGAGCGGGCAAGAGCACGACAATAAAATGCGTAGTGGGCATCCAGCCCCCCACCGCCGGCAGCATAGAGGTCAACGGGTATGACATAGCGAAGCAGCCCGCGGAGACAAAGGCCCAGATAGGATACGTTCCGGACCATTACGCCCTTTATGAGAACCTCACGGGCCGCGAGTACATAAACTATGTTGCGGACCTGTACAACATCTCCAAGGTGGAAAGGGACGCGCGGCTCGACGACCTCCTTGACAAGCTTTCCATGAAGGACGCCATAGACGCAAGAATATCCTCATATTCCCACGGCATGAAACAGAAAGTGGCTATCATGTCCGCCCTCGTGCACAACCCCAAGCTGTGGATACTGGACGAGCCTCTGACCGGTCTGGACCCCAACTCCGTGTATGAGATCAAGGAATGCATGAAGGACCATGCGCGCCAGGGCAACATAGTCTTCTTCTCCACCCATCTTCTGGACGTGGCGGAGACGGTCTGCGACAGGGTATTGATCATAAAGCACGGCCACATCATAGCCGAAGTCAGGATAGCGGATCTCAAGGCCAAAGGCGAGACTCTGGAGCAGTTCTATCTCCAGGTAATAGACGAACACAACGAAGGGCACACCCCCTACCCGGATGATGAGGACTCCAAGCCCCATGCGCACACCAAAGGATTCTTCTTCAACCGCCCCAGGAAGGCCAAGGAGCCGGAAAAAGCGGAATTGTCCGCCAAGAACTGAGCGCCCTTCTTCTCCGGGCGGGCCGGGCCAAATAAGCATATAACGGCGCATATGATGCCTTCAAGGCACATGCCGGACAGATTATGCATTATACAGCAAAATATACATGATATATACGGCCGCTTTGGGCTGCTGGAAACATGCAGCCGGCTGCAAGCGGCAAATTACATAAAACCGCTTAAGTGCGGCAAACCAGGCAGGACCGCGGATTGCGGCGTCAAAACACGCAGGGCCGCATGACTGCGGCGGGCAAAGACACACGGGAGCACAGCCCTTTAAATAGGGCATAGGAAACACACAGGCAGAGGTCAGGAATGAATCAGTTTCGCACGCTGTTCCAGATGCAGCTGAAAGAAAAAATGGATACCTCATTCTTGAAGAGCGCGAAGAGGATGGCGTGGAAGATCATCCAGTTCGTGCTGGAGTTTGCCGTGGTGTGCGTTGTGGCGTACGTCATCCTGTGGATGTGCCAGTACTTCAACCTCTTCTCCCCTCTGGGGCGCCTGCCTGTGGGAGTCATGTCCGTTGTGTTTGCGGTCATGTTCCTCTTCTCAATCATAACCTGCACCGTATCCCTTTCAAAGAACCTGTTCCAGAGCAAGGACAACGCAGTGCTGTTCGCGCTGCCCGCGTCCTCCGAGATTCTGTTCTTCTCAAAGCTTGCGGTGTATCTCATAAACGAGATGCGGAGGACCTTCCTGTTCCTCGTGCCGGTGTTCATAGCGTACGCCATCCTGGCCTCACTGCCGTGGTACGCATACATATGGATTATCGTGATGCTCGCCATCTTCACCCTGTTCCTGGTGCTTTTCGCAGGCCTTCTTGCCATCCCCATCCACTACATCGTTCTCTTCTTCAACCGCTTCACCGTGGCCAAGGTTGTGGGCGTTGCTGTTATTTTGGGCCTTGCGGTATGGTTCATCGTCTGGATTATAGGCATCATCCCCAGCAACGTGAACATAATAAAGAACTGGGTGGCGATATCCGAGACGCTGCGCAGCGCCTTAAGCTGGTTCCAGACCAATCTGTACGTCTTCTATGCGTTCACGCTGTTTTTGTGCGGCAAAAACGAGGGGGTTAACTCGTCGTTCTGGTCCTCGTACTCGTGGGCGGTATTTCTCATCATGATAGGCTGCATCGCAGCTCTTGCAGCCCTCAATTACCTCATATCCCACTACCTTTACAACCGCGTGGCCGTGCCTCAGTACACGGACTCCGGGGAAAAGGAGCGCAAGCCGGCAAGAAACCTGAAGCGCGGCGGATTCGCCTCCTCATGCGCGTATGAGTCAATGAGGCTGCTCCGCGCAGGCGGCGTCCTGGGCTCAACGCTTGCATCCGTCATAATAATACCGTGCGTTACGGTACTCATAAACACCGTATATTCGGCCATCGCCACAAGGACTTTGGGCGATTACATGATAGTTGCGTTCAACGTCATGATTGTCCTTCTGCTTGTCACATCCAGCAACGTGTGGACGGCCTCCATATACAGCAGGGACGGAGAATCCCTGCCGCTCAGAAGCGCAATGCCGCAGAAGCCTTTCCCCATGCTCTTCTCAAGGCTCATGTACAGCTTCACGGCAACGCTTCTCATGGTAATCCCTTCCTGCGTCATCTTCATGATTATGGGGAACGTGTCCACACTGGACGGCATCCTTCTTGCCATATTCATGCTGCTCGTATGCTTCGGACACATAATGTGGAGCGCTGAGATGGACTTCACCCATCCGAGGATCGAGGCCTTCAAGACATCCGGCGCGGCGGCGACGAATCCCAATGAGGCCAAGTCCATCGTGCTTTCGTTCATCTTGAGCGCCATAGCCTTCGGCCTTGTGCTGTTCTTCCTCATGGACACGGGATCCAACCCTTATGTCCGCGTGCTGCTGTTCGGCGTCGTGTTCCTCGCATACAGGGTAATAACCTTCTGGTTCAAATCAAAGACTATGTACGGGGAGGACAAAGAATGAAAAAGTCATCCATTTTCCTCGTCGTAATAATCTGCTTGGTCTCCTTCTTCGCCATCTCCTTCTTAGGTCAGGCCGTGGACAACGGGCAGTTCAAGCAATACATTTCCGACATCGTGATAACCAACGATACCTTCTCCATTGCAGGCGGGCCAGACTACATTGTCGTGGACTTCGATGATGATGAAGGATACGGATCGGTCATCGTGCAGTATGACTATGAGCCGGAAGACGCCACAGAGCCGGAAGAGGTCTCCTTCTCCATCTCGGACATCACATACCTGGACGGCGTCGCAGAGCATGACGAAGACACCATAACGGTGAGCGACTACGGCGAAGTGACATTCCTCGCCCGTGCAAGCATTACCCTCACAATTCTGGCCACAGACGGCGGCGGGGCCCAGGCCTCCGTCATGATCATCTGTTCATAGCCGCCCTTGCGGCATCCCGCATTTTCCGTCCACTGCCTGTCTTTGGGCGGATGGTTTTAATTTGCAGAATCAGCAGTTTTGCTTTTCAATAAAATGACTATTATCACAAAATCCATATCGGGCAGCTGCCTGGCCGCCCTGAAGGAGGAACGCTTATGAAAACAGGTTTCAAGGTTACTGCCGCAGCAATGGCTTTGACGCTTGCTTCGCTCATTGTCCTGCCGGCGTGCTCCGGATGCAACAGCAACGATATAACGGAGAGCACGTCCGTGTCCATCGAATCGACGAACCTTTCCGGCGTGTACACCACGGATGCTGTCGTAGACCTTGCCAGCATCACCATGACCATAAAGGTCTCTTATGCGGACGGCACTTCAAAATCGCTGAGCAATTTCGCTTACAGTGAAGAGTATACAGCAAGCAGCAGCGTGGATTTCATACTCTACACAGGCGGCTTCTATAACCAAGTCAAAAACAAGGCCGGCACCAGCGCAGGAATGGACCAAGGGAATTACGCAGTCACCTGCAAGCTTTTAAGCGACGGAGAGACATATGACCTCGGCATGTCCGTGCTTGTGACAAACGACATCGCAGGGAATTTCTCGCTCATGCAGACACAGGGCCCTTCCCTCTACACCACATACCAGCAGAACCTCGCAAGGGTGGATGAAGAAGGCGCCGACTCCAGCGAAAACAACTTCTACAAGAACCCGGAATACTACGAAGTCGGGGATGACAACCCCTTCGTCTTCTCCCCTTCCCTCATCCTTCTGAAGAACGGGGCCAGCGCGACAGACGCCGGCAGCATGGTGACTCTGTACGATCCTGAAGTCACTTCATCCGTCTCATACAACAACCAGACTCTTGCAGATGGAAATGATTACGTCACCATAAACGGATCCAGCTTCCAGTTTAAATCAGATGCCATTGGCAAGGTCTTCACAATCACTGTAACCCCCACTCTGTATTCCACGGCCACCACTTACTCCATGACGGTAAAGGTTGAGGACGGATACAACGTGTACGATGCCAAAGACCTCGGCAGAATAAGCCTGGTGGATAATCCGGATACCTTTAACTACGGAGATTATGAGTTAGGCAAGGCCGGCGCAAAGGCCTGGTATGTAAGCTCCTCTAGCAACAGCATTACCCTTACGGATGAGGTCAACATTGGTAAGCTTTGGTATGACTTCCTTAAGGATAACGGAGCGACAGATACGGACCTCAAGCCCGTTCACGGAATCTTCATCCATTCAGACATCACAGTGACGCAGTCAGACATCCCTTCCGCTTATTTTATCGGCGAGGAGGAAGCTCAGGCCGCAGCAAGAATCTACCAGGCGGATTATGACAGCATTGTCGGCACTATAAGAGACTGGGGCCTTATATACATCCATTACATGGACAGCAATGAGAACTTTATCTTCAACGGCAACCTGTTCAACATAGACCTTTCCCAGATAAGCCTCGCCACAACATGCACAGACTATGAGAACTTCTATTATCCCGCCAACTATACAGGCATGTACTACGGCGGCAGCGAAGTGGCCTTCACATTCAACGGAAAAGCCCTGGACAAGAGAACCTCCGGTGAGGGCGTAGGCTCCGTGACATTTGAGAACGTTGAGTCCATAGGCAACACGGCAGGCCTTCGCACAGACACAGAGGGCAAGGTCATAGGCTCCCTTCAGTTCCTAAGAGCCTCGACGACGCACATCGACGTTGACAACTGCATCATAAAAGACCAGCGCATAGCTTTCTACAGCGAGTATACGGACAGCACATATGAAGGGTTCACCATTTCCGATACCAAAGTGTATGACTGCTACAACTGCGTAATTACGGCATACCTTTCCGCGAAGAATTCCGCCACGCACTCAGAGTTCAAGAGATTCGGCGGCCCCATTTCAATACTCACCTGCCGCAACGGCCTTAAAGTTGGATACTGCTCCTCTGGCTTCACAATGGACTCCACAACCGTTGCAGAGAACCTTATGACAGGAGATGAGGCATGGTTCACACTCAGAGGCATAGACGTAGCGATTGCGCCGATAAAAGCCATGGATGTTTATTTCGAGGCCTGCGGCAAGACATACCTTCAGGAAAACGGAACAGAGTTCAACCTGTACACGGCAATGACGGACATAGGCTACGTAACGCCGGATGACGGATATGACGGCAATCTCTACTGTGACTTCTGTTACGGCAACACAACAGCGCTTCACATGGATGACTCCACAGACCTCAATGCAACGGATACGGACGCATACAATGCTGCAATATTAAACGAATTCATTGCGACAGAGCTGAAGTACAGTGAAACCATAACTAATTATATAGGTTCAATGCTTCCAATTTTCATGACCAACACGGGCACGATGTTCTTCCCCTTTATAAAGAGCATCACCAACACAAGCACAATTGTGCTTAGAAAGCTGACCTCCGCAAACTGCAGCAGCGTAACGGATCTGAGACAAGCACCAACAGCTACTGCCGAAGACTTTGCCGGAGCAAACATCATATACTTCGTATATCCGTACGAAAGCGCAATCATAGGCGTTGCCCTTGGTCTCTATGATTATAATGCTACAACCTAACCTAGGCATCCCTTCCATTAACCAGCAATACAAAAAGGACAGCAACCGCTGTCCTTTTTTGCTGCATTCGTTATATGTTCGCCTGTTTTGCCCTGGCGGGTCTCCTCCGCCACTGCTCTGCTGCTTCCACGCTGTAAGGCCGCAGGCATTATCTGGACACGAGGATAAGGGCTGTGCCCTGGATTTCAAGATAGGCGTCCACAGCAAGGCATATGTTGGATATGCCCCTGCATTCGCCGTATGTGAGCTTTTCAGGGTATGTGTATTTGAGGCCGTGATAGCCAAGGATTGTAATGTCCCCGCCGAAGGGCAGAACGGATAGGGTCTTGCCGCAGTATCCGCCAAGGGGGATTCTGCCGGAGGCTGCGAATATTGCGGATGTGTCGGACATCATGATGCAGCGGACGCCGGCTTCATGGGCCTTGTATAAAAGATGCAGATTGCCTATGAAATGGTCCTCGCGGCCGCCGGAGCCGCCGTATATTATGATAGGGGAGCAGCCGCGCTGCATGAGGACGGAGAGGCCAAGCTCGCCGTCCGTATAGTCCTTTTCCGCAGGGAAGATGTTCTTGGGCGCAGGATTCGTGGGCTCGCCGGCGGAGTCCATGTCCCCTATGGTCTCGTCTATGCGCACCTTTTTCTTCGCCCAGCGGTATGCGCCGTCACAGCATACCGTATAGGCGTCATCCGCTTGGATGGCGCCGGAATAGGGTTCTCCGTTTAAAAGCAAAATTCCTTTCATGATGGTTATACAGCTTTGAGAGCGGCTATTGCGGCCGCCATGTCCGGGGCTTTGAAGACTGCGGAGCCCGCCACTAAGACGTTCGCTCCGGCCTTCACTATGTCCTTTGCGTTGGAGAGGGTTACCCCTCCGTCCACTTCTATGTCCAGATCCGTCCGGCCTATGGAATCCGCATATGCGCGGGCCTGCGTGAGCTTTGCCATAACCTCCGGGATGAATTTCTGCCCGCCGTATCCGGGAAATACGGACATGAGGAGCAGCATGTCTATTTTTTCCAGGAACGGGAATATGGACTCGTCCGGGACGTCCGGGTTTATCACTATCCCGCACTTTATGCCGTATGACTTTATCATCCGGAGGGTGTCTTCAAGGTAATGCGGCGAAACTTTCGTTCCGGCTCCGTAATGCACCGTTATGATGTCCGCTCCCGCCTCGGCTATGAATTTTATCTGCGTCTGCGGATGCTCTATCATGAGATGCACGTCCAGGGGCAGCTTTGTCAAAGGCCGTATGGCCTTTATCATCTGCCCGCCGAAGGTTATAGGCCCCACGAAGCTTCCGTCCATGACATCACAGTGGATCATGTCCGCCCCGCAGCGCTCCAGTTTTTGCACCGCCTCTCCCATCGCCGCAAAGTTCGCGGACAGTATGGAGGGTGCTATCTTCACATTCATATTCTCTTTTCCGGCCTCGTTTCTTTCTTCCACAAGTATACCATCCCAAGGGGCCTAACGCAAGCGTTGCCGTGCATTTGCCCCGGACCGTTTTTTGGCGCGACCATTTTGGACCTCCCCCTCATCCCTTCACTTCTGTGGACTTCCATCTCTTCTGCCTGTATACAGGGCAGGTCCGGATGACCGGATGCCGGCTCCTTGGCCGGGTGCTAACAAATTGACTTTTTCTCCCGGCTGGTGTAAAGTGTCTGTAACATTCATGCGGCATCTGCCGCTATATGAGGCACAGGATGGACAACATAATTTTAATAGGCATGCCTGCCTCCGGCAAGAGCGCGGCCGGAGTGCTGCTTGCCAAGACGCTTGGATATGACTTCGTGGACTCGGATCTCGTCATGCAGCGGAAGTCCGGAAGGCTCCTTGCAGACATCATAGCCCAGGACGGCCCGGAGGCCTTCATACAGCTGGAAGAGAGCGTGAACCTCTCTTTAGACGCTCACAGGAGCATTATAGCCACAGGCGGAAGCGCGGTGTACGGAGACAAAGCCATGGGCAAATTCCGCCTGGAGGGCACTGTGGTGTATCTTAAGACCAGCCTTGAAACCCTCACCAAAAGGCTCAAGGGCAAGAGTATTTTAACCCGCGGCGTGGTGATGAGAACCAAAGGCGAGACCTTTGAGGACCTCTACAAGGAAAGGACCCCACTGTATGAAAAATACGCAGACATAACCGTGGACTGCGACGGCCTGGATATAGAGCGGACCGTAAACGCCATCTGCGAGGCTCTTAAAAATCACTGATACCTCTCCTTCTTCCGGTGCAGCCCGCACCGGTTTTTTCATGTGCAGAGCAAGGCAAATCCCTGCGAACATGTGCCATTTGCTTATTACATGTGCCTGAATGGCATATGCTGTCTCTCATGGGATACGCCATTCCGTATGGGATGGGAAAATCTCCTTGGATTATTGCTTGCGGATTCATTTGGAACTGCTATACAATGAGCATAGGAAATCCGAGGGGGGAATAATCATGCCCACAGACAGTATTTTTGCAACTTTAACTCTCATTGATCCTGAGGGGATGAAGACTCTTGCCCAGCATCTCAAGGCGTTTGAAGAATGCGATAGGTCTGACTCTGAGGAAAGTGCCCCGAGCCCCTGTGCAACTTTGGATGAAGTGCGTGAGATCTTTAAGGATGCCGAAATCTATGATCCGGATACGGGCGGATTCATATCTTTGGACACCCTTGATCCCTCTGACTCCAATGACGAAATCCACGACCCGGAGGATAAATGAACTATGGCCACATCAAGCATATTTGCAGCTGCAACTATTGACGATGAGGAAGCGATGGATATTCTTGCGGCACATCTCAAGGCTTTCGAGGAACGCGAAATTCCCGATGATGCATTAGCAGTGCCAAGCCCCTGCGCAACCCAGGAAGAATTACACGAGTTCTTAAAAGATGCTGAATTCTACGATCCGGATACGGGCGGATTCATATCTTTGGACACCCTTGATCCCTCTGACACCGATGACGAAATCCACGATTCGGAGGATGAATGAACTATGGCCACATCAAGCATCTTTGCACCTTTCGTTCTTGATAAGGATACGAAGAAGATCCTGGCTGAGAAACTCAAGGAATTTGAGGAAGCTGAAATCCCCGATGATGCATTGGCGGCACCAAGCCCCTGTGCGACCCCGGAGGAGCTGGACGAACTCTTCAAGAATGCCAAAATCTATGACCCGGATACGGGCGGATTCATATCTTTGGACACCATTGATTCCTCTGACTCCGATGACGATAACGATGACCCGGATAAGGAATGATTATGCCTGCACCGGCTGGGCGCAGTGCTAATTTTCACATGGTTATCACAGATAAAATAGCGGAATATATTCATTTTTACCTGTTCAAAATCTAAAACCTGTTTTAACCCTGTCATTATGAGTTTATATAATAAGTGTAGGGCAAAACTCTACAAATAAGGGCTATATGCTCATGACAGGTTTTAGGATGGCGCAAGCAGCCACGCCCAGGTGACGCCATTATCGGCCAGGGAAAGATAACCAATTTTATTGCTTGCGATTTAACTTGAATAAATCTATAATGGACACAGACTCCCGAAGGAGGTATTAATCATGGCGACTTCAAGCATCTTTGCACCTTTCGTTCTTAAGGATAAGGAGGCGAAGAAGATTCTTGCTGCACAGCTTAAGGAGATCGAGGATACCGATATTCCCGATGAAGCATTTGCGGCTCCGAGTCCCTGTGCGACTCTGGAAGAATTGGACGAATTCTTTAAGGATGTAGAAATCTATGATCCTGATAAGGAATGAACTGCGAAACCTTTAACATTTCTGATCTTCTGCAGAGGAAGAAGCGCCCTTATGTAGAAGGGATACTTAAGAACTTCCGTTGTCCTAAGAATCTGGATGTAGAGGCTTTCATAAGGCACAAGGCTATTAACTTTGCAAGAAAGGGAATAGCTGCAACATATCTCGTGTTCGGTAAGAGAGAATCATCTTCAAATGAATCTTCTACAGAAAAGGTTACTGGATTCCCTCTCGGATGCTTTGTCTTGGCAAACAAGCCCATTGCTACGCCAACGGAAACACCAGATGATGAGGCGGAAAAGATTATTTCCCGTTTCTCATATGATATTGATGGCAACGGCACGATGGCCATGGCATCACTGCTCATCGCTCAGTTTGCAAAGAACGATGCGTTACCTGATGAGATCAAGGCAGAATTCAAGGGTTCTGAACTCATGAAGGCTGCACTTGAGCATGTAAGGCACATCCATAAGGAAGAAGGCGGCTGCACGGTATATCTTGAATGCGAGGATAATCCGTTCCTTATAGACTTCTATGAGGGACAGGGATTCTTCCTCTTCGGAGAAAGATATACAAAAGACTCTACACGCATGCTGCAGTACATGAAAGTGCTCGATTCTAAGAATACAACTGAATAACAAACAAAACCCCGGAAATCCCGGGGCGTTTTGCTATTATGGAGCTATTCGTCTGCATCCCTGCTGTTTTGGAGATAGCTGGCACGGAGCTGTCCGCAGGCGCCGCCTATGTCCGCGCCTATCTGCCTCCGGATTGTAGCGGAGATGCCTCCGTCCGTGAGGGCCTTCAAAAAAGCCTGCGCTTTGCGCTCTGTGGCGGAGCGGAGCGTGCGCTCCTTCACTTCGTTGAGCCGGATGAGGTTCACGTGGCAGGGCCGGCCCTTGAGGAGCTGTATGAGAGCTTTGGCGTCCTCCGGCTCGGAGTTCTCGCCGTCTATGAGCGAATACTCAAAGATGTACCTCCTGCCCGTTTTGCTGAAGTAATATGAGCAGGCGTCCAGAATCTCACGGATGGAGTATTTGTTGGCTATGGGCATCGTGCGGGCCCGCTCTTCGTCCGTCACGGCATGCAGGGATACGGTGAGGTTTACGGAAAGCCCCTCGTTTGCGAGGCGGCGCATCTGCGGCACCAGGCCGCATGTGGAAAGAGAGATGTTCCTGGGAGATATGTTAAGGGACGTTTCGGATGAGACGTTCCGTATGAATCGTACGGTGCTGTCATAGTTGTCCAGCGGCTCGCCGCTGCCCATGAGGACTATGTTGGTCACCCCTCTGTTTTTGCCGTCCGTGTGGAGGGCGTTTACCACAAGCACCTGGGAGAGGATCTCGCCTGCGGTGAGGTTGCGCGTTAAGCCGTTCAGCGTGCTGGCGCAGAATCTGCATCCCATGCGGCAGCCAACCTGCGTTGAGACGCACTGCGTGTTGCCGTACTTGTACTTCATCAGCACTCCCTCTATCACATTCCCGTCCGCCAGCCGGAAAAGGTATTTCTCCGTGCCGTCCGCACCGGTGTATGTTTCAAGGATGTGCACGGGCTCGTCCTCGTAGCTTTCCAGAAGCTTCTCTTTTAAGGCCTTGGGGATGTTTATATCCGTAATCCTCTTGCCTTTGGCAAGGCCCTGCGCTGTCTGCTGCGCGCGGAATTTCTCCGCTCCAAGGGAAGAGACGAGTGAGCAAAGCTCGTCATATGTGAGGTCCTGCAGTATTCCTTTCATTCTTCCTCCCTCTGCATTGCGCATGCGTAAAATCCGGCGCCAAGAGATATGTCCGGCAGAAACTGCATGCCGTATCTTGTATCCCTGTGGGCAAGAAGGCATGAGCCCGGGACGGGCGCGAAGCCTTTCTGGCTTTCCAGAAAGGCGTATATTATGCTGTCATTCTCTTCCGGCAGGACGGAGCATGTGGAATAATACAGCATGCCGCCAGGTCTGACGTAAGAGGAGCAGTTGGAAAGGATTGCAAGCTGCACCTTGTTCAGGGAGGCTATGTCCTCCTCTTTTCTAAAGAGCTTTATGTCCGGGTTCTCGTTAATAACCCCGCTCCCGGAACAGGGAACGTCGCAGAGGACTGCATCGTATTTTCCGGCATATTCCGGGATGAACTGCGTTGCGTCTCCTGTAACGGCCGTTATGTTCTGCACGCCCATCCGTGAGGCGTAATCCAAGATAAGCTGCGTGCGGTGCGGATGGATCTCCTGTGCAGTTATCTGGGAGAATTTGGAGGAAAGCAGAACGGACTTTCCTCCGGGGGCCGCGCATGCGTCCAGAAGGGTTCCTTGGGGGCTGCCCTTAACCATACTGCATATGGCCACGGAGCCAACAGACTGGAAAGTGTAATTGCCAAGGAAGAAATTGTCATCCCGCACGAAGCTGGGGAAGATGTATGTATGCTCAAAAGGCGTGTCCGTGTGCTCCCTGGCAAGATATTCCTCCTCTCCACGCACGAAGCGCACGCACTGGCCCAGAGAGAGGCTGGACAGGATGTCCAGGGCCTCTTCCTTGTATGTGCGCCGGATGCGCTTTGCAAGCCACAGCGGAGCGGATGCCTGGACGGAAAGGCGCTCCAGGGCGTTTTCCGGCAGGGGCGGCATTTTGTAGCCGCGAAGAAATGCGTTCACGAATCCTGCGGCTCCGCCTTTTCCTGCCTTTTTGGCAAGCTGCACTGCGGAGTCTACAACCATGTAGTCATGCTTGTCCATAAACTCCAGCATGTACAGGGCTATCTTTAAAATGAGCTTCACGCCCCCTCTGGGCATCTTCTCCGTGTTACGCGATATTATGTATTCCAGAGCCACATCCTTTTCCAAAACCCCGTAGCACACTTTAACGGCCCTCGCGCGCTGCGTGGGGTCTGTCTGCGTCTCCGCAATGGACTGCTTGAGGAACTTTCCCCCAAGGTACACTTTGGAGAGTATGAGATATGGGTCTGCAAGAGGATTATTCAAGGACGTCTCCCGCCTTTATCTTTCTTCCGTTAACAAAGTCCGCGGCCTTCATAACCTTCCCTCCCGCAGGCTGCAGGGAGGTTAAGGATATACAGCCTGATCCGCAGGCAACGAGGATGCCTTTCCTGTCCGCGCGTACAACTTCCCCGGGTCTGGGGGCAGAGCCGTCTGCATTTGCATCTGCGTCTGCAGGGCAGAGGTCTGCGTTGAGGATATTGAGGCTTGAGCCGTTGAGTGAGCAGTATGCCCCGGGATCCGGGCTGTACGCCTTTATGCGCCTTGTAACTTCCACAGCGGAAAGGGAAAAGTCCAGTTTGGCGTCTTCCTTGGAGACTTTCCTGCAGTATGTGGCCTTGGCCTCGTTCTGCAGGAGCATCTGCGTGTCACCGCTTTCTATATATTCCAGGGCCTCTATGGCTGCGTCCGCGCTTAAAAGGGAAAGCTTTTGGGAGAGCTCCCCGCAGGTCTCATCCCCTATCTTTATGCGCTTTACAAGCAGTATGTCCCCGGAGTCCAGGGCTTCCTCCGTTTTCATAACGGTTACCCCGGTGTATTCATATCCCTCCAGGATTGCAGACTGTATGGGAGAGGCTCCGCGAAGCTTTGGAAGAAGGGATGCGTGCAGATTCCACACGCCTTGCGGGAATAGGCCAAGGATTTCTATGGACAGAATCTGGCCGTACGCGCAGGTTATCATGAGGTCTGCGCCTATTGCCGCCACTTCCGGCACATGCGCGCGGATTTTGGGAAGGTCTATGACCGGAATCCCGTGAGCTATTGCGTATGCCTTCACTGGCGTGGGCGTTAATACTTTCTTGCGGCCGGTGGGCTTGTCCGGCTGGGTAATGACTGCTGCCACTTCTCTTCCGGATTGGACTATCCTGTCCAGAGCCGGAACGGCGTACTCCGGAGATCCGGCATATATAATTTTCATAGAAAGATTCCTCCGTTTCCGGCCGCATGAAAATCGGCTGTATTTTGCGTATCTTCAAGATATGCCGCTTTTGATTTGAAGCGGCATACGGGACATTAGTTTTCCGGGGTAAGGTCATGGACCTCTTTGGCTATGTCCGTGTACAGGATGCCGTCCAGATGGTCCAGCTCATGGCACACGGCGCGGGCAGTGAAGCCCTCTGCCGTCAAGGTGTGCTTGCGGCCATTGCGGTCCCTGTACTCCACCTTCACTTTCATGGGCCGGGTGACCGTGCCCTGCTTGCCCTTTACGGACAGGCACCCCTCCGCTCCCGTCTGCTCCCCTTTTGTGGAGACTATTACGGGATTGGCCATCTCAACGTAATTGTCCTCCGCGTCTATGACCACGGCCCTCAGTAGCACGCCAATCTGCGGCGCGGCAAGGCCTGCGCCGTCTTCCGCGTACAGCGTGTCATGAAGGTCATCGAAAAGCTTCTCCAGCTCCGGTGTGTTGAAGTTCTTCACAGGCTTGCATTTCTCCCTGAGCAGGGTGTTGCCTGTCTGCAGCACAATGCGTACGGCCATAATGCGGCTCCTTTTCCTGCGGCCCTGTCATTGGATACGGGCGTTAGGAGAATTGTATGAATGGAATGGCGTATCCGGGCTTTAAGGCCGGAATATGCGGGATATGCGTATTTTATGACTGGCGGACCGGACATGAAGCCGGCCTTGAGCAGGCCGGACCGTAGGGCCGGAGGACCGGGCAGGACTAGTTGAGGTTGGCGGGATTCTCTTCAACGTAGGCGAAGACGTCCCCGGTATTCGCTGAGGCGCAGATGTCGTATATCTGCGGGAGAAGGCTGGAGTTGTACATGCGCATGAGAATCTGGAGACGGAACTTCTTCTCCATGCGCTTCACGGGCGCCCAGAGGGCCCTGGCGAAGAGGAAGTCCTCTTCATGGGCCTTTTTAAGCTCCATTATCTTGGCGTTCACTTCCTTGGCGGCCTGCATGGCGTGCTCCTGCGTTTCGGATGTCACCATGATGCGCACGATTACCGCGAACGGCGGGAAGAGGGTTGCCTTGCGGATGTTTACCTCGTTTTCAAAGAACGCGTCATAATCATAGCGGGCGGCGTAGCGGAGAATGTAGTTGGAAGGGTTGTACGTCTGCAGCACAACCTTGCCCCTTGCCCCCGCGCGGCCGCTGCGGCCGGCCACCTGGGTTATGAGCTGGAAGGTGCGCTCCCCGCTGCGGTAATCCGAGAACTGCAGGCTCTGGTCTGCGTCCAGGATGCCCACAAGCGTCACAGACGGGAAGTCATGACCCTTGGCTATCATCTGCGTTCCAACGAGTATGTCCGCCTCGTGGGCTGCGAACTTCTGCAGTATCCTGTAATGCCCGTCCTTGCCGGAGACGGTGTCATTGTCCATGCGAATAAGCCGTGCCTGCGGGAAGAGCTTCTCTAAGTCCTCCACCACCTTCTCCGTTCCGGTGCCGTTGTAGCGGATGTGCTTTCCGTGGCATTCCGGGCATTCGTCCAGCATCCTGTAAGACCTGCCGCAGCAGTGGCAGAGCAGCCGGTTGGTGTCCGCATGGTACGTGAGGGAGACGTCGCAGTCCTCGCACTTCGCCACGTATCCGCAGTCCCGGCAGAGGACCGTCTGCGCGTACCCGCGCCTGTTGAGAAAGATTATGGCCTGGTTGCCGGAATCCAGAGTGGACTGGAGCTCGTCTCTAAGGGCCTGCGAAAAGGCCGAGTTGTTGCCCCTTTTCACTTCCTTCCTCATGTCCGCCATTATGATCTCCGGCATGGGCTTCCTGTTTATGCGCTCCGTGAGGGTTATGAGGTTGAAGCGCCCCTCTTTCCCCTCTATGTACGTTTCCACGGACGGCGTCGCGCTGCCCAGGATTATCTTGGCGTGGTTGTAACGAGCTCTCATGAGGGCTATGGATATGGTGGAATACCTAGGGGCCGTTTCGGAGACGTATGAGGAGTCATGCTCCTCGTCTATGATTATAACCCCTATGTTTTCCAGGGGCGCGAATATGGCGCTCCTGGCGCCAATGGCAATCCTGGCCTCGCCGGAGCGGAGGCGCCACCATTCATCGAAACGCTCCCCTGCGGAAAGGCCGGAATGGAGGATTGCGGCCTGGCCCTTGAAACGGGCGCGAAGCTGCGAGAGCATCTGGGGCGTCAGGGAGATTTCCGGCACAAGGAAGACGGCCGTGCGGCCCTTTTCTATCTCCTGGCCTATTATCTGCAGATAAATCTCCGTCTTGCCGGAGCCGGTGACTCCGTGCAGAAGGGTCACCATCTTGTCCGTGGAGTCTATGGACGCTATCGCGTCCTTCTGCGCTGGGGTGAGTTCGTGGATGTTGTCTATCCCCGTCACTTCCTTCGCGGGCTGCCTTGTAACCCTCTTTTTCTCCACACAGATGGCGCCTTTCTTTTCCAGGGCGTTCACAGCCGCCCTGCCGAACGTCTCGCAAAGGGGAGTGTATTCCGCCTCTCCCTTATCCCTAAGGTACGACACAATCTCCGCCTGCTTTTCCGCGGCCTTGGACAGAACGAAGGGCTGGCCGGACAAAGAGGCGTACTTCTTGTACAGCTCCCTCACCTTTCCCTTTCTCATTTCCGCAGGCAAAAAAAGCCTCAAGGCAGCAGCCTTGGGCACATGATACCGCGCGGAGATGCGTCCTGTGAGCCAGACGCATTCCGGAACGAGCGCGGGCGCCTCGTCGAACACTTCCGCTATCGGCTTCACCTTCTTCGGATCAATGTCACAGGTGTCCTTCACGTTCATCACGAAGCCGTCTATGAGACGGTTTCCGAAGGGCACCTTGACACGGCATCCGGGCTGAACTCCGGCGTCACAGGAGTATTCGAATATCCTGTCCACTTCCGAGTGGGCTATGTCTACGATGACTTCTGCGTACATTGAATAACCGGCTCCCTGCCGGCACGGGGATCAGTCCTTGATGCACTTGATCTTCCCTGAACCTATCTCGTTGCTTGCGAGAACCAGCACGTTCTCCGAAGGCTTCACAGACGCCGGGGGAGCCGTGGGGTTGGGATTGTATGCTATGCCGTATGACGATGCTCCGATTTCCCTCTGCTCCAGCAGCTGACGGGCCCTCTTCGCTGCGACAACGCACAGGCAGTACCTTGAAACTTCCTTTCCGTCTGTACTGAGCTGCTTTATAAGCAGGTCTACGGGTGGCTCATTTATCATATATATGCCCTCCATTCTAATCTGTCTGTTATGCAAGCCAAGCCATAGCCAAGGCTTGCCCCGCAGGCCAAAGCCTGCGGATTTCCAAGGCATATGCCTGGGATGTCCGGACCGTTTCCGGCCCGTTGCCTGCCGGCCCTCAGGGCCGGGCAAGCAGCAAGGCTTCACTCAATGTTCTGCACCTGCTCGCGGACCTTTTCTATCTCGTTCTTCAAAGCGAGCCCCAGGCGGGTAACCTCCAGGTCATTGGACTTGGAGCATATGGTGTTGCTCTCCCTGTTGAATTCCTGCACAAGGAAATCCAGCTTGCGGCCCACTATCTCCTCTTTGCAGATGGCCCTGAACTGCGCCACGTGGGAGACAAGCCTCGTCATCTCCTCGTCTATGTTGCACTTGTCCGCAAACAGGGCCACTTCGGTTAAGATTCTGCTCTCGTCTATCTGGCTCTCCGCCAGGATCTTCTGCATGGTGGCGTCCAGCTTGGCCCTGTAATTGTCCACAACATACGGGGCCCTCTCGCGGACCTGCTTCACAAGCCCCTCTATGACGTCCACGCGGGAAAGCATGTCCTTTTCCAGCTTGTCCCCTTCTGTCTTCCTCATGACGTTAAGCTTGTCCAGAGAGGATATGAGGGCCTCTTTGACGGCTGCCACAAGCTCATCGTCCGCTGCGCTGGTGTCGTCTGATTTTATCACGTCCGGGAACTTGAGGATATTGGTGACGGACACGTCATTGGCTATTCCGGGGTACGTCTCGCAGAGCTTTTTGGCGGCCTCTATGTATGCGGCGCATATCTGTTCATCCAGGTAGTAGCTCTTCTCCTTCTCCCTCTTGTCCGTGTAGGAGATGAAGACGTCCACATGGCCTCTTGTGAGTTTTTCGCGGATGGTCTTGCGGATCATGTCATCGCAGGCGAGCAGGGACCTCGGGCACTTTATGGCGATGTCCAGGAAACGGTTGTTGACCGTCTTTACCTCAACGGCCACTTCAATGCCGTCCTTCTTGTATTCCCCTCTGCCGTAGCCTGTCATACTGAACATAACACTCAGCCTTCCGAATCCGTATTTTCCGCCCTGCAAACGGGCGAAACTGTGCATTGTATTCATTATACCAAACAGATGGCCAAAAAACAAGCAAAACGGCCAATTCGCATAAAAATGAAACAGTGCCGTT
>JAJPZA010000224.1:0-3442 GCA_021204625.1 Clostridia bacterium | reverse complement strand
ATCCACTGCAAGGGAATTGCAAGTTGGAATGCTACGATTATTTGGCTGCATGCCTTTCCGGAAGTACTGTACATCCACGGCAAGGGAAATGCCGGGGGATTGCATGCACCGGTTTTAAGACGCTTGCAGGCTTTGCGGAAGACGGGAAGGGCGGACCTTGGGACGAGGCCGTATTCTGCCCCGGATCATGTGATTTTTGAACATTCTGTGTACAAGCAGGAAAATGGCTGCGGAAAAAAACAGGAAACCGCCCTGTGGAGAAATTACAGGACGGCTTCCCGTTTATGAAAGCTATTAATTGGTTAGTCTTGTTTGCTGCATGCCGGCGCCCCTCCGTCCATGCCTTTGCGGCATGAACGGATATGACAGCCTGCCTGTGAGACATATGGTCTAAGGCCTGTATGTCTCATTCAATTACTTGCTCTTCTTTCTTCTCATGATGAGGAGTACAAGGACTACTACTGCTGCTATGAGGATAATAGAAATGGAAGTGATTCCTACGGCATGGGATACCACGGCCTCCTTCTGCGTGTCTGCATTATCCTGCTGTGCCTGGCTCAGGTCTGTCTGTGCCTGGTCCAGATCCTGCTGTGCATCTTCGAGATCCTGCTGGGACTGCTCAAGGTCTTTCTTGGCGTCATCAAGATCCTGCTGTGTCTGGTCCAGTTCATCCTGTAACGGGTTCTGGATTGTGAACGATACGGCCTGGCTTTCTGCAGCTGCGTAATTGTCTGTTCCGGCCACGTATGCCTTCACGTAATATGTTCCGGAATCCGTGAGAGCGGATACTTCGTTTGCGCAAGCTTCGTCTGTATAGAACTTGTATGTAACCTCGCCGTACTTTGCCGTTGATCCGGAAGGAACGCCGTCTGTTACGGTAGGATCGGTTACACTGTTGGAAGCCTTGGCTATTGTGAAGGTGTACGTCTTTGCTGCTGTTGTGTTGTCTGCCCAGCAGGTGAACTCTTTGTCTATGAGACTTACAGTTACGGTGTATGTTCCGGCATTGGTCTGAACATTGCCTGCTACTGTGTAGAGGTCGCTGTCTGCTATTGCGTATGTCTGTGCGGAGCCTGTATATGTGAATGTTGTGTCATCTGCAGCCGGCGCTACAACCTTTACAATGATTGTGAAGGTGATGCGGATGTCCGCGGTTGTTCCGTCTGTCCAGACAGTGCTCCCGCTGTCCTTGAGGCTTATTACAACTTCATATGTTCCGGGGTTGGTTCCGCTGTTGCCTGTAATTGTGATGCTGGACGCATCATAGCTATCGCTGTCTATGAAGGTTATCTCAGATCCTGTGTACTCCACAGTCGTGCTGCCAACCTCGGGAGCCTCTACCTTTTCAGGTTCAACAGGTTCTGCCACAGCCTCTGTTATGACTACGAGGTATGAGCCTGTGTAGCTGTTGTGGTTTGCTGCCGTTACAGTGAAGGATACAAGATACGTGCCGGCCTCTGTGAACTCGGGTGCAGTCTCGCTTCCGCTGTATGTGACGGTTGCTTCGGTCTCATCCACTGTTGTGGCTGTAACTGATCCGCTGTGAGCTTCGCCGTCTGCTTCTCCGGTGTATCCGGAAACGGTTACAGTAAGGTCTGCCTTCCCGATTGTCACAAGAGCTATGATATCTGCTGATGTGCCGTCTGCCCATACATAGCCGGATGACAGGCTTACAATTACAAGATATGTTCCTGCATCTGTTGCGCTGGCGTTCGTTACGGTGTACTCACCAGCCGTTGCTTCTTCAACGAATGTGATTGCGCTGCCTGTGTATGTTGCGGATGTCTTGATTTCAGGTATTGTTACTTCAGAAAGCTCAATTTCAGGCTCAGGTACGGTTACAACATATGTGCCGATGTAATCATTGTAGTTATCACCGGAAACAATGAAGTATACAACGTATGTGCCAGCGTCCGTGAAGGAAGGAGCTTCATCAGATGTCTCGCCGTTGCAGAAGTACGTTACTGTGTATTTATCTGTATCAGCCTTAGTCTCAACCTCTACAGTTCCGCTTGTCTTGCCTGCTTCGTCGGAGGTTGTTACTGTGAAGTCTGCCTTCTCTATGGTTACAAGCTGGATGATGTCTGCTGTTGAGCCATCAGACCACTTGTATCCCTCTGCAAGGCTTATGATTACTACATAGCTGCCAGCTGCTGTTGCGCTGCCGTTCGTAACAGTGTACTCACCATCCTTTGCTTCTTCAACGAATGTGATTACTGTGCCGTCGTATGTTGCGGATGTGGTGATTGCAGGTATTGTTACTTCAGAAAGCTTCTGCTCTGCAGCAGTGACGAATACATCGAATGAACCGCTATAATCCTCATAATTGCCGCTGGTTGCAGTTACTGTGAAGTGTATTACATATGTGCCGGCCTCTGAGAATGTCTTAGGAAGCTTATCTTCGCCGTCATATGTGTAAGTGATTGTGTATGAGCCATCGTCGAGGTCAACTGTGACGCCAGTGCTGTAGGACTGTCCGGCAACTGCTGTGACATCCTCTACAGATACGGGTATTGTTGCCTTGGCAATTGTGAAGGAAGCCGTTGCTGTTGCGTCTTCGTAATTTGCAAGGCCGGAGATTGCAACCTGTACATAGTACGTGCCGGCGCCGGCTGCTGCCAGGTCATCTGCAGAAACCTTAGTTGTGAGATCTGCATCGCTGTAGTATGTGATGGTTGCGTCATCTTCTGTTCCGTTGAGAGCAATCCATGTGGGCTCGTTTGCAGCCTCGCCGTATGTCCAGCCAGGCATTACGATCAGGATGCTGTTTGCAGCCTTGGAAATCTCAAAGGATACTGCTTTGCTCTCTGCGGCGTTGTAGTTAGCTGTCTCTTCAACAACTGCCTTTACGTAATACGTGCCGGCATCTGCAGGAACGGCTGTTGTGTATTCGCCATTCACTTCAGTTGCGTACATGTATACGACTTCGCCGTATGTGCCTGCTGCTCCGGAAGGAGTATTTGCTGTCTCGCCGTATGTCCAGCCTTCAAGTGATACTGTTCCGGTGATTTCGTTATCTGTTGCCGCAGTGATTGTGTATGTGAGCGCTACGGATCCGAGGATTACCTCTCCGTCCATTACAAGCACATAACCATCATTTGCGGTTATTGTTACTGTGTACTTACCGGTATCTGCAGCGGATGCTGTTCCTGTTACAGTGTATACATCTGCGTCTGCCTCAGTGAGCTCGAATGTCTTCTCGCTGCCGTCATATGTGAAGGTTGCTTCTGCGTCTGCTGCAACTATCTCAACGAAGGAGCCTTCTGCCACTCCGTAATATCCGTTGACTGCAGCCGTGGGAACATATCCCTTTGCATATGCCGTGGAATCTGCAAGAGCTGAGAACTGGCCGCCGGAGATATATCCTGTTACGTCATCTGCGGACACAAGGCCGTTGAATGTGCCGGCTGTTATGCTTATCTTAAGGTCTCCTGCGAGAGTT
>JAJPZA010000022.1 GCA_021204625.1 Clostridia bacterium | reverse complement strand
AAGGAGTTCTACGGCAGCTGCTACAAGGCCCTGAACGACAAGGGCATCATGGTGTACCAGCACGGGTCTCCCTTCTATGCGGATGACAGGGACGAGTGCTTCAAGATGCACCAGAAGGTGTACAAGACATTCCCCGTGTCCAAAGTGTACCAGGCCCACATCCCCACATGCTCATCCGGCTACTGGCTCTTCGGCTTCGCCAGCAAGAAGTACCACCCCTTAAAGGATTTTGACCCGGACAAGTGGAACGAGAGGGGCATAAAAACAAGATACTACACGGCCAACCTTCATCCCGGTGCCTTCATGCTTCCCAAGTACGTTGAAGCCATTCTTCTGAAGGCCGAAGAGGGCAGAAAGTAACCCGGCGTGCCGGCCGCTGCGGCCGGACATGCGCGCATATACGCAAAACACACAGAAAAGGCAGCCCTATGGCTGCGCTCTGGAAGGAGGGAATAATGAAGCTTCTGGTTATAGGTTGCGGCGGCGTCGCGCAGGTTGCCATCCAGAAATGCTGCCAGGCGGATGACGTGTTCACGGACATCTGCATTGCCAGCCGCACGGAGAAAAAGTGCAAAGACCTGGTGGAGCGCATAAAGGACAAGACCCGCGCCAATCTTACAACTGCCACCGTGGACGCGAATGACGTGGACGCCCTTGTGGCACTCATTGAGTCTTTCAAGCCCGTGTCCGTCCTCAACGTGGCTCTGCCGTACCAGGACCTCACAATCATGGAGGCATGCCTTAAAGCCAAGGTCAACTACATAGACACGGCCAACTACGAGAGCGAGGACACGCAGGAGCCCGTATGGCGTGCCAGATACGAGCAGCGCGTGAAGGAGAAGGGCTTCACGGCATACTTCGATTACTCCTACCAGTGGGATTACTTCGACAGGTTCAAGGAAGCCGGTATCTGCGCCCTGCTTGGCACCGGCTTTGACCCCGGCGTATCCCAGGTTTTCTGCGCATACGCCCAGAAGCATTATTTTGACACCATTGAGACGATAGATATCCTGGACTGCAACGGCGGGGACCACGGCTACGCTTTCGCCACCAACTTCAATCCGGAGATAAACCTTAGGGAGGTTTCCGCGAACGGCTCATATATTGAGAACGGCAAGTGGATAGAGACCAAGCCGCTTGAGATAAAGAGGCAGTATGATTTCGACGGCGTGGGAGTGAAGGATATGTACCTTCTGCATCATGAGGAGCTGGAGTCTCTTGCAAAGAACATTCCCGGCGTCAAAAGGATACGCTTCTTCATGACGTTCGGCCAGAGCTACATCCAGCACATGAACTGCCTGCAGGACGTAGGCATGCTTTCCACAGAGCCCGTCATGTTCGAGGGCCGGGAGATAGTTCCCATCCAGTTCCTAAAGGCCCTTCTTCCGGACCCCGCGACGCTCGGCGCGCGCACCAAGGGCAAGACCAACATAGGCTGCATCTTCCACGGAAAGAAGGACGGCAAGGACCGCTCCATATACATCTACAATGTCTGCGACCACCAGGAGTGCTACCGTGAGGTCGGCTCCCAGGCCATCTCATACACGACAGGCGTTCCTGCCATGATAGGCGCGATGCTTGTCACAACGGGCGTCTGGAACAGGCCGGGCGTCTGGAACTGTGAGGAGTTCGATCCGGACCCTTACATGGAAGCCCTCACCAAATTCGGCCTTCCCTGGAAGGTTGTGGAGAACCCCGTTCCCGTAGATTAAAATCAAAAAGGCAATACAGGCCGGCGGGATGCGCCCGGAATCCGGGCGCAATCCCTTGCGGATATGGTATAAAGAATGCGCTTTTCCCAGCTGCCCACTCCTTGCTACGTGATAGACGAGGACCGGCTCATACAGAATCTGGAGATACTCAAAAGCATTGAGGACGCTTCCGGGTGCAGGATCCTTCTCGCCCAGAAAGCCTTTTCATGCTTTTATTTTTACCCCTTGATATCCCAATACCTTTCCGGCACCACAGCCAGCGGCCTGTATGAGGCGAAGCTTGCGCATGAGGAGTTCAAGGGCGAAAACCATATCTTTTCCCCGGCGTACAAGGAAGAGGAGTTCGGAGAAATTCTCTCAGTCTGCGACCACATAGTCTTCAACTCATTTTCCCAGCTGGACAGGTTCGGCGCCCGGGCAAAAAAAGCCGGAGTGAGCTTCGGCATGCGGGTGAACCCCATGTTCTCCACACAGGGCGGAGGCATATATGACCCCTGCGCAAGATACTCCCGCCTGGGAGTCCTTCCTACGGACCCGCAGCTGGAGCGCCTTTCAGAGCTGGACGGCATCCATTTCCACACCCTCTGCGAGCAGGGCGCGGAGCCCCTTAAAGAGACCATACTTGCGGCGGAAAATGCATTCGGGCCATATATGAAAAAGGCTAAATGGATTAACCTCGGCGGCGGGCATCATATCACCAAGCCGTATTATGACAGGCAGCTTTTAATAGATGAGATAAAGCGCCTGCAGGACAAGTACGGTGCCATGATATATCTGGAGCCCGGGGAGGCCATAGCGCTGGATGCGGGATATCTCGTGTCTTCCGTTGTGGACATAACCAGAAACGAGATGAACATAGCCCTTCTGGACACGTCTGCGGAGTGCCATATGCCGGATGTCCTTGAGATGCCGTACAGGCCCCAGGTTGCAGGGGCAGGCGAGGACGGGGAAAAGCCGTACTCGTACAGGCTTTCATCCTGCACCTGCCTTGCGGGGGACGTGATAGGAGACTATTCATTTGACAATCCACTCATGCCCGGAGACCGCCTGGTCTTCCTGGACATGGCAATATACACAATGGTGAAGAACAACACCTTCAACGGCATGCCCCTGCCGGCAATAGCCGTAAAGAAGGGGGATGAGTGCAAGGTCATAAAGGCCTTCGGATACGGAGACTTCAAGTCCAGATTATGAAACAGGATTTATCCGGCCTTCAAATTTCATACATGCCCGCGGAGTACATGCCCCATCACGGCACCATCATGATATGGCCGGAGCGGCCCGGCTCATGGCTGGACTGCGGCAAGGCCGCAGAGCCTGTTTTTGCCCAGGTCATACGCGAGATATGCAAGGGCGAAACGGTGTACCTGTCCGTCTCCAAAGCCCGGGAGCCCATAGTGCGGGAGCTCTTGGGCGAGGAAATACAGGCCGGCGCTCTCAGGATAAACAACATCCAGACAAATGACTCCTGGGCCCGCGACATCTCCCCCATTTTCGTTGTCTCCTCTCAAAGCCGCTACGCGCTGGACTTCAGGTTCAACGCCTGGGGCGGGGAATACAACGGCCTGTACAGGCACTGGGGAAAGGACAACAAGTTCGCCGCGGGCTTTTGCAAGGAATATGATTTCACGCGCGTCTCCATGCAGGACATGGTACTGGAGGGAGGCTCCATCCATTCCAACGGAGCCGGCACTCTCATAACGACGGAAGAGTGCCTTTTAAGCCCGGGCCGCAATCCGGAGTATGAAAAGGACCAGCTGGAATTCTGCTTAAAGCTTTATTTCGGCGCGGACAGGCTCATATGGCTTCCGTACGGAGTGGAAGGGGATGAGACGGACGGGCACGTGGACAACATCTGCGCCTTTGTCTCCAAGGACACGGCAATTCTTGGCTGGACGGAAGAAGAGGGAGAGCAGAAGCGCCGCTCCGAGGCGGATCTCAAGGCCCTGGAAAGAGCGGGGATTAAGGTCATAAAGCTGCCGTTCCCGGAGAAAAAGGTCTGCTTTACGGAGGAGGACATCTCGCGCCTTTCCTTTGAAAAGGGAGAAGACATGCGGGATCCCGGGGAGAAGCTTGCGGCTTCATACGTTAACTTCTACGTCTGCAACTCCTGCGTTCTTGTGCCGCAGTTTAAAGACGTCAATGACGCCGAAGCGGTGAGGATTTTAGGGGAGTGCTTCCCGGACAGGCGCATAGTGCCTTTTGACTCCACGCAGTTCATCTTAGGCGGAGGCAACATCCATTGCCTCACGATGCAGATACCAATGCGGAGCGCGTCTCCTAAGCAGCGCACAGGGGATGACCTCATTGCAATGCTCATGAGATCCGGGTTCATGAAAGTGGAAGATTAAATCTGCGGCCAATGCAATTCATTTGCCGAGGATACACGCATATCATACAAGCGAGGGCACAGGATATGAGAAAAGTTACAGTGGGATGCATCCAGATGCGGTGCACGAATGACAGAGCGGACAATGTGGAGAGGGCGGTGACCCTCGTCAAAGAGGCATGCGCCAAAGGGGCGAAAGTAATCCTTCTTCCGGAGCTGTTCGAGCGCCCGTATTTCTGCCAGGAGAGATGCTATGACTATTACGCCTTTGCGGAGGAGCCCAAGGATAACAAGGCCATAAGGGCTATGATTCCTCTTTCCAGGGAGATGTCATGCGTCATAATCGTGAGCTTCTTTGAAAGGGACGGCAAGATGCTGTACAATTCCGCTGCTGTCCTGGACTGCGGCAAAATCCTCGGGGTGTACAGAAAGACGCATATTCCGGATGACCACTATTACCAGGAGAAGTTCTACTTCTCTCCGGGCAACACCGGATTCAGGACTTTCAAGACGTCCGCAGGATGCATTGGAGTGGGAATATGCTGGGACCAATGGTTTCCCGAGACAGCCCGCTGCCTTGCCCTCAAAGGCGCGGAACTCATATTCTTCCCAACGGCAATAGGCTCGGAGCCCATCCTCGGCACGGATTCCTCCGGCCACTGGATGCGCGTCATGCAGGGCCATGCCGCCGCAAACATGGTTCCGGTCATCGCGGCCAACCGCTACGGCACTGAGTTTGTGGAACCCACAGAGGCCAACGGCCACCAGTCCTCAGCCCTCACATTCTACGGCTCCTCATTCATCAGCGGCCCGGACGGCGAAATTCTCCGGCAGGCACCCCGCGAGGGCAACGCCGTCCTCATCCAGTCCTTCGACTTGGATGAATTGGACGAGATGCGCCTCAACTGGGGTCTCTTCCGTGACCGCCGTCCGGAGATGTACAAGGAGATCATAAAGAAATGACAGGCATTCTTTCATCCGGTGCCGATTTATACGGCCCCGGGCATCATGAAACATACAGAACATTCGGCGGACAGAGCAATCTGTCCGTTTTTACTTCCGGCAAAACATGTACTTTTTTGGTAAATCACGTAGCATCATTACTCATTTTGCTTGTATTTGGCACAGTATGAGAATTCAATCAGGAGGCGTATCATGGCAACTGCAAGAGCAGACATAAAAACGGAAATACTTAAGAAGGCATTGGACATAACTCCGCAGGAAAGGCTTGGAGACAGGATGACGGCAAACCTGCGCGCATGGATTGCCGGGGAAAAGAAACCCACATTCAACCAGCTGTCAGAGCTGAGCAGAAGGACGTATATTCCCTTCGGATATTTCTTCCTGAACTCTCTTCCGGATGAACCTCCCGAACTTTGCGAAGGGCGTATGGAGAACCCCAGCTTGAATCTCATGGAGACCATATTCCATATCTCATGCATTCAGGACTGGATGGAAGAATACAGGACAAATGAAGGGTACAGCGAATCCGCTGCCGGAAGCATGAAAGGCAAGGATATTCGCATCTCACGGGAGACAGTCCTTGCAGACACGGAGCTTGGACAAGGCTGGCGGTCCGTATACAAGGGCCCCGTGGCGGCTTTCAAGGCACTTAGAAGGAGGCTGCAGGAAAACGGAATCATTGTGATGGCGGGAGGAATCGCAGCCAGAAATACCCGCCGCAGGCTGGATATCAACGAGTTCAGAGCTTTTGCCATGGCAGACAGGTTTGCGCCCGCAATCTTCGTCAACACGAATGACAATCCGGAAGCTGCATTGGAAGCTCTTCTGCATGAGGCGGCCTGCATATGGATGGGTGAAGATGACATCTTCAGATATGCGGAGCCCCATGAAGGAGGCGCCTGCCGGGGAATACCGGGAATGGACCGGGTGTTCATGCTGTGCCTGTGCGAGAGCGTTTGTGAGTTCAAAACGACATACACGGAAGCGTGGCGCATTGCGGATATTGCCCCAAGGACCTTTGACAGATACATGGCAATGTATGAAAAAGGCAGCCTGTAAGCGGACAGAACATTCTGCCCGTTTAACATTTAAAACCCGGCTCTACCGGCCGAAATTGCAAAATGTAGCACACTTGCACCATTTTTGCAACACATGTGTTCTTGCTTTTTCCGGCCTGAAGGGTACAATAAAAGCACAGAATCAAAGGAGCAGGCGGCGCCAGTGCGGGCCTGCGGGCGGCATAAAGGAATGCTTGAAGTCAGACATCTCACCAAGATATATCAGGGACAGGGCGGGCAGACGCGCGCCCTGGATGACGTGTCCCTGCAGTTCGGGGACACCGGCCTTGTGTTCATTCTCGGGAAGTCCGGATGCGGCAAGTCCACATTCCTGAACTGCGTGGGCGGCCTGGACGCACCCACGGAAGGCGAGATAATAGTGAACGGCAAGAGCTCAAAGGACTTCTCCGAAGCTGACTTTGATTCATACCGCAACACCTTCGTAGGCTTCATCTTCCAGGAATACAACGTCCTGAATGAGTTCACGGTTGAAGACAACGTGGAGCTCGCTCTTCAGCTCCAGGGCCAGAAGCAGAACAAGGACAGGGTCCGTGAAATCCTAAGAGAAGTGGATCTCGCGGATTTTGCAGACCGCAAGCCAAACACCCTTTCCGGCGGGCAGAAGCAGCGCGTGGCCATAGCCCGCGCATTAGTGAAAGACCCTAAGATAATAATGGCGGATGAGCCTACCGGCGCGCTGGATTTCAACACCGGCCTGCAGGTCCTGGAAACCCTTAGGAACCTTTCCAAAACAAGACTTGTAATTGTCGTGTCTCATGACGTGGACTTTGCCCAAAGCTACGGAGACCGCATAATAGAGCTCTCGGACGGGAAAGTCATATCGGACACAAGCAGGATAAAGGTGCCGGCTGCTGCGCTCGGCTCCGGTTCCAATGTGAAGCAGGTAGGGGAGAACATGCTCTCAATTCCCTGCGGGGCGCATCTTACCGAAGACAACTTCAGGGACATCCGGAACTTCATAAACTCGCATGACGGGGACGTCGTGATAGCCGCCGGGGATGCGGAGGCGGCGGAAATACGCCAGGCTTCCGGCATCACGGAGGATGACTGCCGGGAGTCCTTTGCGGGCACGGAAAGCACGCCGGAGGCGGCGGTTCTTCGTGACAGGTGCGAAAAAGCGGACGGGAAGGACACGAAGTTCATACGCTCCAGGCTCCCCATGGGAAAGGCCATACGGATGGGCGCGTCCAGCATGAAGGTGAAGCCGGTAAGGCTCATCATGACCATCCTTCTTTCCGTCATTGCTTTCACCATATTCGGCCTCCTTTCATGCATAATGACATACAATACGGCATCTGTGGCGGCCTCCAGCTTTGCGGACAGCGGCTACAGCTACATCAGCCTGGAAAAGAATTACACGTACACGATACGGACCATATCTCTCAACACGGGCGAGTCGGTGTATGATGATGTGGAGTATGACAGGTCCACGTATTTCGGCGAGGAGGATGCGGCGGCTCTGGGGCTCAATCCGTCGGACGTCCTGTACGGCGCTTCGTTTTCCAAATTCATAAGCAACGCACTGGTTTTATCGACGGATTATTACAGGCTTAACATATACAATGCCATATACGCCCCGGAGGGCAGCTATGTACGCGAAAACCTTCTGTACGGCACATATCCGCAGACAGAAAGCGAGATATGCATAAGCTCATATACGGCGGAGGCTCTTATGAGCTACAGGTTCTATACCGCAAAGGAGGGAGCTTATACAAGCAGCGATTACACCAGCGAGGACCTGTGCGAACTGGACGGCATGGAGGACCTTGTTGGCAAACGGCTCTCGTTCGACAACACCGACACCATCTTCACCATAACCGGAATCTTCGACCCCGGGGAGATACCTTCGGAATACGATGTGCTCAAGGACAATGAGCAGGACCATGACAAGGACCTTAGAGTCGCGCTGTCGTCATTCATCACGGACGGCATCTATGCAAGCGTTCTTGTGACGCATGATTACATAGCTGGCATGGAAAGGGATACGACCGCCGGCAGCACATACCAGTACTACAACTTTGACTACGCCGGCCATGCATATGAATTCTTCCCCGCAGAGGGCACGGATTATTATGACAAAGGCTGGCACGGAACGGAATATTACTTCTGCGTCTACGATGACACTGCCTTCGAGACGACTTTCTTCGACGGCGAGGAGAGGGAGGCGCTCGGAGATTATGAAGTGGTATGCACCAATTACTGGCTGTACAACATGGTGGAAACGCAGCTCAAAAAAGCCAGGAACAGCGGGGAGATAACGGAGGAGGAGTATTACGAGCAGCTGTACGGCACGCAGGGCAATGTCACGCTTTTTGACGCCGCATATGCCATGTATTACGGCAATTATTATTACGTAGACTATTATGAGGATGAGGCCGGCGTCACGCAGAGGCGGACCATTCTTCACGAAGTGGACAGCGAGGAAAGGCAGGAGCTGGAGGACTATCTGTGCAATTACTTTGTGGAGCACCCGCTTACAGTGGACATGGTCCAGTATGATTACGGGGTGAGCACGCCCACCGGGGTTACTGTCAATGTCGTGGGATTCTACTGCGGAGCCGGGTCCGGCAACTACGGCCTGTACGTTTCCGATTATTTCTACAACAACTGCGTGTCAATCCAGAGCAGAAAGGAAATGATATGCGACTACGTCTACCCGGAAGACGCCATATATTCCACATTGTTCGTGCCTGTCGGAAACACATCGTACAACAGGGGCATATTCTCCAGGCTGGAGACCATGAACCCGGACGGCACGTATTACTCATCGGACAACACGCTGTACGAAAACATCCTTGTGGTCTCATACGTGGTTGGGATTCTGGACATCGTGTTCATAGTGGCCGGCATTGTCTTCGCCGTATTCTCGGCCCTTCTGCTGTTCAATTTCATATCAGTCTCAATAGCCAACAAGAAGCAGGAGATAGGAATCCTGCGGGCCGTGGGAGCGAAGGGCACGGACGTGTTCAAGATCTTCTTCTCAGAGTCGGCGATAATCGCCGTCATATGCATCATCCTGTCCATTGTCATATGCTTCATTACGGCCTGGGGCATCAACCGTTATTTCCACACCGCAGTGGTGGCGGGCGTGAACCTGTTCGTGTTCGGCGCCGCGGGCATATTCATGATAATAGGCATTGCCATCGTGGTGGCAATCCTGGGCACTATAGTGCCTGTGCGCAACGCTTCCAAAAAGAAGCCCGTGGACTCCATACGGTCCGTATAACCGGGTCCGTATAACCGGCAGGGTCTTTGCAGCCGGCATTCTGCCTTGAACGAGCGGAAAACAAAAGCTGAAAAACAACAGGTAGGGCGCAATGCCGTGAAAAGACAGGAATCTTATGACGCAAGGCATGAAAAACTCAATATTCTGACTCTCATCGCATGCATTGCATTCCCGCTTGTCTGGCTTGCCGGAGCGGCCGCATACAGCGGCGGGCTGTACCTTTTCATTTTTCCGGCCATCGGCATGCCTGTGGCCGCCGGCGCCGTTATTGCCGCATGGCGTTTTTCCGTATTGCGGTCAAAGCGGGCAAGCCTGGTTATGACTGTCATAACCGTAATCGTAATAGCCGCGTCGGTTTACATGGCCTGTGCCATGGCGGCCCAGGAATATGAATGGCCGGAGAAAATTGACACTCAGACGTTTTATGCTCTGAGAACAGTCTATTACGTTCTTATTGCGCTTCTCGGCCTTTTCGCCATAGTCATGGTGTGCCTGTATGAGAGGGATGCCGTCCGCAAGTCCGGCTCCGGCGCGTATTCGTTTCATAAATGGATAGGGCATTTCAATGCCGTAAATATTGTCTGGCTTGCGCTGGGCGCGGCCTGCCTGGCTTTCCAAACCGCATATGCCGTCTGCCTGTACTACGGGCATTTCTATTTCCCTGCGGATGTCTTTTATCCTCTGGCATACATAGCCGCCGCCGTCTGCCTCGCCTGGTGGCTGTCCTCATACGCCAAGAGCTATATATGGCGCCTGCTGATCCTCATAGCGCTGGATTTTATCTGCGTGGACATCCTGGGCATTATCGTGCTTTCCCTGATATACAGCCCCACCATGTACAACTGGATTCTGCTTGCATGCTTTGCCGCCTGGTTCGTAATTGCATGCATCCTCCAGCGGCGGGGCGGAAAGATCATAGCGAAGAGAGATGAGAAAATGGCAGAGGCCGAAGGAAACAAGGCGTCCGCTGCCGTGGAGACCGGGGAGGCCTGACGTCATTCGGATTTATGCGCATCCGGCTCGCAAAATACGCAGGACCCTTGGCTGCAAAGTGCAGTGCATGGGAATGTATGCGGCAAACAGCAACTTCCAAGACAAGATAAGATAAAGGTGGACAATGCTTGAAGTAAGAAATCTTACAAAGATATACAAGGCCAAAGGCGGAGCGGAGATCCGCGCGCTGGATGATGTCTCGCTTTCCTTCGGGGAGACGGGGCTTGTCTTCGTGCTCGGCAAGTCCGGCTGCGGCAAGTCCACCCTCTTGAACATGATAGGCTGCCTGGACTCTCCCACGTCCGGCGAGATAATAGCGGACGGCAGGAGCATCAGGGATTTCTCATCCGCGGACCTGGACGCATACCGCAACACCTTCGTGGGCTTCATTTTCCAGGAGTACAATGTCCTGAACGAATTCACCGTAAAGGATAACGTAAGCCTGGCCCTGGAGCTCCAGCGGGAGAAGAACGCGGATGAGCGCGTGCATGAAATCCTGCAGGAGCTGGAGCTGGAGGAGTTTGCGGACAGAAAGCCGGGCACCCTTTCCGGCGGCCAGAAGCAGCGCGTGGCCATTGCCCGCGCGTTGGTGAAGAACCCCAGGATAATAATGGCGGACGAGCCCACAGGCGCGCTGGACTCAAACACCGGCAAGCAGGTGCTGGACACTCTCAAATACCTCTCCGGAACAAGGCTCGTCATTGTCGTCTCCCATGACCGGGATTTTGCGGAAAGTTACGGGGACAGGATTATAGAGCTCAAGGACGGCCGGGTCATCTCGGACGTCACCAAGGTGCATGAGCAGGCTGAAATCATCAACGATTCGGTAAAGCAGATAGGCCCCAATATCCTCACAGTAAAGAGCGGCGCCAGGCTCACCCGCGAGAATTTCGCGGCCATCCAGGCTTTCATCTCATCACGCCGGGACACCGTCATGATAGCCGCGGGGAACGAAGACGCGGCCATTGTGCGCAAGGTCGTAAAAGTGTCGGAAGAGGACACCCGCGAATCGTTTGTGGACACTCCGTCCGAAGGATCGGAAATCGCCGGCGCAAAGCGTCCGGCAGAGGCCGCTTCAAAACCGCAGGCTGAAGCCTCCGGTGCGGGTGCTGGTGCGGATGCCGGTGCGGATGCCGGTGCGGGTGCCGGTGCGGATGCCGGTGCGGATGCCGGTGAAAAAGCAAAGGCAGCCGGGTTCCGAGTGGCGGCGGATGAAATGAAGACGGATATGGTGCGCCCCAGGCTGCCTTTTAAGAAGGCTTTCAAAATGGGGGCCACCGGCCTGGGTATCAAGCGGTTCAGGCTTGCGATCACCATAATCCTCTCCATTGTGGCCTTCGTGTTCTTCGGGCTCATGGCCTGCTTCATGACGTACAACGTGAATGACATCTTTGCGGACAGCTTCCTGGCCAGCAACTACACCTGCCTCAATCTGCAGAAGAACTACAAATATACCGAAATCATCACACATTACAAGAACGGCGAAAAGGACAGCACGGACAAGTGGACAGGGACCATACAGACCAATTTCTCCGAGGATGACGTGTCAGATTTCGGCCTTTCCGCAGGCGACGCGCTCTTCGGATGCGCGGTGCCCGGCAATGTCTGGAACGCATCCATTTCCGTAAGCAGCGAAGATTACGCATATTATAAGATTTCCATAAACAAGGCGCTGTACGCTCCGGAAGAGAGCGCATACCATAAGACCAAAGCAGAGGGCGGCGCCATCCTGTACGGCTCATATCCCAAGGAAGACAATGAGGCCTGCATTAGCTCATACATGGCCGAGGCTTTGCTGCATTCCGAATTTTATGATTATGCGGACGGCAAAACCAATGCGCCCGAGTATGACGTGTCCGTCATGGAGGACCTCATAGGCACGGTGCTGTATGTCAACGACAGCTATGACTACAGCGGCACCTCGTATGAGAACAGCTCCGCGGCGTTTGAGATAACCGGCATCTTTGACGCCGGCGGGATGCCGGACGAGTATCTCTCCATCCGGGACGGAACGTATGACAGCAATACCGCTTCGGACTTCACATATTACCTGCAGGACGGGCTGGAGCAGTGCCTCCTTGTGACACAGAACTATTTCTCCTCAAAGGAAGTGGTGAATGAATACCCGGCGGAGTATTACTTCAACCAGTCATACAGCTACATGGTCTCATTTTCCAAGGACCCGTACGGCAATCCGGGGGACCTGTATTACGAGAACGACTACATGTATTACAGCGAGGACTCGCTGGACGTGAACTTCTTTGACGGCCAGGCCCGCACATCCCTTGCGGATGATGAGGTGGCCGTGCCTTTGAGCTACCTTATGAACATAGCCTCCTGCGACTTTGATTCCGTTCATTCCGGGGATGAGAATTATGAAGAGGAGTACGAGGACTTCCAGACGGCAGCGTTAAGCTCAGACGGTGTGGACATAGGGGTGTATCCGGCTCTTCAGGGTCTTAGGGACGGCTTCTTCAGGTATTATGAACCGTTATCAGACGGAAGCAGGATCTCCGGCACAATGTATGTGGAGACGGATGAAGTGAGGGAGTTTCTGGAGGGCATCGTCACGGATTACTTCGCGCAGAATCCCGCAATCATCACCATATTCAGCCAGACGGGCGTATCCCGGGACACAGACCTTGCAGGCTCACTGAAAGTTGCGGGATGGTATGACAGCTCAGACATCGGGAACGCCGGGCTGTACCTGTCAAAGGCTGTGTATGACAAACTGGATCTGGACTGGTCTTTTGTATGGTCCTATGACTACGAATTCCCGGAGGACGCGTACTACGAGTGCATGGTGATACCAATCACAAGGACCTCGTCATGGCTCGGCTCCGTCATACACAGAATGGATGGAAGCACGGTATCCTACACGTCCACAAACAGGCTGTACGACATAGTCTCCACAGTTGGCGGCCTGCTTGAAACATTGTCCGCAGTATTCCTCGGCGTGGGCATTGTTCTTGCAATATTTGCCGCCCTTTTGCTTTTCAACTTCATCTCGGTGTCCATCTCCGGCAAGAACAAGGAGATAGGAATCCTGCGCGCCGTTGGGGCCTCGGGAAAGGACGTCTTCAAGATATTCTTCACTGAATCGGCGATAATATCGCTCATATGCTTCGTCTTGTCCGTAATAGTCTGCGCCGTTCTGGTCATGTTCTTCGACAGCTATTTCAGAGCTTCGTTCTACACGGTCGTGACGCTCATCGTCTTCAACGGCTGGTGCGTCCTCATGATGCTTGCCATAGCAGTCATTGTGGCATTCCTCGGCACGTTCCTTCCCGTTTTCTTCGCGGCCAGGAGAAAGCCCGCGGAGGCCATCCGCACCCTGTGATTTTCCGCAGGGCGGCATAATTCATCTGACATGCGGGCGCCCTTTTTCCGGGCGCCTGTTTCTCTGTTCCGTCTTTTTTTTGCAAAAAGCTTGAAAATTGCAATATATGCGGCAAATTTGCATATGCGGACATATTGCAATCCGGACGATTTATGGTGTATAATGCAAAGCGCGCAGGTGTATGCAGCAGTGCATGCAATATTGCGTGCATATGGGCTGCATTGTGATTGCCGGGGGATTGCGGGGGATTGAAGCATGATTGAAGTCAGGCACCTGACAAAGATATACAAAGGAAAGGGGGGCGTGGAGACGCGCGCCCTGGATGACGTGTCCGTAAAATTCGGGGACACAGGCCTCGTGTTCATTCTGGGCAAGTCCGGGTGCGGCAAGTCCACATTCCTCAACATAGTGGGAGGCCTGGACGCTCCCACGGACGGCGAGGTCATTGTGAACGGCAAGAGCTCGAAGGACTTCACCGAGGCGGACTTTGACGCGTACCGCAACACGTCCGTGGGATTCGTTTTCCAGGAATACAACGTCCTGGAGGAGTTCTCCGTGGAGGACAACGTGGCCATAGCCCTGGAGCTCCAGAAGGAAAAGGACGTGAAGGGCAGGGTTGATGAGATCCTGCGGGAAGTGGAGCTGGAGGACCTTGCAAAGCGCAAGCCCAACACCTTGTCCGGCGGACAGAAGCAGAGGATAGCGATAGCGAGGGCCCTTGTAAAGGACCCGCAGATAATCATGGCGGACGAGCCCACGGGAGCATTGGACTCCGGCACGGGCTGGCAGGTCCTGGACACGCTCAGAAAGCTCTCCAAGACCAGGCTTGTCATTGTGGTCTCCCATGACAGGGATTTTGCGGAGCAGTTCGGAGACAGGATCATAGAGCTCTCGGACGGCCGGATAATTTCGGACGTCACGAAGGTCCGTGAGGAGACGGAAGAGTTCCGTGGCAACATACGTCAGATTGGGCCCAACATATTGTCCGTCAAAGGCGGCTCAACTCTTACGGAGGAGAATTTAAGGGACATACAGGCCTTCGTCTCGGCAGGGGCGGGGGACATCATAATAACGAACGGCGAGACGGAAGTGGAGTCCTTCAAGAAGGCGAACGGCATCAATGATGACTATGCCGTGGAGTCATTCATGGACACCGGTGAGACACCGGCGGGCCTCGCCCTGGACAAGATGGAGCCGTCCGCGGAAACAAAGTTCATACGCTCCAGGCTGCCTATGGGAAAGGCCATAAAGATGGGCGCCTCAAGCCTTGGCATAAAGCGCGTGAGGCTGGCTTTCACAATCCTTCTGTCCGTCATAGCCTTCGTCTTTTTTGGCTTCCTGTCATGCCTCATGACGTACAACATAGCGGACGTGGCTTCAAAGAGCTTTGCAAAGGCTGAGGACCAGTACCTCAACCTCACCAAGTATTACCAGTACACCACAACCACGTACAACTATCTTGATGATACCGTTGATTCGGAGGATTACTCCAGGCACACCTATTTCAACGAAGCGGACGCGGAGGCAATGGGGGTGGAGGACGCCATGTTCGCCATCACCGATTCAAGTTACATATATAACGCAAGCTTTTCATCCAACGAGCTGTATTACAAGCTTCAGCTCAACAAGGCCGTGTACGCCCCGGAGGGGACCTCGGTCCGCACCCTTCTGTACGGCTCTTATCCTACGGAGGACAATGAGGCCTGCATAAGCTCATTCCTCGCGGAGTCCATAATCCGCTCCAAGTTCTCGGACACGGATGACATAGATTCATACGTGGGCAGCTACAAGGAAGAGGAGGACTGGGGCACTGTCTCATTCGGCTCTTCCATAGAGGACGTCATAGGCCATCATATCGTGACCGGCAGCGACACCTATTTCACCGTAACCGGCATTTTTGACGCCGGCGAAATTCCTTCCAGATACAGCGGGCTGGACGAGATGGCGAAGACCGATTCCACCGCCATATACTCGGACCTGTATTATGAATTCAGCCAGTATCTTGCGGACAGCATGGATGAGAACTTCCTGGTCACAAGGTCGTATATAGAGCAGCAGAGCAAAGCGTACAGCGCCATGCCTTCGGTTTCGGCCTTTGATGTCTCCCAGTACAATTATTACATCGGGGCAGCTCCGGCGGACGGCGAGGAATTGGATGAATCCTGGCGGGAGTACACAATGAATTTTGCCGTGTACGGAGAGGACTCCGCGGAAACAGTCTTCATAGACGGGGCGGAGCGCACGTCCCTTGCGGATGACGAGGCCGTGGTACCTTTAGTCTGGCTCATGGACAAGGTATATGACGATTTCAAGAATTCCGTATACGACAGCCTGAACGGAGATGAGTACAGCGGGGCCGTGGTTGAATTCGTATACGGGAATTTCCAGAGCGAGGATGAGGTCACTTACAATGTGTACAGGGCCATGCAGGGCCTGATTTCCGGGTCCTATGATTATTCTGTTCTTGCTGCCGGGGAAGAGGGGTCTGGTGAGAAAGCTAACTACACATACAAATCCCACAGGGTGACGGATGACGAAAGGCCCGGGATGTATGAGATGGTCAACGAATACCTCGAAGAGAACCCTGTGACCATTGCCCTTTGCGAGGGCCAGCCCAACATAAAATCATCCATCGGCACGCTCAAAGTCGCCGGGTATTACACGGGGCAAGAGATGAGCAGCATCGGCCTGTACCTTTCGGAAGGCATGATGGACAATATCCGCATAAGGTCCCGCACGGAGATCACACTGAACTACTCTCTTCCGGACGACGCGGACTTCTATTACATCATAGTCCCCATCCAGCACAAGACGTCATCATGGCTTAAGCCCATAATGAAGCAGCTGGAGAAGGCGGACGAGTCCACCGGCGTCATATACTCCATGTCCAATGAGCTCTACTCCACAATAGAGCAGATAGACGAGGTCATGGACCTGCTCATAATAATCTTCCTTATCGCCGGCATTGTGTTCGCAGTCTTCGCGGCCCTTTTAATGTTCAACTTCATCTCGGTGTCCATCGCAGGCAAACAAAAGGAGATAGGGATTCTGCGGGCCGTGGGAGCCAAGGGAGGGGACGTGTTCAAGATCTTCTTCTCCGAAGCAGCGATAATCGCGCTCATATGCCTGGCCCTTGCCCTCATTCTCACCGGCGTGGCCGTCTGGGGCGTCAACCTGTACATCCAGGCAGAGTTCCTCATACACGTCACGCTCATAGTCTTCAGCGGCTGGTGCGTCCTCATGATGCTGGCCATCGCCGTCATAGTGGCATTCCTCGGCACCTTCTTCCCGGTATACTTCGCATCCAAGAAAAAGCCCGTGGAGTCCATCCGCTCGCTGTGACGCGTTTCACGCCAAATACAAAAGAAACCCATATATAGCTCATCCAGGGGCCTTCTGCCCTTGGAACGCAAGGATCATATCGCATGCTGGAAATCCGCGGTTTAACCAGGATATACAAGGACAAGGGCGGGGCGGAAACGCTGGCCCTGGACAATGTCTCGCTCTCCTTCGGGGAGACGGGGCTTGTCTTCATACTCGGAAAATCCGGATGCGGCAAGAGCACCTTTTTGAACTGTGTCGGCGGACTGGACACACCCACGAGCGGCGAGATAACTGTCAACGGCAGAAACTTCAGCGATTTCACCGCAAAAGACCTGGATGCATATCGCAACACCTTCGTGGGCTTCGTCTTCCAGGAGTACAACGTGCTTCCGGAGTTCACCGTGGAAGATAACGTGGCCCTGGCCTTGGAGCTGCAGAGCGAGAAGGACACTAAGGATAAGGTGGCGGAAATCCTGCGGGAGGTAGACCTTGCGGAATACGCCCAGCGCAAGCCTGGCACCCTTTCCGGCGGGCAGAAACAGCGCATCGCCATAGCCCGCGCCCTAGTGAAGGACCCCAGGATCATAATGGCGGATGAGCCCACGGGCGCGCTGGACTCCGGCACCGGCCGCCAGGTCCTTGAGACCCTCCGGTCTCTTTCCTCCACAAGGCTGGTCATTGTCGTGTCACATGACAGGGATTTTGCGGAGAGCTTTGCAGACAGGATAATAGAGCTCAAGGACGGACGGGTCATCTCGGACATCACGAGGATCACGCAGGAGGCAAAGCCTCTGGGTTCCGGGGACAACGTCCGGCTGATCGGCGAAAACACCCTCTCCATAAAGGCCGGCGCCGGCCTCACCCAGGAAGACTTCAGCGAGATCCGGTCCTTCATATCCTCCGGCAAATCTGTAATCATAACCAAGGGGGAGGCTGAAATAGACTCCTTCAGGACGGCTAACAGGATTTCCGGAGATTCATATGAGTCCTTCATCCAGACCCCGTCATCCGCTCCCGCAGAGGAGCCTTTGGAGGAACTCTCTAAGGCGGATACGAGCAGCCGCCTGCCTGCAGCGGAGCCTGCGGAAAAACCCGGCAAAGGGAAGAGCCAGGAGAGCGGATTCATTAGCTCCAGGCTGCCTTTCGGCAAGGCAGTGAAGATGGGTGTCACAAGCATAAAGGGGCACCCCGTGCGGCTTGTATTCACCATAATCCTTTCCATTGTGGCGTTTGTTGTGTTCGGGCTTTTCTCATGCGTCATGACGTATGACAAGGACACCGTGGCGGCCAAAAGCTTTATGGCAGGGGATGACACGTACTTCACCGTGCAGAAGCGCAGCCTCATTACAAGGCAGACCACAAACACCGGCTCCGGCGGCACTTATTACAGCTATACTTATGATTACACCGGCTTCGGCGAGGCGGACGCAGAGCTTTTCGGCGCGGATGAGCAGGATGTGCTTTTAGGCTGCTCATGTTCCCCCACGATATACAACGCCAGCCTCAGCTCAGAGGCCTCCAGACTTTCATATTATTCGCTCTCCACGTATAAGGCTCTCGTTGTTCCTGAGGGGAACGCCTTGCGCAATGATATTACAGGCCGCTATCCGGAAACGGCCGGTGAGGTATGCATAAGCGGCTACACGGCCGAGGCCCTTTTGAACAGCACCCTGGAATACAGCGTGTACGATGAGGGCACAGGGGCTGTTTCTTACATTACGAAGACTTTTGAGACGGAAGAAGAGCTCATAGGCGAGACGCTGGAGACCAGCATAGGGGACCTTACAATAACAGGCATCATAGACACCGGAAAAGTGCCTTCAAAGTATGATTACATGAAGACGGAGGAGGCTAGCTATGAGGATTCCCGCAAGCTCTCCAGATACCTCTCAAACGGCATAGACGAGAGCCTGTTCGTAACGGATGAATTCGTGGAGGAATACACGTCGGACAGCGACTCCGGCTATATATACACGGCAGATTATTTCAATGACATGTCATCCAGCTTCGTCCTGGCCTGGGACGTTGGCAATGCGGATATAACGGAACCCGCAGACGCCGCCTGGAATGAGAACATCTACTACATTTCCCCGTACAGCTCCTCCGGCGCGAACAACCTGCCGGTTCATATGTCCGGCGAAGACAGGGACCTTGAAGGGGATGAGATTATACTGCTTCTGGACTATGTGCAGGACATAGCCGAAACGCAGGCGGAGGGTCTTACTCTTGCGGACAATGCTGAGCAGTATGCGGCATATTACGGCACGTATGATGAAAACCTCAGTTTCATTCCCGGCGCCCAGGCGGCCATGGAAGGCTTGATCAGCGGTTATTACTCATACATGGCCGCATCATATGATACGGACGAAAGTGTCATCTGGAGCAGCGCCATGGCGCCGGTTCCGGAGGATGAGCAGGGAGAGTTCATTGAGATTATAGAGGAATACCTTGCGGATTATCCCATAAATATCTCCCTGTTCCGCTATGAATCATCCAGCACGTCCTGCATGCAGAGCCTTTCCGTAGCCGGGTTCATGCTTGGAAGCGAGACGCATATCCGCAGTTACACGAATGTCATGTACTGCTCTGAAGAAGTGTTCGGAACGCTTGGCAATTACAGCCACACGGACTATGTGGAATCATCCGCGGACTATCCGGACAGCCCGTACACTTTCATGGTCGTGCCTTTGAAGATGGACATGTCCTGGCTTAAAAGCTTCATGTCCAGGCTGTACAACACTGATAATGCCATATACTATACGGCCAGCAATTACATGTATTCTTCCGTATCCAGCGTCACGGACGTAATTGACACCCTGTCTATCATCTTCCTTGTCGTGGGCCTCGTGTTCGCCGTATTCTCGGCCCTGCTCCTTTTCAATTTCATAACCGTCTCCATAACTGGCAGGAACAGGGAGATAGGCATATTGCGTGCGCTGGGTGCAAAGGGCACGGACGTGTTCAAGATATTCTTCTCGGAATCGGCCTTAGTGGCAATCATATGCTTCGTCCTGTCCGTGATAATCACGGCATGCCTCGCCGTATACATCAACAGCCTGCTTGCGTCCATGTTCTACATATACGTGTCTGCCGTAGTCTTCGGCACGGCATCCATATTCATGATGCTGGCCATCACCGTTGTGGTCGCATTCCTCGGCACATTCTTTCCTGTGTATTGTGCATCCAAGAAAAAGCCCGTGGAGTCCATCCGCTCGCTGTGATTCCCCGCAGATTGCAGGCAGAAAGCGCCATTCGGGGCGCTTTTAGTCCTGCAACGGGCCCGCGGCCCGGAGTGGCTGCCGCCGGAGCCATCCAAAAGGCAAAAACGGCCTTAAAGCCGTCATAAGTGCCGTATTTGAGCCAAAAGCGCACCGGCCAAAACATGCCGGAACGGGCCAAAACTAAAGACGGGACAAAAACGGGACAGGGGTTTTATTGACTTTTCCCCTTTGCGCGTGCTATATTTCACTTGATAAAACAGCCTGCGGGGAGCGCGGGCAAATAAGAAGACACAGAGCGGAGCTTTAGGATTTTACAGATGCTTGAAGTCAGACACTTAACAAAGATATACAAAGACAAGGGCGGCGCGGAGCTGAAGGCCCTGGATGACATAACGTTAAAGTTCGGGGACACCGGGATGGTGTTCATCCTCGGAAAGTCCGGATGCGGAAAGTCCACCTTCCTCAACATAGTGGGAGGCCTGGATTCGCCCACAAGCGGAGAGGTCATAGTGAACGGCAGAAGCTCAAAGGACTTCTCCCAGGCGGATTTTGACTCCTACAGGAACACGTACATAGGCTTCGTGTTCCAGGAGTACAACGTCCTCGGCGAGTTCACCGTGGAGGACAACGTGGCCCTCGCTTTGGAGCTGCAGAGCCAGAAACAGGTCAAGGACAAGGTGGCCGAAATCCTTAGGGAAGTGGACCTGCAGGATTTTGCAAAGCGAAAGCCCAACACTCTTTCCGGCGGCCAGAAGCAGAGGATTGCAATTGCGAGAGCACTTGTAAAGGACCCGCAGATAATAATGGCGGATGAGCCCACGGGCGCGCTGGATTCCAACACCGGCAGGCAGGTTCTGGACACCTTGAAAAGCCTCTCCAAAACGAGGCTCGTCATTGTCGTGTCTCATGACAGGGACTTTGCGGAGGAATACGGAGACCGCATAATAGAGCTCTCGGACGGGCGCATCATATCGGATATAACCAAGGTCCACGAGCAGCCGGTGGAGGTAAGCTCCAACGTAAAACAAATCGGCGCGGAGATCCTTTCCATAGATGACGGCTCGCAGCTCACGGCAGACAATTATGAGGCCATACGCGCGTTCCTGTCCTCACAGGGCAGCGTCATGATAGTCTCAGGAGACGCGGAGATCCGGAACACAAAGGCTGCCAACAGGATTGCAGAAGACAATTCCAGGGAGTCCTTCGTCCGTACGGATGAGGCCGCCGGGCTATCCCAGGATGAGGCAGGGGCAGGAAAGGAAGACAGGCTCATACGCTCCAGGCTGCCTATAGGCAAGGCCATAAAGATGGGCGCATCCAGCCTGAAGGGCCATCCCGTACGGCTTGTTTTCACCATACTCCTGTCTCTTGTGGCTTTCGTCGTATTCGGCCTTCTGTCATGCTTCATGATGTACAACGGCAACACGGTTGCCGCCAGCACCTTCGCCTCCGGGGATGAGGAATACCTCACGCTGGAGAAGTCATACGCCAAATATTACACGTACACGTATTACCAGCAGAACAACAAGCAGGAAACGGAGATCAAATTCGGGGATTCGTACTTCAATTCGGATGACGCGGCATATTTCGGCATGGATGCAAGCGAGGCCCTGTACGGATGCTCATACAGGTCCAGCTTCAGAAGCGCCAGTCTGGACAGCGACCTGTCCGGGTGCACATATTATTCCCTTGCCGGCATAAGCAAGGCCATGTACGTTCCGGAGGGGAACATCCTCAGGAATGACATGATTGGCACATATCCCGCGTCGGACGACGAGATTGCCGTAAGCACCTATCTTGCGGACTATCTCCTGCACTGCACCGTGTACTCATATGAGTATAATGATGACAGCCAGAGCATGGAAGAGGCGGCCACGGTTCCTGAAAGCTATGAGGACCTCATAGGCCTTTCCGTGGATGACTTCAAGATAACCGGCGTGATTGACACGGGCGAGACGCCTTCAAAGTATGATTACATGAAGGAAGGATACGCCGAGGAAAAGGATTACAGCAACTTTGAGGCGTATCTGCAGGACGGAATCCAGGAAGCCATTTTCGTGACGCCGGAATTCATATCGGAGAACACGGACATAACGGAGGCCGGGGAATCCTACTCAGACTACATGTACTCCCGCTTCGCCGTCACGGACACGACCTTATTCATGGATGTGGGAAACGTTTCCGGAGATGACATGGTGGGCAGCCAGTCCACACGGATGGCCAACACATACGATGAGAGCAGATCCAGCACAATTCCGGCCGTATTCATATCCGGCCATGACAGCCACACGCTGGCAAGCGATGAAATCATTCTGGGCCTCAATGACCTGTACAGCCTCATTATGACCCAGTACTATAACGAAAGCCGCAGCTATACCGGCAGTGATTTTGACAGCACGGACCTTTACAGGGATTATAACGGATATACGGATCAGGACGGCACTGAAGTGCCCGGCATCCATGATGCGATAGATGCGTACAGGAACGGATATTATACGGGAGACAGCGGCTCGCGTGTATATCTTACGGATGATGAAATGTCCGCGACAGGGGATTTCATAAGCGCATATCTTACAAAGCATGCCCTGGAGATTACAATCTCCCAGTACACCAGCGGATGGGGCAGCCTCGTGAAGGCCGGGACTTTCAAGGTCGTCGGATTCTATTACACGGACATGATGGGAAGGAACAGCAACAACGGAATATACATTCCGGACAGCGCCTACAACACAAGCATCCGGCTGGATTACAGCCTGAATATAGAGATATACTATGAGCGCCCTTCTGACGCCTTCTACGAATACATGGCCATCCCCGTGCAGAAGGACCAGTCCTGGGCCAAAAAGCTCATGAACAGCCTTTACACGCTGGACGAGGCGACAACTCTGTATTATTCGCTGGACAACAATCTGTACGAGGACATTGAGTACGCCAATGAAATGGTGGCCACTCTCTCGATCGTCTTCCTTGTGGCCGGCATCGTCTTCGCTGTCTTCGCGGCTCTGTTACTTTTCAACTTCATCTCAGTCTCCATAACCTCGAAGAATAAGGAGATAGGCATCCTGCGAGCGGTGGGTGCCAAGAGCTCGGACGTGTTCAAGATCTTCTTCTCGGAATCGGCCATAATAGCCCTGATATGCTTCGTTCTGGCCGTAATCATAACGGGCATATTCGCGGCATGCGCCAACAGCCTGCTGTTCAGCCTGTTCGGCATGATGGTCAACATAGTGGTCTTCACTCCGGTCTGCGTCGTCATGATGCTCGCCATTGCCGTCATTGTAGCCTTCCTGGGCACATTCATTCCGGTTTACATGACAGCAAAGAAAAAGCCCGTGGAAGCCATACGCTCTCTGTAACGCCCACAGCAAAGGCATCTGCCCGAGGTCCGCAAAACGCCTGGAATATGTCATAGGCCTTGGAATATCATTCATCCCCCAAAAAGCACCCTTCGGGAGGGTGCTTTTACATATGTGCGTCGCTAAGAGATGGTTATAGATGTCAGTGATGTATGATTTTGTCACCATTTAGACGAATGAACCGGTCACG
>JAJPZA010000028.1 GCA_021204625.1 Clostridia bacterium | reverse complement strand
ACAAGGTCATGCACGCCATCCAGAGGAATGCCATGGACACCGGAATATCATTCAAGGGTTCAAATGAGACGGCGGAAACATACTTCCCGGAAAGTTTCAAGGGCACCAGGCTGGACCCCGCCATGAAGAGGGCTTCCAGAAAGCGCGGGTCAAAGGCTAAGAGGCTGGTTTCCGCGGAAGACGTCTGCGTGTGCGCCGTAATAGGGGCGGAAAACAGTTGCTACGCTGCATCCGTGAACAAGTCATTCCCGTCAGAGGCGGACATGGAGAAGGTGTATGGCGGCAGGCTCGCAAAGGATGCCGTTCTTCTGTGCCGGGATGAGAGATATGCTTTTCTGCAGAAGTACTGCGTGGTTTCCAGAGTGGCGGAAGTGGAGAAGGTCTCAGGGCTTCACGGGTATATGCGCATGCGTGTAAACGCCATCTCCCATGGAGTTGCAACCAAGTATCTCAACCGTTATATGGCCGCCTTCAGCGCGGCATACGGCAAGGATGCCTCCGCCGCCGCAAGCAAGGTCTTTTCCGTCATCACGGACCGCAATGGCATGTTTGCAAGCAACATGGATCTCCGCACCAAGGACCTGCTGGTCTTCTGAACTCTTTATCCACTTTATATATAGTCTTCGTCGCGCATAATCCGTAACATCAGCCAGAGCCTGTGGTTACGGCCTTTTTTCGTATATGCGGCTTCCGCACCTGCAGAAGGAATCCAAGGAGCAGTGCTCCCAGGCAGCCTTCAGGTCCTTGTATATAGATGCGCATTCTTCCTGTGGATATCCTTCCGGAACGGCAGAATGAAGCACACAGGCGTATCAGAGGCATAAAAAGGAGGCTCCCATAGACTTTCTAGAAAATTTAAAGAAATTTTATATGCTATTTTATAGGAATATATTCTCATATCCAGTTATTTAAAGAAAAAAGACATGAGACTTTTTTATACAAATTACTTTAAACTATTGCAATTTGCAAACGGGAGTGTATAATGTGCCGTGTAGGCAGAGATGCGTACGAGTAAACACAATTTGAAAGCGGCGGAGCTTCATCCGTTAGGATGTGGGAAGATCCGTAAAATATATTAGCGAGGTTTTTAGATATGATCAGATCAGTTGTGTATGACTCAGATTACACTGCACAGGTATATCCGGTGCTGGACAACATGATCGTCGGATACGCATATTACATACGTATGCATGAGGGCGCAGGGGAGGATGTGTCCGTAATCCGCCCTCTTCGGGAGAGGAATTTTACAGAAGGGTTCAGGTGCCGCTTCAAGGCAAACCAGCTGGAGGAATGCGTCAGGTCCTTCAGTGCACAGGCTGTGTATGACAGCCTCTGCCCCAGGGACAGGGACATGTTCGGCGGGGACATCCGCCGCATTGGAATCGCAGGGATAGTAAGGCTGGGGGAAGACAGGTACACGGCCGTGCCCATAGAGTACATGAGCTTCACCGGAGCCGGGAACGGCAGGTTCTGCGTCATGAACATTCCCTGCAGCGGAATAAGGTTCACAATAACGGATGTGTGCTTGCGCATCATTGGCAAGTGGGATTCGGTGCATCTCCGCAATATGCTGCTTGCGCCGTATGCCGGGGACATGAGGCGTTTTCATGCGGAAGTGCTGGAAAGATGCGTTGTGGACGCCGGAAGGGGCCTGTTCGTTCTTCTGCCGGAAGACAAGTCCTTCCATGGAAGGCTCTGCATGCACGTGTCCAAGTATTCCGTCATGTTCAGGAAGACTGGAGACAAGGTCTCTATGGATATCCTGTACAATGCCAACCATATGGTCCGTTCCCTGGACGGTGCGGAAGTGTACAGCATGCACGGAAGCATAATCAGCAGGATGTTCAGGACCGGAAGGTACAATTACTCGGATCTTTTGCGCGAGGTCCGGCTGAATCCCAATGTCATCAGCGGGATTAGGGACATGCGTGTGGAGATAACCATGCCCCAGACGTGGCACGTTCTGTACAAGGACTGCGTTCTGCCCCTGTCTGTGAACTGCCTCGTCCGTTCCGTAAAGGATTCGTCGGAGCGTGTTACGGCGCTTCTGCACAACGGAATTTACGTGCTGGAGGAAGGGAACAAGAAGTATGAGGTCTGCATGGGCAATCTTGCGGATGCCATTGATGAAGTTCAGTACACCGTGGAGCCCAGGATATATATCAAGGTGCCGTACAAGGCCGTCCTCCGCAAGCGGCGCAAGGCCGTGTGCATAGGTCTTGCGCTCTCAAGCGGGGAAGTGTGCAGGAAGCCGTATTACAAGCTCACGGAATACAGCTGCATCATGAACGTGGAGAAGGAGTATTTCAAGGATGAAAGATGCCTTGGCGGCAGTATCTGGCTTGCCGTGCCTGTAGGGTACAAGTTCCTGGCAAAGGTAATGGACACCTTTGTGGAGCTCTCCCCTGTGGATGTCTCAAGGCTCCTCGGAGCCCTCCGGAGGGACTATGAATCTGCGTCTGTGTCTCCCGGCGTTTCAGCGGATGAAGCCGGGAAGCCCCTGGCTGCATCTTCCGGTGCAGTCCTGCCCCGCAATCCCGTCTCCAGGACCACGGCGGTACAGCTTGTCTCACCCAACGCATTGGCTGTCCGGCACGCAGCGCCGTCTCCCGGCACTGCGAATGAGCATGCTGTGGCATGATTTAATGGAGTTTTAAAAGTCATTTTATAAACATAATATTGCATTTCTGCCGTTTAAATGTTTAGTTTCCATTCTGTTGGAAGATAACTGTTGCTTTACACTGCCTTCTTGTGATATGCTTTGCGCACCTGTCACTCTATGCAACACGGATTGAGAGGATTAACGTTATAGTGGAGCGTAACGAGAGAAATGAAAAAAAGTAGTGTGTTGAAGCAAGTCTTGCTGGCTATACTGGCAGCTGCTCTTATTGTAGCGGTAATTTTCGCTACCATTTGGTTTACAAGCCAGACAAGCAGATCTTCTGTAGATCAAACCATCGATGCTACTGAACCCAGCGGCGATGATGATGGCAATAACAATGGTTCTTTGACCCCGGGAACTACCGGCAATTCTGGCGGCTCCGGATCAAGCAATGTTTCTGGAGACGGCAATGGTTCTGCAGCAGACGGAACAGATGGAAACGAAGGCGATGCCAACGATGATGGCTCTGGAGAAGACGGAACCGAAGGCAACGGCTCTGACGAAGATCAGTCCGAAGACAATGGATCCGATGAGGATAAGACTGAAGGCAATAGCTCCGAGAATGGCGAAGACGAAGAGACCGGCTCTGACGAAGAGCAGTCCGAAGGTAACGGATCCGAGAAAGGCGAGGACAACCAGACCGGTACTGAAGAAGGTGAAGACGAAGAAACCGGATCTGGCGAGGATGGCTCTGGAGAAGACGGAACCGAAGGCAACGGCTCTGACGAAGATCAGTCCGAAGACAATGGATCCGATGAGGATAAGACTGAAGGCAATAGCTCCGAGAATGGCGAAGACGAAGAGACCGGCTCTGACGAAGAGCAGTCCGAAGGTAACGGATCCGAGAAAGGCGAGGACAACCAGACCGGTACTGAAGAAGGTGAAGACGAAGAAACCGGATCTGGCGAGGATGGCTCTGGAGAAGACGGAACCGAAGGCAACGGCTCTGACGAAGAGCAGTCCGAAGGCAACGGATCCGAGAATGGAGAGGATAACCAGTCCGGAACCGGAGAAGAAAACCAGGGAGATTCTAACGATAGCAACTCCGATGGTGACGATACTGAGAATGGTCCCGATGAGAACCCGGATAAGAACCCGGATGAGAACCCGGATGAAGATCCAAATGATGACAACCAGACTGGCTCCGGAGAGAGTGATACATACACGCTTGAAGAAATAACTCAAAAGTCCTTTGAAGATTTGTCGGATGCCCTGAAGAATTCAGGCAGCTATAATAATTCGTATTATGCTGCATCCACAATCATTATCACGGATAAGCTCAGCGACGAGACTACAACAGAGGTCAGCATTGATGCATATGACAAGGACAACTCAAAACTTTACGTTTATGAGGATCTCGGGGACGGGGCTAGTAATTCGTATATCATAAGTGATGGCAATGGCGGTTTTTATGTATATTCGAGTTATGAGGATTATATAAGCAACAGTAATTCAGAATATGTGTCTTCAACCGATTATGACAATATATATTACATTCTCTACAACTACGTATATACTGGTTATTACATAGGCGGAGCTTTCAGCATTTCAAGTGCGGACGGCATAATAACTGAGACAGATGTGGTATCTTTCATGCTGAATGAACTGTATTATGCCAATCTTGCGAAGCCTGAATATGGTGATGTGCTGTATAACGGCGTGGGATCCATGTCGCTGTACGGCAAGAATGATGACAGTTCCCTTGTTTGGGTGTACAACGATTACGTCGTCGAACTTGAGCTTGACAGCGGCTATAAATTAGAGTACACATCTTCCACAACAGTCCAGATGGAAGAAGGTCGTCTGACAGCCCGTTCAACTGATGAAGAGCTTATCATAACAGATTCTGAGGGCACTGTTGTATATGACACCACATACTCCAATACCGTTACGGTAGAGTATGGATACAGCGTATCAATCTTTGGGTAAGCATCTCAGGATACACGCAGGCATATTGATTTGAAGCTTCAAATGCAGCCTTTCCGCTTGCCGGAATGCATTGTTTCAGTAAAAGCCAGCGTGCCTGCCAGAATTAATTGCATAGCGGGTTGTAATTTGAACCGGCGCGCCGGGCTTTTGTGAAGATTGCATAAAATTTACGGAGTTTTTTTGCGGAAACTGTTTAAAACCTCCGGAAAGTGTTTATAATATATAGTGTAGGGAGCAGATGTCAGGCCGCCGCAGGGCGGAAGATCTGGGGGAGGCTTCCAGCATCACTAATATATGTTTAACCGGAGGATTTAAGTTATGTTGACCGCAAAAGTTACAGATCTTTTGATGGACCAGATCAATAAGGAACTGTATTCCGCATATCTGTATCTGGATTTCGCCAATTATTACGAGGACAAGGGCTTTGAAGGCTTCGCTCACTGGTATGAGTGCCAGTGCGAGGAAGAGGTGGGCCACGCAAAGAAGATCCGCGAGTATCTCATAGACAACAGCGTGTCTGTAAAGCTTGAGGCCATCGCTAAGCCGGACAAGAAGTTCGCATCCCTTGCAGAGCCTGTGAAGGCCGGACTGGAGCATGAGAAGTATGTGTCTTCACTCATCAATACAATAGATGAGGCAGCTCTGGAGGCAAGAGACTTCAGAACTATGGAGTTCCTGAACTGGTTCGTCAAGGAGCAGCTTGAGGAGGAGAAGAGCGCTTCAGATCTTCTTACAAAAGTGGAGCTTCTCGGAGATGATGCTCATGCGCTTCTTGTCTTGGATGGCGAGCTTGCGGCGAGGAAATAACCGAAAGGCCATTTAGCCCCGCAAAAGCGGGAACATAACAGGAAGGTAAGTTTACGCCGAGTGACGCCGGCAGACCAGTAAACTAAGAATATGCAATTGCCCATGAGATGGATGTGTAGGTGCACCCGCCCCATGGGTTTTTCTTTGCGGAAATTATGCCTGAGACCGGAAGGATTCAGACCGGGACGGGAATAGAGAACGGCCGCATGCATGCACCTTCAGACTGGTCTTGATGAATATGCCAGATTGGCACTCTCAATACGCCAAACATGCCATGAGGTTCGCACATCGTCCCTGCCTTCCGCGGACCGTTCAGGGCACATTGTACAATACGGCACTCGGTCCGGAAAACAGCTGCATCATGCGGTCTCCTTTGCACACATGCAGAGGCCTTTCGGATAATGCGAGAAAATGGACAAAACATTGCAATATGTTGCATATCTGCTGTATATGGCACCCATTTCCTTGACTATCCGTCCCTGTATTCGGTATAATGAATCTTGTAAAGCGCATCCGGTTTAAGCCGTTTGCATATCGGCATAAGGATTGCAGATTGCTGCCATACCAAGCTGTTTGCATGCCGGCGTCAGGCACGGCGGAGAGCGCTTCAGAGAGAGAATCATGATCAAAAGCAGAATCACAGAAATTCTTGGAATAAAGTATCCCGTCTTCCAGGGCGGCATGGCCTGGGTGGCGGACGCCTCGCTTGCGTCCGCTGTGTCGGAGGCCGGCGGCCTTGGGATAATTGCAGGAATGAACAGCAACGGGGAGCAGCTCAGGGCTGAAATCAATAAGCTCAGGGAGAAGACGGACAAGCCCTTCGGCGTCAACGTCATGCTTATGAGCCCCTTCGTGGAAGAGGTTGCCAGGGTCGTTGTGGAGGAGCATGTGCCCGTAATCACAACGGGAGCCGGAAATCCGCTGGCGTACATGAAGACATGGCTTGCTGCCGGGATTAAGGTCATCCCTGTGGTCGCGTCCGTGGCTTTTGCCCAGATGGTGGCTAAGCGCGGCGCTACGGCCGTCGTTGCGGAGGGCGGCGAGTCCGGCGGGCATATAGGAGAGGCCAATACAATGCCGCTCGTGCCTCAGGTCGTGGATGCAGTGAGCATTCCTGTAATCGCTGCCGGCGGAATCGGAGACGGCAGGGGAATGGCGGCGGCCTTCATGCTCGGCGCGGAGGGCGTCCAGATAGGTACAAGGTTCCTTGTGGCAAAGGAATGCACAATTCATGAGAATTACAAGCAGAAGGTCCTCAAGGCCAGCGACACCGGCACAATGGTAAGCGGCAGGACATTCGGCCAGCCGGTAAGGGCCCTTAAGACTCCGTTTGCAAGAGAGTACGCTAAAATGGAGGCTTCCGGGGCTTCGGAGGAGGAGCTCAACAGGTTCGGCACAGGGGCTCTCAGAAAGGCCGTCAAGGACGGGGATGAAGAGGGCGGCTCGTTCCTTTGCGGCGAGATAGCCGGAATGGTTAAAAAAGAGCAGACCTGCAAGGAGATCATAGAAGAGATAACGGCGCAGGCGGAGAAGCTCCTAAGTGGCGCCGCATCGCTTGTCATATAATAAGAGGTAAGGAACATATGAACAGAGAAGAGTTGAAGGCAATCCTTCCGCAGAGAGAGCCCATGCTCCTTGTGGATGAGGCCTGGAAAAATGAAGACGGCACCGCAGGCGGCCAGTACACTGTCCGCGGGGATGAGTTCTTCGTTCAGGGCCATTTTCCCGGCAATCCGGTTGTTCCGGGGGTTATCCTCTGCGAGATGGCGGCCCAGTGTTCCTGCATGCTCATGGCAGACAAGGTGCAGGGAAAGATAACCATGTTCACAGGCCTGGACCATGTGAAGTTCAAGAATCCCGTCCGCCCGGGAGACACCGTGGTGTTCACAGCAACTCATTTAAGGGCCATGTCCTTCATTCACAAGGTAAGCGTCGTGGGCGAAGTGGACGGCAAGACCGTCGTGTCATTGGAATTCACCATTGCTCTCGTGGATCCTTCCACAGTGCAGTGACGTATAACAGATCAGATATGCTTATAAGGGGTAAAGTAAAATGTATCAGCTTTTCATAGACTCTAACTGCGAGCTTTGGCACACAACAGTCAAGGAGCTCGGGCTCAACGTCATCCGCATGCCGTACATTCTGGAAGGAGATGACCTCATCTATTATGACATGGGAGAGAACACAGATTTCACAGCTTTCTTTGACAAGATGAAGGACGGCGCCGTTCCCAAGACCCAGGCGCTCAACGAGTATGACTATATCCAGTACTTCGAGCCCGTCCTTGCCAGGGGAGAGGACATTTATTACGTCACATTCTCACACAAGCTCTCCGGCACGTTCTCGGCAATGGACGCAGCCATCGCGTCTCTCAAGGAGAAGTATCCGGAGCGCGAGATCCGCACCAAGGATTCCAAGTCCATTAGCGCTGGTTCCGGCATGATTTCATACTATGCTGCCCTTGAGTGGAAGAAGGGAGCCTCAATGGATGAGATGGATGCATTTCTGGATGATTTCATCCCCCATGTGGCCACATTCTTCGTTGTGGAATCCCTTACGTACCTGTACAGGGGCGGCCGCATTTCAGGCGTGACAAAGGTGTTTGGAAACATGCTTGGAATCAAGCCCATTATCCACATAGACAATGAAGGAGAGCTGCTTACATATTCCAAGCCCAGAACATTCAAGAAGGCCGTCAAGGAGATGGAGGACATCGTCCGCGAGAAGGCCCTGGACATCAATCAGTACAAAGTTTGGGTTCTCCACGCAAACAATGAGGAGCTTGCCAAGCAGTTCAGGGATGAGCTTGTAGAAGAGTTTGATTTAACCGACGTTGAGTTCCAGCCCATCGGCCCCGTCATCGGCGCTCACTGCGGCCCCGGTACAATCGCCGTAATGTTCCATGCCAAGGAGAGATAATCCCATTATTAACACATTAGCCAGACAGAAGGCCCCGGACAAGCTCCGGAGCCTTTTTGGTATACGGAAAATATGATTTTAGTTTCTATAATGTGCCCATATATTAACAAATATAGACATGTCAAAAATACTTTTAAAAAAGGGCTTTACAAACAATTTCCTATATGATATAATCCCGTCACCTTCATTTTTTGTGCCGATAACGGCATATATATGAACTTTTTTGGTAAATCCCGTAAAAGACAAAAACTAGATTCATGCAGGTCAGTGCCATTTCCACGCCTGCATTTTTGTCCGGAGCCGTCATTTCATGAATTCGCAGTTTAAAGGGGGTGCAGTCATGTCTGTGTGTCTCAGTTTCCGCAAGGATGGAACCCATTTGGTGACAATCAAATGCCCCACGCTGCTTACTGACGCCATCGGAAGTCCGAATTCACTCGAATGTGTGCCGTTCAGCATGACCCGCTTTCAGCATGCTTATCGGGAGCTGGGTGAGATGGAAAAGGAGAAGACAGAGCATTTCCATCTCCTGGACAAGGCCCTTCAGGCAAATCTGGATTCCGGAGCACTCTATGATCTTATCAGGGACTATAAGGATACTGTGGACGATCTGAAGGAGATTCTGACCGCCAGGGCCCATTTGGAGCTTCTGGAAAGGATATTTGATGACGGCCATTATGATGAAGACGGAAAATGGATTCCGGCAAACATAGAGTGGAACATCGGATGACAGACAGTTTAAGTCTCGTTTGCCCGGCGCGGTCTTCTGCCGGGAACGGACAGAATCAGCGTGCGGCGCGGGCATTCCAAATATTTATAGGAGGGAAAATTATGTCAGCGTATTTGTGTTTTCGCAAGAACGGCGTCCTGCTTGTCTCTTTTTGCAGGAGTGCGAAGATTGTTGAGTTTATGGGGCATCCTAATTCAGATGACTGGGTGCCGTATGATGTGAACAGCATGCATTATGCCTTCGAGGATGCCCGCAGCGAGGAGCACAGGCTGTCGGAGCATGAAGGCCTTCTCATGGAAGCTCTGCACGGCAACCCGGATTATGAAACCATCATGTCGGTTGTGCAGGAATTAAGGAAACCAGGCAGGAGATTGAGGAGACCAGGGAAGCCATCAGCAGTATGAATCTCCTGAAGGAGATTTTCGAGGAGCAGGATTATACAGATGATTACAAGCCGGTTGAGGTCAAGATAGAGTGGATGTACGGATAGCGGCGATTCGGAGAGCCGCTGGATGATGCCCGGCATTTCCGGAACAGTCTGGATTGCCGGCCCGGCTTCCATATGATTTCTGCGTGTTTTCCCGCAGAGGAAAGGGGATAAGAAGGACAGGGATGTCAGTCAATCCTGAATTCAGAAAGAACGGCGTGAGGCTAATTGAGTTCAGCCGCTGCGAGAAATAGTCGAGTACCTTGACCCTAGCAGGGCAGAGAAATGGACACCATACAACACAAACGATGTGTCACGTGCGATGTGCAGGGTTAAAGAAGATATGGATGAGGCTGAAGAGGAGATCCAGAAAATTCAGAAGGTACTGGACCCCAGGATTCCCATGTCCACCCAGGACTGGATGTTATGGAACTTATGGAACGCCAGGAATACTGGCAGGATGAGCTTAGGGAGCTCAATGCAGTTGAGGCATCACTGATACTGTTTGTTGTACCGCATATTAAAAACTGAAGACTGGAAGTACGAGGTTGAGCAGAAGACTGTGATTGAGTGGAAGTATTCATAATGCGATGTTCTGTAATTGAACAGGCATGACCGCCACCTAGGCTCTGCGAGCCGGGGCCTTTTCGTCTCCGGCGGGGGAGACTGGCAGGGCGGAGATCGGGAATAAGTCTGAGTAGTGGTACGGCCGCGAATGATGTGCGCAGATGCGCATAAAATTTGAGGCCCTGAAAAAATTCAAGGCCTTGGTTGATTTCTGATTTTGCAGTTTTCATACACAAATCCACATATATACGGATATAAAAAGCAGTAACAAAATTTTGGATTCATGGATTTCTAAATTTATGAGATGTAAAGCTATTTTTACATGTGATATTTTCCATGTTTGAACGCGCAGAAAAGAGTTTATAATAATTATGTAGGGGTTAGAAACCAGACATAAAAAAATCTGCCCCGGAGGGCAGACCCCGCACAGCGTGCGGAACCGATTTCTCGGCGATTTCGCTAAATGCTTTTTTGAACTATGTATTTGGTTCTGAGCCGCATTTGCGTATCAATATTCTATTACGATACGGCTGGATTGTCAATCTGCTCCGCATTGCAAAATTACTGGCAATTGTGTCATTGAATTTTTAATTATGAAGGGGAGAATATGGAAGATTATTACATTGGCCTTGACATCGGTACCAATTCAGTCGGATGGTGCTGCACGGACAAGTCATACAACATTCTGCGCAAGCGCGGAAAGGATATGTGGGGAAGCTACCTGTTCGAGGAAGCGGAGACGGCTCAGGAAAGGAGGCAGTTCAGAGTCACCAGGCGGCGTGTTTCCAGAAAGCATCAGCGCATCATGTTGTTGCAGGAGCTTTTCGCAGATGAAATCGCTAAGAAGGATCCCTTGTTCTTCGTAAGGCTTGACAACAGCTTCTTCGCAGCAGAAGACAAGGATGAGAGACTGTCCGGTCATGATTCCCTGTTCGCCGACGATGAATACGATGACGGAGACTATTCATCCGAGTATCCTACCATATACCATCTCAAGTCGGCCCTTGCGCATGGAGCGGAAATCAAGGATGTCAGGCTTCTGTATCTCGCAATACACCATACGCTGAAGAATCGCGGCCATTTCCTATTCGAAGGCAATGATTTTGACTCGCAGGATGAGAGCGCAATCAGGAAGACCATCAATGAAGCGAACGCATGGCTTCAGGATAAGGATCTTCCCACGCTGGATACTCCGGATATGGACAAGGTGCTGTCAGTGCTGACAGATTCCAAGTTATGGAAGCTTGAAAAGCTGGACAAGCTCTGCGGGATTTACAGTGTCAGCAAGACCTCAAAGGATATGACAAGCATGGCGATGGTCAATCTGCTCAAGGCTGTGACCGGATGCACGTTCAAGCTTTCAGGCCTCTTTCTTACGGATTCCTCCGATGCCCTCAGCAGCGTGACATTCAACACGACAGATTTTGAAGATAGCGTGCTGCCGGTTGTGGCTGAAAACTACGGCGATGATGCGGCTTACATTCTCAGACAGCTCAAGTCCGTATATGACTGGTCTGTGCTGAACAAGATAATGGACGGATATCGTTATATATCGGATGCCAGGGTCGCCATGTACAGCAAGCATATGGAAGATCTTTCCAGACTCAGGGAATACGTCAGGAAGACGGATCCTTCAATGTACAGCCATGTGTTCCGCTATCAGACTTCCGGAAAGACTGCATGCGTGAACAACTATGCGGCATATGTCGGAAGAGACGGGTCAAAGAAGTTCCCGAGATGCACAAAGGAGCAGTTCTATAAGTTTCTTAAGGATGACCTGAAAGTGGATGACCCCAGGATTGCCGGGGACATGGCTGAAGGAACTTTCATGCCGCTGCTCCGCTCGGTGGACAACATCATTTTGCCTTACCAGGTTCATGCGGCTGAGCTTAAGGCTATCCTTGACAATGCGTCCGGGACATTCAGCTTTCTTGACGAGGAGCAGGATGGCATGACCGTCAAGGAAAAGATCCTCAAGCTTATGACCTTTCATGTGCCCTATTATGTAGGGCCTCTGAAGGGGGATGCTTCCTGTGCCGTGTTCAACAAGGGGCGCGGGAATGAAAGGATCACTCCCTGGAACTTTGATGAAGTGGTGGACAAGAGTGCGTCCGAAGACAAGTTTATCCGCAAGCTCACCGGCAAGTGCACATATCTTCCGGATCAGGATGTCCTGCCAAAGCATTCTTTTCTGTTCATGGAGTTCAACTTCCTTAACGAGCTCAACTGCCTGAAGCTTAACGGTGAAAAGAACGAAGCCGTCAGGAAGTTTATATACGAGTATGCAAAGACCCACAGGAAGGTGGAGCTGGATTCATGCCGCAAGCTTATGATAAATGCAGGCATAATACCCAAGGGAACAAAACTTTCGGATTTCACCGGACTGTACAAGGATTTCCGCTCCTCAATGTCATCATATGTGGATTTCCGCATCATCGGGAAGAAGAAGGACAAGTATCCGGAGATGTGCGAGAACATCATCTTATGGAGCACCGTCCTCTCAGACAAGTCAAGGGTGGAGGCCCGCATAAGGGAGCATTACGGCAAGATTTTGTCGGACAGTGAGATTATAAAGCTCAGCAAGCTTGAATACTCCGGATGGAGCAGGCTTTCAAGGGAGCTTTTGACAGGAATCAGGAGCAGCCGGTGCCTCGGGGAGGACAAGGCTCCCCTGTCGGTCATCGAGGCAATGAGAGCAAAGCCTGAGAACTTCATGTATCTCTATGGCAATGAAGGCTTCCGTGAGGCCGTCAACATGCGCAATAACAATTTGCCCGAGGAGCATGTATCGTACAAGGCAGTGTCGGACAGGCTCAGCCGAGCTCCTGCCGCAGAGAAGAGGTCAGTCTGGAGAGCCATTGTGCTTGTCAAGGAAATTGTAGGCATCTTTGGATCCGCGCCCAAGAAGGTTTTTGTCGAGACTTGGAAGAAGCCCGAAGATTGCTGCAAGCCTGGCGAAAGGCCGCTTACAAGAAAGGAGAAGCTCCTGGACCTGTACAGGACGCTCAGGGAATCAAATGATGCTTCGAGAATGGGCTGTGACTTCTATGATGAAATTCTCGCCCGTCCCAATGATGACTTCAAGTCAGATGATAAGCTGTATCTGTACTATTTGCAGTGCGGGCGCTGCATGTACACGGGGAAGCGCCTGTCACTTGACAATCTGTATAATCAGAACGTATGCGATATTGACCACATCTACCCCAAGTCGAAGATTCTCGATGACAGCCTGAACAACCGCATTCTTGTCCTGAAGACCACGAACATGCACAAGGCGGATAACTATCCCTTGGAAGACGCAATTCAGGGAACAATGCACTCTTTCTGGGAGATGCTGCTTAAGCATGGCATGATAACATCCGCAAAGTTTTCCAGACTTGTGCGCAAGACCGCTTTGACAAAGGATGAAAGGAACGCTTACATCAGCCGCCAGTTAGAGTTTACTGAGGCCAGCGCTAAGATAGCAGCTGAATTCATTCGCAAGCTGCTGCCTGATGCAGAGGTTGTCAATGTAAGGGCTTCCTCTACAAACAGGTTGAGAATGGCCTGCAAGATTGTAAAGGTGAGGGAGATGAACAATCTTCATCACGCTAAAGACGCATATCTCAATATAGTTGCCGGAAATGTCATCAGTGTCAGATTCTGGAACTGGGTGAACTTTTCAACCTTTTCCACAGAGGAGGATATTGACATCTCAAAGATTTTCTACACAACAGTCAAGGGAGCTTGGACCCCGCAGGACAGGGAGAGGATTGCTGCGATAGCGTCAAAGAATACGGGTTCAGTTGTGCGCATGACTGAATCGGCCCACGGGGGATTCTACAATCAGCAGATGTTATCGGGAAAGCCTGGATCCAAGTTTCGTGCGGAAAATCTTGTTCCGCTCAAGATGACTGAGCCCATAAACGACACTGAGCAGTATGGTGGCTACAACAATATTGTAAACTCTTCATTCATGATTGTTCGCAGCAAGGATAAGTTCAACAGGGCCATGATTACGATTGAGGGATATCCCAGTTACTATGCGAAGATGTACGGTTACGGCAAGGCCGCAGAAGAGCGGTACTGCATCAAGCACCTTGGGCTTGTATATCCTGAAATCATTCTCGACCGCATCAAGAAGAATACATTGATGTACAGGGACGGCTTCTATGTTTACCTCAGAGGATGCAACGGAAATACGATAACAATATGCAATGCAAATGAGTTGTTCCTCGATGCAGAATGCATTCCCGTCTTGAAGAAGGTGTGCACTTTCGTATCGGAGTGCAAGGCAGGAAATACTGGCGTGACAAATCCTGTAACAAAGGCGGAGACAAAGCTTCTTTTTGACAATTTTGTCTCAAAGCTTGGGATGCCGTGCTACAGAAAGCTGTGTGGATGCCATGATTACTCAGCTATCCTGGAATCCAAGAGAAGCTTTTTCATGAACCTGAATCGTTCAGATCAGTGCTATGTGCTGTATGAGCTGCTCAGACTCATGCAGTGCAAGCCCGGCAACAAGGCTGACCTCAAGCTGTTAGGCGGGAATCTTAACACCAAGGCTTGCATGGGCAGGATTATTACAAAGTCACATGCGAAGATTATTTATCAGTCTCCGACAGGCTACTATAGAAAGGTAATCAAGATAGATGACCTGCTGTAGTAGAGGAATAATTAACAGTAAAGGATAGACCGTTGCCCTCCTAATTTTGGCTGTATTTGTCCATTCTGAGTCGTTTTTTTGCTAAAATTATATTGCATTCGGCAGTTTAGCCGTTTACCTTGAATATAAAAGTCTTGACTTTACTGTTTATAAAAAAGGCCAGCAGGATATACAACCTGTCTGGTCTTTTCTTTTACTCAAATGCAGTAGGAAATAATTCACAGAGTTGAAGGTGGAGTGGAGGCCTGCATATATTAATTTTTTATGCAATAATACAATTATTTATTTTGTACAAATACGTTAAAGGCTGTAAAAGGTTTATATAGCAAAAGCAGCCAGAAATTATAATTTCAAGCTGCTTTTCATTAATATATATTGATATTTATTTGGTACTCCCGGGCGGAATCGAACCGCCATCTTACGCTTAGGAGGCGTGCGCACGATCCATTATGCTACGGGAGCATTATATGCATAAATGCATAAAAATCATTATAAATATCTATTTGGATAGCTATTACAAGAATAAAGGCGGGTGTGGTACCCGCCTGGAAATCCTGTTATGAATCAAGCCATGGCGTTGATCTTAAGCGCAAGTGAGCTCTTCTTTCTGGATGCTGTGTTCTTCTTGAGAACTCCCTTGGAAACCGCGGAATCTATTACAGAGCAAGTCTCGGGAAGGCGTGCCTGTGCGGCTGCCTTGTCTCCGGCTGTGATGAGGGCCGTCATCTTCTTGATCTCAGTCTTGACGGCGCTCTTGATGCTCTTGTTCCTGAGCGTTCTCTTGGTTGTCTGCTTAACACGCTTGCGGGCGGACTTAATCTGGGGCATATATTCTTAACTCCTTGAGTTGTTTTCGCTTTAACTTTTTGTATTTTAGCATACTAAACCGGGATTGTAAACTAATTTTTGGCCGTTGCTCATATGAATTCTGCCGAAATCCGCCGAAATTGCAGGCCCGGAGGGCGAAGCCGGGGGTAAAGCCTTTGCCGGCAGTTTTACGTGAATTCGTATAATCGTTCCCATGGCCGGAAGGGCAGGGGCGGATGACCGCGTTTGGACGCCGGGTGGTCACGGCGCCCTGGATTTTGCCTGCGGAAGGAAAGGGGCCGGAGCGGATTTGCCGGAATTGAGCCTGCAGTATGCATGCATTGCCCCGGCGTTGGACGGCGAGTGGCGGGTGGTGGTCAGAATTCCCAAAAATGAGACTTTTTTTTACAAAAAATTACCTCAAGTGGTTGACAATGGTTTTTAAGTGGAGTATATTGTCAGCGTAACACTCACTAGGGGTATAATATGACGCAGCTAGTAGGCGAGTATGATCATCAGATCGATGACAAAAACAGAATAAGAATTCCGGCTCGCCTGAAGGGAGACGCCGAACACCTCTACTTCACCAAGGGCACGAACTCCTGCATCTTCGTCTTCTCGGAAGAGGCTTTCGACGAAAAAATCGCCGAGCTCAACAAGATAGCGATGGGGGATACGGACAGGCAGAAGGGCCTCAGAGTGTTCGCAAAGTCAGCCGTTCTCGTGGACATAGACAACCAGGGAAGACTGATGGTCCCGGCATCGCTCAGAGAGTTTGCGAAGCTTAAAAAGGAAATCAAAATCTGCGGCGCCGTCACGCACGTCGAAATCTGGGCAAAGGAAGTCTTCGACGCTTACTACGCCGAAGAGGACGCAGACTTCGACGCGGCATTCACGAAGCTGGGCATCTGATTATGGCAGCTTTCAGCCATGTTCCGGTGCTGCTGGAAGAGTGCATGCAGGGCCTTGACCTGAAGGATGACGGAATTTACTTCGACGGCACTTTAGGCGGCGCCGGTCATTCCAGGGAAATCCTCCGCAGGACAAGCGGATCAAGGATAATAGCCACAGACCTGGATCTGGACGCCATAGCGGCGGCAGAAGAGAATTTAAGCGAATTTCCCGGACGGTATCAGATATTCCACAGCAATTTCAAGGATTTTGAAGCTGTTCTGGATGAAACGGGAGTTGAGAAGCTGGATGGAGCAATCCTGGACTTGGGAGTCTCCAGTTATCAGATAGATAACGGCAGCCGCGGCTTCTCATACATGGCCGGAGACGCGCCGCTGGACATGAGGATGGACAGGGAGCAGGAGCTGACCGCCGCGGACATTCTCAACGGCGAGACCCAGCAGAGGCTTACCCAGATTTTCAGGGATTACGGCGAAGAGCGGTTCGCAAGCCAGATAGCGGCGGAAGTGGTCAGAAGAAGGGTGTCACACCCGTTCGAATATGCGAATGACCTGACACAGACCGTTGCGGATGTCATCCCGTACAAGTTCCAGCAGAACGGGCCGCCTCAGAGAAAGGTTTTCCAGGCTTTGAGGATTGCGGTGAACGGGGAGCTCGAAGGATTGTATGAATGCATCCTGGCCCTGGCCCGCAGGCTTAAGCCGGAAGGAAGGCTTGCAATCATATCCTTCCACAGTTTAGAGGACCGGATAGTGAAGACCGCATACAATTTCTTGGCTGCGGACTGCATCTGCCCCAGGAACATTCCGGTCTGCGTGTGCGGGAAGAAGAGCGAGATCAAAATAGTCAACAACAAGCCGATAACGGCGGCGCCGAAAGAAATAGCCCTAAACCCAAGGGCGTCCTCCGCGAAGCTGAGAGTGGCTGAGCGCAGGTGAGCGCATATATATAATAGGATAGGAAACAAGATATTAAGATAAAGGAGAAAGATCATGGCTGTCGCAACCCCTACGCGGTACCGCTTCCAGGTAGATGAAGAGGAAGACCGCAGATACGCCGACAACGAGAGAGATCAAAGACATGACTCTCACATTTCAGAAATGTTCCGCCATATCATGGACCCGAACGCCCGTCTTGATGACTTCTATGACGACAATGGCGCCGTAAAGGATATGACAGCCCCTGCGCCCGCGCCGGTGCAGGAAATCGTAGAGGAGCCCGTTCAGCAGACTTTCTCCGCACCCCAGCAGACCTTCTCCGCACCCCAGCAGACAATGCAGGCCGGTCCACAGCTTGTGCAGGATGCAAGGGTAACATCAGATCTTTTCAGAGCAAAGAACACATATATGGATGCAGCTCCGGCAGCACCGGCTGCTGCGGCAGCTCCCGTTGAGGAGGCGTTCGATTACAGCACGGCGGCTTTTGAAGTGGTAGCCCAGTCTTCAGCCATTGCAGCCCCTGCATTCGCACCTGCTGCGGAGGAAGAGGAGAACGAGGACCTCGTTCCCACGATGACCACCCGCCAGTACAAGAACAAGCAGACGCTTGAGGCAGGACAGATTGAGAATATCGGAGCTGCCAAGAAGTCTTCCCTGATGCTCTCCAAGAGAGACAAGATCCTCATGTTCTCCATAATCGGAATCGTTGCGGTTCTGTTCGTGCTCATCATAGTCAACGCCGCCATCATCTCCGGCCTCAATTCACAGGTCTCCGATGTGGAGAACGAGTTTGACGCAGTGTACAGCCAGTACGAGGAAGTCAACAATCAGATTCAGGAAACTCTCGATGATCTGGAGTCCAACATGGATCAGTATGCAGCCGATCTGGGCATGGTTAAGTAAGAGCAGGATATCGCCCCGGAGACAACATAATATTGATAATAATGGTTGCAATTTGCGGCCTTGCGCAGAGGTTATTGTCGAAGGGGTTGACAGTAACCTCTTTCTTTTAAATAAAATGGCATAGACCAAAAACAGGTCCGTGCCAATACGCAAAGCTATTTGTAAAATTACGTTTATATTGTTGCAAATCCACAATATGTAGTGTACAATGAACCTATAAGGGTCTAAATGTAGTTGCTATGAGATACATTAGAGTCATAACCGTCGTAGTGATAAACCTCACCCTTCTCGCAGCCCTGATATGCAGCGTGCTGTAAACCGATAAAGATCTGAACACAGTTGCCATGAAGTACCTTAGAGTCATAACCGTCGTAGTGATAACCTTCATTTTTCTCGCCGCCCTGGCTGTTGGCATCGGCGTGATTTTTGCTGTCCGCAACATCAACATAACGATAGAGAGCTACACGTACGGAGAGGATAGCGAGACGGCCAATGAGGAGATTGCCAGGTACAAGGAGAACTTCATGGACCTGTACAAGGGAAAGCTCATAAACACAGTCTCGGAGGAGGACATCTCCAAAAACCTCACGGACTGGAACTGCGACTACACGCTCACGTCATTTGAAAAGATTCTTCCTTGCACAATAAATATAACGCTCTTAGAGAGAAGAGAAACCTACGTCTATGACAACGGGGACGGCACGTACAACGTATACGATCTGGACGGAGCCCTTATCCGTGTGGCGGACAGTGAAGCCGATACAATGAACACGACCGGCGACACGCCGTCCCCCAACGTCATGCTCAGCATTCCGGATGAATCCTACGTGGAAGAGGCTGCTGCCCTCGGCAAGGCTTTCCAGGCATCCTTCTCCGAGTCATTTGAAAAGGGGGCCCCGATACGCTCAACTGTTGAGAGCATATACATCGTGGAGCGCACGTCATCCTATGCTGGAAACAACGTAATCTTCCAGCTTCGCAGCGGAATCCAGGTTGTGATTTATGATTACGAGGATTACCTGCTTGAAAAGATGACGGCGGCGTACAGCAAGTTCGTGCAGCTTGACGCGGAGAGCAAGCTGACCGGATACATCTATTGTTATTACCTCAATGACGGAACTCTGTCTTCCGCATACCAGCCTTCCGGAAAGGTCACGGACAATGATTAAGATATTTGCTCCATAAGGAGTTCACATATATTCGTTGCAGGACCGGGGCGCAGTGCCCGGTGAATAAATATCTTTTGGAATAGAATTATGAGATCTAGTTACGTTGCAGTGCTTGACATCCGGTCCTCGGACATAACCGCGGTGGTCGGAGACAGAGGGGTGAACAGCACCTTCATCATCAAAAGCAAATACACGGCGAAGTATGACGGGTATGCTGAGGGAGACCTTCTGGACCTGGACAGCTTCAAAAACGCCGTGGCCAATGTCATCTCCAGGACACTGGCTTCCAACAAGGGCCTCAAGTCCATATACATCGGAGTGCCGGGCGAATTTCTCAGGCTCATAAACCACGATGAGATTTTAAGCTTCGAGTCCGTGAAGCGCATAACCCCGCAGGACGAGAAGGAGCTCCGTCAGATGGCCACGCCTGTTCCCGACGACAGATGGGTGGAGATACGCCACGGCTGCCTGTACTACGTGCTTTCCGACAAGAGGAAGGTAATAAACCCCATCGGCTCCACAGGCGACAGCCTGCAGGGCAGGTTCTGCTTCTACATGTGCTCCAGAGCTTTCATAGCCTGCGTCCAGGAAGCTTTCAAGCCTTTCCCGCAGCTTACGGACATCCGCTTAATCCCGTCCGTTCACGCGGAGGCAATGTATCTCATAGAGCCGGAGAAGAGGGACGAGGTTGCCGTCCTCTTCGACCTCGGCTATATCTCATCCTCATACAGCGTAATCTGCGGCAACGGCCTCCTGTACACATCTTCATTCTCCGTAGGCATTGGCCACATAGCCTTCTTCGTTTCCGAAGCCCTGGAGATTCCGTTCGAGGTGGCATCCACATTCATAACCACAGTGAACCTCAATGCCCGCGAGAACTACGCTTCCGAAGAGGAGTGCATGTACGAAGGCAAGCTATACCAGGTGTCCACAACCGACATCTGCGACAAGATCCGTGACGGCCTTGACTTCATCTGCTCATCCATAAACGAGTGCTCCGATTCCTTCCGTGGAGCCAACATCTCCGGCAAGCCCATAAACATCACAGGCGAGGGAGTGAAGGTCATCCGCGGCGCGGCGGACCACATAGCCAGCCGCCTTGAAAAGGGCATCGAAATCGTGGCCCCCAAGGTTCCTTACTACGACAAGCCTCAGTACTCGTCCACATTCTCGCTTTTGAACATGGCCCTGGACGACGCCCGCGCCGTCAAGGCCAAATAATCCCGGGCTCTAAAAGAGGGGCCAAAAATCCGGCCCGCCAAACCGGCTGCAATCCGGACCCAAAATCCGGACCAAACAAAACAGATCCAGCAATCCGGCACCAAAATCCGGACCAAACAAAATAGATTCAGCATCCGGACCAAAACAGATCCAGCATCCGGCTCCAAAAGCGGAGTCCGAAAATCCGGCCGCCATGGCCGGGCCTGAAACAGAACATTCCCCTGCGGCTTGCCCAGGGTTCCATAAAATCTAAACTTTTTCTTTTTCCTATAACGGAGGTACAGTTATGTTCAACGACTATGGTTATTCACAGGGTTCGATGCCGGCGCAGAACGAGCCGGAGGTTCCGAACCTTTCCGGCAAGGCCAATATAAAGGTTATTGGCGTGGGCGGAGCCGGCGGGAACGCCGTAAACCGCATGATATCCGCTGGAATCACCAGCGCGGAGTTTTATGTGGTCAACACGGACAGCCAGGCACTTGCCTGCTCCAACTGCACAAACAGAATACAGATAGGCGCAAAGCTCACGAACGGTCTCGGAGCCGGAGCTGAGCCCGATACCGGAAGGGCAGCTGCAGAGGAGAGCAAGGATGCTCTCACGGAAGCAGTGAAGGGAACGGACCTTCTCTTCATAACAGCAGGAATGGGCGGCGGCACAGGAACCGGCGCCGCTCCCGTAATCGCAAAAATAGCCAGGGACATGAAGATCCTGACCGTAGCCGTTGTAACAGAGCCGTTCGAGTTCGAGGGCCGCAAGCGCCGCGACAACACCGTCAAGGGCCTTGACAATCTCAGGAAGTATGTTGACACCCTCATCATAATCCCGAACGACAAGCTGAAGACCGTAGTCCAGAAGAACACTCCGTTTACGGAAGCGCTCCGCGTGGCTGACGATATCCTCAAGCAGGGCATAAAGGGCCTTGCCGAGCTCATTGTCAACCCGTCCCTCATAAACCTCGACTTCGCGGACGTCCGCGCCATCCTGAAGGACAAGGGCATTGCCCATCTCGGCGTAGGCGTCGCCAAAGGCGACAACAGAATTCTTGAGGCCGTGCGCCTCGCCGTCAACTGCCCGCTTCTTGACACCACAATCGAAGGAGCCAAGGGCGTCATCCTCAATATTGTAGGAGGGCAGGACCTTACATACGACGAAGTGACAAATGCTGCAAAGCTTGTCTCAGACGTCGTTGACTCATCCGCAAACATCATCTTCGGAGCCCGCATCGATCCCAACGTTGCGGACGAAGTGGAGATAACCATAATAGCCACCGGCTTCCCTCAGGCCAACATCGTTCCAAACAACGCGCCCGCCTCTAAGCCTGCGGCATCCATCAATAACAACCAGCGTCCGGCCGAGCCCTATTACCGCCAGCAGCCCACATCCGTACGCACCAATTACGGACAGAGCCCTGTCTCCGCGCAGTACGGCTACAACCAGCCCGCGCAGCAGTCCTATGCACAGCCCCGCGCCGCTCAGCCTTCTGCCTCCCAGGGCCAGATGATATACGGCCAGCCCGTGCAGGCACAGCAGGGATACGTCCAGAATCCTTACGCGCAGCAGTCCCAGGCACAGGCGCAGCCCCAGCAGAATCAGTACCAGCAGCAGGCCCAGGCACAGCCCGCTCAGCAGCAGGCGCAGTCCCAGGCGCAGCCTTCCCAGCAGCAGTATCAGCAGGCTCAGTACCAGCAGGCTCAGGCCCAGTACCAGCAACAGCAGTACCAGCAGCAGGCCCAGGCCCAGCAGCAGTATCAGCAGCAGGCCCAGGCTCAGTACCAGCAACAGCAGTACCAGCCTCAGTATCAGCAGGCCCAGTATCAGCAGCCTCAGTATCAGCAGCCTCAGTACCAGCAGCAGGCTCAGCCCGTGAATGACACCATCCAGCGCAGCGACGAGAGGAAGGTTCCCAAGTTCGCACAGTTCATTAAGGACTGGGGACGCAAAGGCAACGATGATTAATCCGTGATCCGCCCCTCGCGGCAGGACCTTTCATCTTTTCATTCATATGACGGAAACACCGGCGCCAGCTGCGCCGGAGAAACCTGTAACTTACATCCGATTACAACACTGCAACGAAAAGTTTAGATCTTGGAAAGGGCGGCCCACATTGTGAGCCGTTCTTTCTTGTCCATAATATCCGCGCAATGGAAAAGGGCAGATCCCGTATCAGGGCGCATTTCGGACCCGTGGCGTGTCCCGGTTTGGAGTAACAGGCGGCGTATATATGCCGGTATGCTCTTTTCATTGTCCTTTGCTGTGGATTTCAATGCGGATTTCAACTCAGAAGCACCTGTTTTCATGTATGCCGGCTCCTTAATGCTCTGTATATATGTTTAAGACATATTTCATTGCGGCTGCGTCCATGCGCGCATTCCGCGCAGGATGATGGCGGGAGGAGACAATGAAAAAGGGCAGCCGGTTGGAGCCGGTTGTCCTTTTGTATGATTGCTCTGGAGCCCGCGCATGCGGGACTGTTTTGGCGCCCAAAAACTTTGCGGGCGCAGTGGTGGGGGCGAAAAAGTCCGTACAACGAAAAAAGAGCGGAACAGGCGCTCTTTTTCCAACAAATTCAGTAAAAGTTTAACTTACGGAAAACTTCGTGACTAATTGTTAAGTTCGTCATAGTAAGCCGAAAGGATAGCTTTTTTAATCATTTCACGGGTCTCGGTGTCAAGGGGATGTGCTATATCCTTATATTCTCCGTCATTGGTTTTTCTGCTGGGCATTGCAATAAATACGCCGTCCGCTGCTTCGATTACTTTAATGTCATGAACCACGAAGCAGTCATCTATGGTGATGGAAGCAACAGCCTTAAGTTTATTGTTGTCCTTGTTAACTAATCGAATTCGTACATCTGAGACTTTCATTAACATAATCGTCACCTGCCGAATATTAGACTGTGCTTTTATTTTACATTAAGTGTTAGAAAATTTCAATAGTTTAGAGCCATTTTTATTCAACTTTACATAAAAAGTTTGTGAAATTTCTTATATTTCATTGCAAAACTTTGCAAAAACTCCCGGAAATCCTTCCGGGAGCTTTTAATCCAAAACTGTAATTTTGCCCGGCCCTGACCGGGTGCTTTGACCTGGCGGCTTGGGACTGGAATCAGTCAGAACTCCGGCTT